>NZ_JAOQKB010000001.1:0-57580 GCF_025567215.1 Huintestinicola butyrica
TTGTGGAAAGGGAAAGCGGTATAGTACGCAACATACTATACCGCAAAACCTAAATCTTAAAAACATCCTTACCAAACCCTCACATTTGCGTGCTTTGCGGGTTTTTCGGTTGTATAAAACCACAAAAACAAATTTTTAAAGTGAAATTTGTATAAAGTGCTTGACAATGGGGGAAAATGCGTGTATAATATTTAATTGTGTGATGGTATGTTTTTGTAAGCATATTTATATCACGAAAATCTATGAAAGGAGATGTATCAATGCCTACCTTTAATCAGCTGGTTCGTAAGGGAAGAGACGTTATCGAAAAGAAGTCCACAGCACCTGCACTTCAGAAGGGTTATAACTCCAAGAAGAAGATCGCTATCGATCTGAGCTCACCTCAGAAGAGAGGCGTATGCACCGCTGTAAGAACTGCTACACCTAAGAAGCCTAACTCCGCTATGAGAAAGATCGCCAGAGTAAAGCTTACCAACGGTAATGAAGTAACAGCTTACATTCCCGGTATCGGACATAACCTTCAGGAGCACTCTGTCGTACTCATCAGAGGCGGAAGAGTTAAGGACCTCCCCGGTGTTCGTTACCACATCATCAGAGGTACACTCGATGCTCAGGGTGTTGCCAAGAGAAATCAGGCTCGTTCCAAGTACGGTGCGAAGAAGCCTAAGGCCGGTGCTAAGTAATTAAAAGCGCTGCCGATCAATTATGAGACTCAATGAAACCACACAGCGATTAAATTGTGGAGTTATTCATTTTAATATAGATGATACCTCTGCATTGGACGACGTGTCGTGGAAGAAACGAGTACCTATGATATCATTATTATGAAGGAGGGAAGTATTGTGCCAAGAAGAGGTAAAATAGCTAAGCGTGAGGTTCTCTGTGATCCTGTTTACAATTCCGAGATCGTTACACGTCTTATCAACAATATCATGCTCGACGGTAAGAAGGGCGTAGCTCAGAAGATCGTTTACGGCGCATTTGAGATCGTTGCTGAAAAGACAGGAAAGGATGCTCTTGAAGCATTCAACGAGGCTATGGAAAACATCATGCCTCTCCTGGAAGTAAAGGCTCGCCGTGTAGGCGGTGCTACCTACCAGGTTCCTATGGAGGTTAGACCCGAGAGAAAGCAGACTCTTGGACTCAGATGGCTTACAACTTACGCAAGAGCAAGAAGCGAGAGAACCATGAAGGAGAGACTCGCAGCTGAGATCATGGACGCTATGAATGGTCTGGGCGGAGCTTGCAAGAAGCGTGAGGATACTCACAAGATGGCTGAGGCTAACAAGGCATTTGCTCACTACAGATGGTGATCAGGCCGCAAAGCCGAAGCAAAACGTTATAAACGTGACGGCTGCGGTTATCACAGCCGCAGCAGATTTTTGGAGGAAAAGCTATGCCAAGAGATTGTTCACTTGAAAAAACAAGAAATATTGGTATCATGGCTCACATCGATGCAGGTAAAACAACTACCACCGAGCGTATCCTTTTCTATACCGGTGTAAACCATAAGATAGGTGAAACTCACGATGGTTCTGCAACAATGGACTGGATGGCTCAGGAGCAGGAGAGAGGTATCACAATTACCTCCGCTGCTACTACTTGCCACTGGGCAGGTCATAGAATCAATATCATCGACACCCCCGGCCACGTTGACTTTACAGTAGAGGTTGAGCGTTCGCTTCGAGTTCTTGACGGTTCTGTAACTGTTTTCTGCGCAAAGGGCGGCGTTGAGCCCCAGTCTGAGACCGTATGGCGTCAGGCTGATAAATATCAGGTACCCAGAATGGCTTATGTAAATAAGATGGATATTATGGGTGCCAACTTCTTCCGTGTTGTTGAAATGATGCACGAGCGTCTCAAGTGTAACGCAGTGCCCATTCAGCTTCCTATCGGTGCGGAAGATGACTTTAAGGGTATCATTGACCTGGTTGAAATGAAGGCAGACGTGTATTACGATGACCTTGGCAAGGATGTCAGAGTAGAGGATATTCCCGCTGACATGGTTGACATGGCTAACGAATACCGTGAGAAGCTTGTTGAAGCTGCTGCTGAAATGGACGACGAGCTCATGGAAAAATACCTTGAGGGTGAAGAGCTTACCACAGAAGAACTTAAGAAGTGCATCCGTGAAGGCTGCATCGCCAATAAGTTCGTTCCCGTAACCTGCGGTACCTCTTATAAGAACAAGGGCGTTCAGAAGCTTCTTGACGCTGTTGTTGATTATATGCCCTCTCCTCTCGATATTCCTCCTATCAAGGGTGTTGACCCCGATACAGGTGAGGAGACCGAGAGAATCACATCCGATACTGAACCTTTCGCTGCACTTGCATTCAAGATTGCAACTGACCCCTTCGTTGGTAAGCTCTGCTACTTCAGAGTTTATTCGGGTACTGTTGACGCAGGTGCTACTGTGCTCAATGCAACTAAGGATAACTCTGAAAGAATGGGTCGTATCCTTCAGATGCACTCCAACCACAGAAAGGATATCGAGACCTGCTACGCCGGCGATATCGCTGCTTGCGTAGGTCTTAAGAATACAACTACCGGTGATACACTCTGCGATCCTAAGCACCCTGTAATCCTCGAGTCCATGGAATTCCCCGAGCCTGTTATCCAGCTCGCTATCGAGCCTAAGACTAAGGCCGGTCAGGAAAAGATGGGCATCGGCCTTGCAAAGCTTGCTGAAGAGGATCCTACCTTCAGAACATGGACTGACGAAGAAACAGGTCAGACCATTATCGCAGGTATGGGTGAGCTTCACCTGGATATCATCGTTGACCGTCTCCTCAGAGAGTTCAAGGTTGAGGCTAACGTAGGTGCACCTCAGGTTGCTTACAAGGAAACAATCAAGAAGCTTGCTGATGTTGACCACAAGTATGCTCGTCAGTCCGGTGGTAAGGGTCAGTACGGTCACGTTAAGATCAAGGTTGAACCCAACGAGTCCGGTAAGGGTTACGAGTTTATTAATGCCGTTGTCGGCGGTGCTATTCCTAAGGAATACATCCCCGCTGTTGACAAGGGTATTCAGGGCGCTATGAAGGCAGGCGTTCTCGCCGGTTATCAGGTTGTTGACGTTAAGGTTACTCTTTACGACGGCTCCTACCACGAGGTCGACTCCTCCGAAATGGCATTCTCCATCGCCGGTTCTATGGCTTTCAAGGAAGCTATGAAGAAGGCTGATCCCTGCATTCTCGAGCCTATCATGAAGGTTTCCGTATTTGTTCCCGAGGACTTCATGGGTACCGTTATCGGTGACCTTAACTCCCGTCGTGGACAGATCCTCGGCCAGGAGATCAACAACGGCACAGCTCAGGTTGATGCACTTGTTCCTCTTTCCGAGATGTTTGGTTACTCCAACGACCTCCGTTCCAAGACTC
This sequence comes from Huintestinicola butyrica, assembly GCF_025567215.1. Lineage (NCBI taxonomy): Bacteria > Bacillati > Bacillota > Clostridia > Eubacteriales > Oscillospiraceae > Huintestinicola > Huintestinicola butyrica. The sequence goes on from NZ_JAOQKB010000001.1 coordinate 3,381, forward strand.
AGGGCCGTGGTAACTACACAATGGAGCCCGACAGCTATACAGAGGTTCCTCGTTCCGTTGCAGAGAAGATCATGTCTGCAAGAAACAAGGCAAACGGCTGATAATTTTAGCTGAAAATTTACAAAAAACGCTTGCAATCCGCTTAATAATCTGTTAAAATGGTTGCATAGGCTTATAACTTTACTAATTAAAGGAGGAAATTTCCAATGGCAAAGGCACATTTCGAAAGAACCAAACCCCACGTAAACATTGGTACTATCGGTCACGTTGACCATGGTAAGACCACTCTTACCGCTGCTATCACCAAGTATCTTTCCCTTAAGGGTCAGGCTCAGTTTGAGGGCTATGCTGATATCGATAAGGCTCCCGAGGAGAGAGAAAGAGGTATTACAATCAATACCGCTCACGTTGAGTACGAGACTGACAAGCGTCACTATGCTCACGTTGACTGCCCGGGCCACGCTGACTATGTTAAGAACATGATCACCGGTGCTGCTCAGATGGACGGTGCTATCCTCGTAGTTGCTGCTACTGATGGACCTATGGCTCAGACCAAGGAGCACCTTCTTCTCGCTCGTCAGGTTGGCGTTCCTTACATCGTTGTATTCATGAACAAGGCTGACCAGGTTGACGATCCTGAGCTTCTCGAGCTTGTTGAGATGGATATCCGTGAGACCCTCGATAAGTACGATTTCCCCGGCGACGATACTCCTATCATCATCGGTTCTGCTTACCAGGCTCTTAACTCCACTTCTACCGACCCTAACGCTCCTGAGTACAAGTGCATTCAGGAACTCATGGACGCTGTTGACGAGTACATTCCTACTCCCGACAGAAAGGCAGACCAGCCCTTCCTTATGCCTGTTGAGGACGTATTCACCATTACCGGTCGTGGTACTGTTGCTACAGGTAGAGTTGAAAGAGGTCAGCTCAGAACTGGTGACGAAGTTGAGATCATCGGTCTTACTACCGAGAGAGCTAAGACTGTTGTTACCGGTATCGAAATGTTCAGAAAGATCCTTGACTACGCTGAGGCAGGCGATAACATCGGTGCTCTTCTCCGTGGTATCCAGAGAACTGACATCGAAAGAGGCCAGGTTCTTTGCAAGCCCGGTTCTATTCACCCCCACACCAAGTTCAGCGGTCAGGTTTACGTACTGAAGAAGGAAGAGGGCGGACGTCATACTCCTTTCTTCAACAACTACAGACCTCAGTTCTACTTCAGAACAACTGACGTTACCGGCGTTATCACACTTCCTGCTGATAAGGAAATGTGCATGCCCGGCGATAACGTTGAGATCGCAGTTGAGCTCATCACTCCTATCGCTATTGAAGAGGGACTTCGTTTCGCTATCCGTGAGGGTGGACGTACCGTTGGTTCCGGCGTTGTTACTAAGATCAACGAATAATCTCAATACGAACTTGAATTTCCGAAAAGACCTTTTCCTTGCGAAAAGGTCTTTTCTTTTATCAGCTTACTTAATAAATTGTTTACAAATAAATGCCATAAAGTTGTTCCAATTCAGACGTATATACATATGAAAACGGTCAGACGGGGTGAAAATAATGACTGAAAGCAATTTTACAAGCTGTATGACGATGCTTGCGGGCGGAGATATGCAGGGACTTAAACAGGTCTATGAGGAGTACGGGCGAATGATATATTCTTCCGTACTTAGCCTGTGCAGAAGTCCGCATCTTGCGGAGGATATTACCTCAGAATTTTTCCTGAGGCTCAGAAAGGCTGCTCATATTTACAGGGCAGGCACGGGGCACAGGAAATGGCTGCTTGTTTCAGCCAGAAATCTTGCGCTGGATATTATCCGCAGGCAAAGCAGAGAGGTTCCGTCCACATCATCAGCCGATGATGACGACAGCAGTACGCTTTCCGATGTGGCTGATACAGCCGATACTGAGGAAAACGTATCGTCAGACATGGCAGTGCAGCAGATGCTTGATGCCCTGAGTGCCGACCAGCGGGAGATCGTCCATCTGAAAATTTACTGCGAGCTTACGTTTGCGGAAATTTCGGACGTGCTGCAAATTCCCATCGGTACCGCTGCCTGGCGGTATCAGTCGGCAGTGAAAAAACTCAGAAAGCTTTACGGGGAGGTGTTATGATGAAAAAATTTGAACAGGACTACATAAAACATATTGATTCATCTGCACCCGATATGGATAAGCTTTGGGAGAAGATCGCAGGCGCTCCTGACGAGGAAAAGGATATCACCCCTTTCGTTTCAGCGTCAAGGCAGTGTGCGCATAAATCAGGCAAAACAGTCAGGATTTTCGTCTCCGCCGCAGCCGTTTTAGCGGCAGTTTTCTGCGCAGGCAGGCTCATTATAAGCGACAGTGAGATATCAAACGAAACATCTCAGGCGGATATGACTCCCGAAATAAGCGGCGAATATGCCGCAGATGATGCGGAAATACCGTCAGTTGCCGCAGAAATGGGCTGGGATTATTCCACGGAAACTCAGTCAGCCGACAATTATTATACCCTTGACCTTGCCGAGACCGACAGCGGCATCTACAATGCCCTTTCCCACAGCGAGGCGGAGCAGGAGTATTTTGTGGAGGCTCAGGTGCTTTCTAAGACGGACTTTTTCATCGACGGCAAGGTGCTGTATTCCGACAATGAGGGCGATATGACCGCATACACCCTTGAAGTGGTGCATCTTATCTCCGACAGCGAGGCTTCTCTCCCCGAAAAAGTCACCGTTTATTCCGACTCGCCTTATGCTCTCCGTGACAACCGTGAGTATCTGCTGCCGATCAGCGCCTGTGACGGAATGTACAGAGTTGTTTTCGACAATGCCCCTCAGATAGAGATAACCCTTGACAGGGAAGTGGTCTATCACAACGGCTGGCAGTCCCTTGCAGCGGACGGCAGCACCATTACCTACCCACAGGTCTATAAGGACGACTATTTTTACGACCGTATGAACATCACCGCCGAATGCTCGCTTGAAAAGCTTTTTGAAAGCTGGGAAAAACTGCGTGCATGACAATATCTGAAAGGAACGATTTTATGAACACAAAAATGAACTCAATGAGAAAGCTTGCTGCGGTTATGGCAGTCGTATCATCAGTAACATCACTGACCGCCTGCGGTGCCGCAAGTACAGACGAGGCAGACAGCTACACAAGGGGTCAGAACAATGTGCAGTACAATAGCACCGAAGCGGCTGCTGGTGAATGTGCACCTGCCGATTACGATGAAGCACCTGCCGATAATGCTGATTTTGAGCAAAATGACGAGGAATATAACTATATCAGCGAGAACGGATATACAGCAGTTTCCTCTGCACCTCTTTCCACCTTTTCGGCTGATGTGGATACTGCCTCATATACAAATGTCCGCCGAATGATAGATAACGGCAGTGACGTTCCTCCCGATGCCGTGCGTATCGAGGAATTTATCAACTACTTTGACTATGATTATACCGATCCTGCCGACGGCGAGCCGTTTGCAGTTCATACAGAGCTTTCCGACTGCCCGTGGAACGATGAAACTGAGCTTTTAATGGTCGGCATAAATACCAAGGGCTTTGATGCTGTGCTTGATGAGCGCCCTGCCATGAATCTGGTTTTCCTTATTGACGTGAGCGGCTCCATGTATGATGACAACAAGCTGCCGCTGGTACAGAAGTCTTTCTCAATGCTTACCGATAATCTAACTGCCGCTGACCGTGTTTCAATCGTCACCTATGCCGGCTCGGACGAGGTGGTGCTTGAAGGCGCTGACGGAAACGACAGGAAAAAGATACTCCGTGCCATCAACGACCTTGAAGCAGGCGGCTCAACAGCAGGTGCGGCAGGCATCAATACCGCTTACGATATTGCTCAGAAATATTTTATCGACGGCGGCAACAACAGAGTTATCCTCGCCACAGACGGCGACCTTAATGTGGGACTTTCCTCCGAGTCGGAGCTTACAAGGCTCATTGAGGAAAAGCGTGAAAGCGGCGTGTTCCTCTCCGTTCTGGGCTTCGGCACAGGCAATTATAAGGACAACCGTCTTGAAGCACTGGCTGACTACGGCAACGGAAACTACTCCTACATCGACAGCGAAAAGGAAGCGAAAAAGGTGCTGGTCGATGAAATGAGCGGAACACTTTTCACAGTTGCAAAGGACGTTAAGTTTCAGCTGGAGTTCAATCCCGCAAATGTTAAGGGATATCGCCTTATCGGCTATGAGAACAGGGTCATGGCTGCCGAGGACTTTAACGATGACACCAAGGACGCAGGCGAGATAGGCGCAGGCCACAGCGTTACCGTGCTTTATGAGATAGTTCTTGCTGACAGCAAAATGGAGCTGGGCGAAAGCAAGCTGAAATATGCTTCTGACAGCGAGGGCGTTATGGGCGACGAGCTTCTCACCGTGAATATCCGCTACAAGGAGCCTGAGGGCAGCGAAAGCAAGCTGCTAACATATCCCGTTAACAAGTCACTTTATTCCGACAAAATGTCCGCAGATATGAATTTTGCCTCCTGCGTGGCAGAGTTCGGCATGCTCCTGAGAAACAGCAGATACATCGGCGATGTTACCTACAAGGACGTTTCCGCACAGCTTTCCAAGTACGATTATTCCGATGATGATTATAAGGACGAGTTCATTTATCTTGTTAATACCATGAAGAGACGTGATACTAATTTCCAATAAAACTATAGATATATAGTTTTTGATTGGCGCTTAGTATCAAATTATCTAACATATCATGCCGAGGCGGTTTATTTAAAAAAGCCTCGGCAATATAACCAATTATCTTCTTGTCAAAATGTACAATGTAAACGTTGACAGAAATGCAGCTTTATGTTATAATTATAAAAAGTTTATCATGCACATTTTCTCTTGAAATGAAAGGGTGTACTATTATGAAGAATTTTAAAAGATATGCAGCAGGTCTTGCAGCTGTTATGATGGCTTCGAGCTTTGCAGCCTGCGGCAGTTCATCCGGTACAGCAGAGGATACTACCACCTCCGCAACCACCACAACAGGGGTAACTGTTGAGATCAATACCGAGACACTTGCTTCCGAGGAGCAGGTTACCATGGACGATGTTTCCAAGCTGCTTCCCGATGTTGAGCTTGAAAACAAGAACATCAAGTGGTTCTCTTTCTATGATCCTTTCCACGCTACCACATCAGGCAACACCAAGGCGCTTTCTCTCGAGCTTTTCGAGAAGAAGTACGGCGGAACCATTGAATATATCCCCACCACATGGAGCCAGCGCTTTACCGACCTTTCCACAAACATTCTGGGCGGTACAGGCATCGACTTCATCGCAGGCGGCGACCTTGACTCTTTTCCCAAGGGTATCCCCAACGGTCAGTTTGAGTCCTACGACAGCTATGTTGATTTCGATTCCGACCTTTGGAACCCAGTAAAGGAGCTTAACGACAAGTTCAGCCTCAAGGGCAAGCATTACCTTATGGCTACCCAGGCAACAGCAGGCGAGGTCGTTATCTACAACAAGAAGACCATCGAGTCCCAGGGCTTTGAGGATCCCGTTGAGCTGCTTGACAAGGGCGAATGGACATGGTCCACATTCAAGAATATGCTTCTTGAATATGTTGATCCCGAGGCTGACCAGTACGGTCTGGACGGCTGGTTCAATGAAAAGCCCCTTATGCTCACCTGCGGCGTTGCTCCCGTTGAACTGAGAGACGGTCAGCTGGTTTCCAACCTTTATGATGAGCGCCTTGAAAAGTCCATGAACTTTATGTATGAGCTGAGCCAGAACGGTCTTGTTCTCGATAAGTCCCTCTTTGACTGGAGCGAGCACCCCGAGTTCATCGGCGAAGGCAAGGAGCTGTTCTACATTTGCGGCGCATACACTCTTGAAGGCTCTCCCGATATCTGGAACCCCAAATTCGGTAACTCCGAGGACGTTATGTTCGTACCCGTTCCCAAGATGGACGACGCTGACGAGTATTATCTCCCCGCAGGTCTGGAAGCTTATATGCTCTGTAAGGGCGCACAGAACCCCGAGGGCGTTGCAAGATTTATGGAGTGCATACTTGCTGCAAACTCCGACACAGGCTCTCTCGAGATCGCAGACAGAAAGCGTAAGGACGATTACGGCTGGACTGACGATATGATCCAGATGAGATACAGGATCAACGAAATGACCGCTGAGCACCCCATGTATTCTATCCACACAGGCTGCCCCACAGATATGTACAACATTCTGGACAGCGGCGAGTATGGTATCAGAGCTGCATTCTACGGTCACGACTGGCCTTCTGTAAGAGATTCGCTGGCTGACGCTGTAAATGTTCTCATTGACGAGTTCAATGAGTCTCTTGATTCGGTTGAATAATTATAGGATAATATAATGATAAAATGGCTGTTGCACAAAGATGCAGCAGCCCTTTTTAGTTATGCGGACAAATGAAAAGATCCATACAAATAAGATCAAGGCGAAAAGTTTAGCCCACCTTTTCAAAGGTGGCAGGAGTCCAGAGGGCGGAGCCATCTGGTCGCTGTTGCCGCAGTGGTAAACTACGTTTACCTGCGAAATCTTTTTGTTGACGGTTAATGTAGTTAAAGTAACAGCCGACTATCTAAAAATCCCCAAAGCCGCCTGCACTGAAAATTAAAAATCACGCTAATACTAATCTTCAATCAACCTACAGACAAATCCTCGGCTGAAATAAGCCCATTCTTCGTCAAGCTCACTTGCCGGGCGGCAAGCCCGCCTGACGTTGTGGGTCCTTACATATGTATCAAGTGAATGTCTGTTAAAATTGCTTTATGTTAATATACTTATTTCGGTCAATATATTTCTCCTTGTATATTTTGGCTGTCAGACTGTCACAGGCTGATTTTCCGCAGCTGCGGCAGGGGAGTTCTGAGAAGTTTCAATGGTGGTTTCAATGCCGTTGATGGTAACACTGGAGTCGTCAAGGTCGATGATAAGGCATTTTCTGCCCTGGATAACGGTGGTGCGCACCTTGTCGGTGGCTTCCTTGCTGATGTTTACGGTTATTTCGGGAACGGAAAGAACGGTCTTGTTCTCCACAAGATTAGACGCCTTCAGAGCGGTGTCGCCCACAGTAGTCTTGTAAACTGCGTCAAGGGCTTCAAGCTTTTCATCGCTTACGCCCGCATCGGAAAGAATGGTCTTCATTCTGTTTGCGTCGATCACGGGAGGCTCGGTCTCGTTCTTGTTCTGGTCGATGACTTCCTTGATAATGTCGTTTACACGGGTGATAACTGTGTAATCCAGCTCGTCACGGCACACATCGGTGAGAACTGCACGGAAGCGTTCCTTTTCACCGTCGGGAGTGAAATCAAAGCGGCACTCCAATACGTCCTCCACAATGGAGAGATTGGGCTTCTTGGGTGAGCGGGTGTAGTACATAACACGGTTAACGTCAGGGGAACGGTCGCTGAAAATGGGGTAGAAGAAGCCGTCCTGAGGCGCTCTTGCAATTATCATCTCGGTGTTGGACTTCTTTGCGATAGTCTCCAGAGACTCATCGTAGAAAAGGCCGTCATCTCCTGTGTTTACGGGGCAGATGGCAGTTACGATGAAGTTGTACTCGGAGTCGCCCTCGCCGATGCACTCATCGTTCTTGTCCTTTACAAGAATGCTGTATGTACAGTGACCCGATATAATAGTATATGCGCTGGACATGGCGGTATTTTCAACAATGCGGTCGATGAACGCCTTGTTTGCCTCTTCGTCCTCCAGCTTGCCCTTTACTGCGGCGTAAAGGATATTCTGAGCGCCGCCCTCTTCATATGACTCGTTGGGGAAGCCGTACTCGTTGAGATTTTTGCCGAGAGTGCCGCTGAAAACCTTTTTAAGCGTCTCCATGACCACAGCGCCCTCGTCCTCGGGAATAGTTGCCCAGCTGCGAACATCACTGTACTTTATGTTCTTTTCGGCGTCCGCATAGGCGTAAAGCACACGGTTAAGGGTAAAAAATCCGCAGCCCTCGGCAAAGCTTCTTTTTATTTCAGCCACTTCTTTTTTGTTCATTTTGTTTCCACCTTTTCTTTGTTATTGGTAACTTTTATTTTACTCCAAAATGAGTGGGATTGTCAAGGGGGAAATAAAGAAGCTGTCAGTTCATCTCTGCAAGGGCTTTCCTGTTCTCCGCCTTATGGGCGGCACGGTCATAGCCCTTTGTGCCTCCGCAGCGGGTGACGGGGGAAAGCCCGCCCCAGTCTCTGCGCTGTTTGTTAAAATACTCACGTTTTGCTTTCTTGCTCATCTTTTCCACGGGTACGTAGCTTTTCATTTTATTCACCTGCCTTGAAGTTGTAAATGGGCTTGATAATTTCGTTTACCTCCGCAGTGTCGCCGATGTTGTCAAGGATATCGTTCATGCCCTTGTATGCCATGGGGCATTCATCCAGTGTGCCCTGACTCACAGATGTGGTGTAGATGCCCTCCATCTGCTTTTTGAACTCGCTTACGGTAAAGCTCTGCTTGGCTTCGCCTCGGCTCATGAGCCGCCCCGCACCGTGGGGAGCGGAGAAATTCCAGTCGGGATTGCCCTTGCCTGTGCAGATAAGGCTGCCGTCACGCATATTTATGGGGATAATCAGCTTTTCCCCCGCCTGTGCGGACACAGAGCCTTTGCGGAGTATCATATTTTCCGTGTCGATGTAGTTGTGGATAGTGGTGAACTGCTCAACGGGCGTGAGCTTCATTCCCCTGATTATCTCGGTCATCATGGCACGGCGGTTGAGCACGGCAAAGTGCTGGACTATTTTCATATCGTGAATGTAGTCCTCAAAAAGCTGTCCGCTTACGTAAGCAAGATTTTTGGGCACGGTGATGCGCTTGGTGCTTTCAAGCTTTTTAAGCTCACGGCTGATATCTTTCTCCCTGCCCTGAGCCTTGAGACTGTCGATAAGCTCATGGATCTTGCCGTCGCCCGAATGTTCAAGCTGCTTTACCGCCTGCTGCTGATAATACTTTGCCACCTCTGCACCCAGATGACGGGAGCCGCTGTGGATAACGATGTAGATGCCCTTTTCGCCCCTGTCCGCTTCGATAAAGTGGTTGCCGCCGCCAAGAGTGCCCACAGAGCGCTCCGCACGGCGCAGGTCTATTTTGTCGGCACATCTGAGGGCGCAGATGTACGCCTCTTCCGCCAGCTTGTGGGGAGTGCTTCTTATGGCAAAGCCCGAGGGGATAGTCCGCCTGATAAGCTTGTCGAGTTGCATAAGCTCCATGTGCTTTTCCTTGATAAGCACAGTCTCCATGCCGCAGCCGATGTCAACGCCCACAAGGTTGGGGACAATTTTGTCGGTGATGGTCATGGTGGTGCCGATAACGCAGCCAACGCCTGCATGGACATCGGGCATCATTCTTATTTTCTCGCCGATAGTGAATTCCTGGCTGCAAAGCTCGATTATCTGGGAGACCGAGGCGCTGTCGATATTATCGGTAAAAACCTTTGCTGTATTGTATTTTCCGTTTAATTCTATCATGTAAATTCTCCTTGAAAGTGGGTCACAAATGCGCAAAAAAAGGGCGCTCCGACCCGGAAGCGCCCTTATGTATGACTATATCTGCCCCTGATTTTATTGCAGAGGACCTCTGAAAGGTGCGGATATGCCAATGCGCTGCCGAATGTTATTATATGTACCTGTAAGTTTAAGTGATATTATAAGCATTGTCATTGTTTCCGCCTCCTTCTTAATATTTTGATAATAAGCTTATTGCTGGAAAGCATAGCACACTTTTTATGATTTGTCAAGAGCTTTTCAGAAAAATCAGAAAAATTTTAAAAAACAGTGGAAATCCTTAAAAAAGTGTGCTATAATAAATTTATGTGCAGACGCAAGAGCTTGAAAGGATTGATTATTATGGCAATTACCGAAAATACCGCCCTGCTCAAGGAATGGATAGATTCATCGGATAATATTGTCTTTTTCGGCGGAGCAGGTGTTTCCACGGAAAGCGGTATTCCGGATTTCAGAAGCGTGGACGGAATTTATAACATGAAATATAAATATCCCCCTGAGACTATTCTGAGCCGTACCTTTTTCTGCAACCATATAAGCGAGTTTTACGAGTTCTATAAGGATAAGATGCTCTATCTTGACGCTAAGCCCAACAAAGCTCACCTTGCTCTTGCGGAGCTTGAAAGAAGAGGCAAGCTCAAAGCAGTTATCACCCAGAACATCGACGGCCTTCATCAGGCTGCGGGCAGCAAGACCGTGTATGAGCTTCACGGCTCGGTACACCGCAATTACTGCGTCCGCTGCGGTGCTATGTTTGATGCTGAGTACATAAAAAATTCTCCCTTTATCCCTGAGTGCGCACAGTGCGGCGGTCTTATCAAGCCCGATGTGGTGCTTTATCAGGAGAGCCTTAACCAGCACACTGTTGACTGCGCTATCGAGGCTATCGAAAACTGCGATGTTCTTATCATCGGCGGCACATCGCTTTCCGTATATCCCGCCAGCGGTCTTATCGAATATTATAAGGGCAACAAGCTTGTTCTTATAAACAAGAGCACCACCCAGTACGATGACAGAGCTGACCTGCTCATATCCGAGAGCATCGGCGAAACTCTGGACTACTGCATCAACTGATAAATTATCCACGGAGGAAATAAAATGCTTTTACCCGAATTTTATGTTGACGATGTTATCAAGAGAGCATTGTCAGAAGATATAAATTACATTGACCTTGCCACCGACCTGCTTATCCCTGAGGACGAAATATCCACTGCGGAGTTTGTCTCCAAGGCTGAGGGCGTTCTGGCAGGAATCGACTGCGCACTGAGGACATTTACTTTCATCGACAGCGGCGTTAAGTGCGAGGTGTTCATTCACGACGGCGAAAAAGTGAAAAAGGGCGATATCATCGCCAGAGTTCAGGGAAAGACACGTTCTATCCTTAAAGCGGAGCGCACCTCTCTTAACATTCTCCAGCATATGTCGGGCGTTGCTACAGCTACAAACAAGCTGGTGGAAGCCTGTGCAGGCACAAAGGCTTCTATCGTTGATACAAGAAAGACTCTCCCGGGTCTGAGAGCTTTGGAAAAGTACGCTGTCACCGCAGGCGGCGGACGCAACCACCGCTACAATCTTTCCGATGCGGCTATGCTCAAGGACAATCACATTGACGCATACGGCGGCATCACAGGCGCAGTTACCGCCCTTAAAAAGAAGATAGGCCATATGGCTAAGATTGAGGTCGAGGTAAGAAACAAGGAAGAGCTTATCGAGGCTCTTGGCTGCAATGTTGATGTTATCATGCTTGACAACATGACCCCGGAGGAAATGACCGAGTGCGTAAAGATCGCAGACGGCAAGGCTGTTCTGGAGGCTTCGGGCAACATCAATATCGACACCGTTGCGGCTGCTGCGGCTACAGGCGTTGACATTATTTCTGTAGGCGCTATCACCCATTCGGTAAAGGCGTTCGATATTTCACTTAAAATCAGAAAGTAACATAGGAAGTGTTATTTTGAAAGGTCTTACCTTTGTTTATAATGTTCACGGCAATCTTTATATAAATCTGACAAACCGATGCCCCTGCAACTGCACGTTCTGCATACGCCACAACGGCGACAGCGCATACGGCAGCGACAGCCTGTGGCTTGAAAGAGAACCCACAAACGAGGAAGTTCTGGCAGAGTTTGACAAATACTCTCCCGATGAGTTTGATGAGATAGTTTTCTGCGGCTACGGCGAGCCTATGGAAAGGGCAGAGGACGTTGTTTTTATCGGCAAAGAGCTGAAAAAGCGATATCCCCATAAGATAATACGCCTGAACACCAACGGGCTTTCGGACAAAATTCACGGCAGACCCACCGCAGCAATGCTGGAGGGGGCTGTGGATATCGTTTCCATAAGCCTTAATTCGGGCAATGAAAAGGACTACAACGCTGTTACCCGTCCTAAGTGGGAGGACAGTTTCAGCGCTCTGCTCAGCTTTGCGCAGGACTGCAAAAAGTATGTTCCTCAGGTGATGTTCACCGTTGTAGATGTTATCTCCGAGCGTGAGATCGAGGAAAGCAAGGAGATATCCGAAAGGCTGGGCATACCTCTCAGAATAAGAAAATACGATACCTGATCGTTACATATAAGGAGAAATAGAATATGGAAACTTATGCAAGAAAAGCGATCCACAAGGGCACAGAGGTTTGTGAGCTTTCCGCAGGCGGATATTATGCCATAGTTGCTCACGGTCTGGGTTCCAACGTACTCCGTTTCAGAGACGAGAAAAGGGGAATGGAGATATTCCGCTACAACGGAAGCGTTTCTATCGGCGAGATAATGAACGCTCCCGAGATATGGGGTCTTCCCACCCTGTACCTGCCCAACCGCTTTGAAAAGGGCGTGCTGCACACATCTGATGCGACCTATCGCCTGCCCGTAAATGAGGAGCGCTTCGGCAACCATCTCCACGGCTTTATCCAGAAGAGAGCATACACCGTAAAGGAGCTTGGCACAAAGGGCAATACCGCTTTTGTGGAGAACGAGTATGTTTACGATGAAAAGGACTTTTTCTTCAACTGCTTCCCCGTAAAGTTCACCGTAAGAATAAGAATAGAGCTTTCCGACAAGGGACTTTCCCATAAGATAACCCTTATCAATCAGTCGGATAAGATGATGCCCATATCTATTGCAACACACACCACCATCAACGCTCCCTTTGTTGACGGCGCTGTTCAGGAGGATATCAGGCTGAAGGTTCCCGCTGTGGAGCATATTCTCTTCAACAAGTCCAAGTGGCTGCCCACAGGCAAGCGTGCAAAGCTCACCGATTATGACAAGAAGTACATAAACGGAACCTGCCCCGTTCTCAGAGATATCTGCAACGATATGTATTCAGGCGGAACTCTTGAGCTGGACGGCAAGCCTTTCCACGGTACGATCATGACCGATACTGCCAGCGGCAAGACCATCTGCAACGAGGTAGATGAAAAGTACAAGTTCTGGATAGTATGGAACCATGAGGGCTTTATGAACTATTTCTGCCCCGAGCCTATGACCGCTCAGGTAAATGCCCCCAATCTTGATATGCCCGCAGAACTCAGCGGATATGAGGAGCTTGCTCCCGGCAAGACCTACACAGCCACACAGAGATTTTTTACAATGGGATAACTCCGCCGAATTGATATATTAACAAATTATGCCGTATAATATACATTGCGATATTATGCGGCATTTTATTATACGGAGGTAAGATCAATATGGCAATATGCTCAAAATGCGGCGCACAGCTGTTTGAGACCAGCAAATTCTGCCCCGAGTGCGGCACTCCCGTGCTTGAGGTTTCTGCAGATACAAATAAAACAGGTAACATTTATTCCGCTTCCGAAAATGCGGATGACGAAAACAGCATGGCTGTTTTTCAGGGCATAGATCCCTCCGAGATATCTCCAGATGAAACTGCTGAGATTCTTGAAGCGGCTGCCGAAAAGGCACTTGAGGACATACCCGAGATAGTTAAGATTGAGGGCGTTGATATACATACCGAAAAGCCTGAGGAGATTTCTTCGGAGCTGCCCGAAGCATCAAAAGTATCCGAAGCGTCCAAGACACCCGAAGCTTCAAAGGCTGAAAAGCAGGAAGAGAAAAAGGAGCCTGAAAAGGAAGCCCCAGCAAAGGACGATTTTTCCGATATGGGCGCATATGTTGCCGATTCCTCCGAATTTAAGAAAATGGCTGAGAAAGTTTCTCAGAAGAAAAAGGGCGGCAAGACTGCAGCTATTATAATTGCGGCAGTGGTCATTGTTGCTGCGGTGGGAGCAGGCGTTTATTTTATGGGCGGACATAATTCGTCCCAGCCTGCTGTTGATACCACAGTTACCGTTACCGAGGCAGCTGATGAAGCTGTTACGGAAGTTTCTGTTGATAACGAAATCACCTCCGACAGCGAGATATCCGATACAGAAGTTACCACAGTTACCGAGACCGAAACCGAGGAAACTACAGAAAGCGAGACCACCGAAGCAGTGACCGAGGCTGTTTCCATGAAAACTGCGGAAGAGTTTGCGGCAGGCATCGAGATAACTCCCGAGCATAAGGCTGCTGCCGAGAATGAGGCTTCCTGCACTGTAAGCCTTGCTGCCGAGGGACTTTCTGCCGATATGCTCTCTGACGGCGGACTTCTGGTAGTAAGCTACACCGCCGAGACCGCTCAGACAGGCACTATCCCCGTGACCGTTTATATGACCGTAACCGTGGGCGGCACCGATATTGATGTTGTGGCTTCCTCTTCGGGTGACGGCGTTGCGGTGTTCGAGTTTGCTAATATGGCTTCTGCCGTCGCAGAAAACGGCTTCTCCGCTGCCGATATCGACTGCATAAGCTTCAAGGGAACGGGCGCAGGCGTTGATGTAACTTCAATAACCGTAATGAAGGGATAATTCCCTGTAAATTTATATGATAATGCAATAAAAGCCCCTTTAAGTTCTTCCAAAATATATGTAAAGTTCCGAAATATCACGGTAACACTTTACTTTACAAAAGAATTGTGTTATATTTATTCAGTGAGAGTTCTGCGTGGGCGGAACATATTGAAGATTTAAAGGAGAAGATACCATGAAAAAGATCAAGCTTATCTCTGCTGTAACAGCTTTTGCCGCTGCTGCATCTATGATGCTGGCAGGCTGCGGAACTACAGCTGATACCAATGATACCACTACAGCTGACAATGCTGACACCACAGCTGCCGCTTCCGAGGCTGCTTCCGAGGAGACATCCGAAGATACTGCCGCTGAGGACACTGCAGCCGATACTGCTGCTGAGGGTGATGACACCGCAGCTGACGGCGACCAGTCCCTCCAGAAAGTGCTTGACAGCGGAAAGTTCGTTCTCGGCCTTGACGCTACCTTCAAGCCCATGGGCTATACCGATGAAAACGATGAGATCGTAGGCTTTGATATTGATGTTGCAGAGGAAGTTTGCAGCAGAATGGGCGTTGAGCTTGTTAAGGAGCCTATCGACTGGGATACCAAGGAGCAGGACCTTGCAGTCGGCAGAATCGACTGCATCTGGAACGGCATGAGCATCAACGCTTCCAGACAGGAGCAGATGAACCTTTCCGACCCTTACATGAAGAACGAGATGGTATTCGTTGTTCCCGCTTCCTCCGACGCAGCTTCCATGACTGACCTTACAGGCATGAACATCGGCGTTCAGAACGGTTCTTCCGCACAGGAGATACTCGAAGCTTCCGAGCTTTACACCAACGATACTCCTATCACCGTTACCGCTATGGCAACAAACGTTGAGGCTCTCCAGCAGATGGAGCTTGGTCTTGTTGACGCAGTTTTCCTTGACAGCGTTGTTGCAAACTACGAGATCTCCTCTTCCGGCAAGGATTACAGAGTTCTTCCCGACGG
Source organism: Huintestinicola butyrica (assembly GCF_025567215.1). Taxonomy (NCBI): domain Bacteria; kingdom Bacillati; phylum Bacillota; class Clostridia; order Eubacteriales; family Oscillospiraceae; genus Huintestinicola; species Huintestinicola butyrica. The sequence goes on from NZ_JAOQKB010000001.1 coordinate 18,718, forward strand.
CCTTGAGGAAGAAGAGTATGCTATCGGTTTCCGCAAGGAAAATCAGGCTCTTCGTGACGAGGTACAGAAGATCCTCGGCGAAATGAAGGCTGACGGCAAGCTCGGCGAGATCTCCACAAAGTGGTTCGGCAGCGATATCACCACTGTTGAGGCTGCTCAGTAAAATATAATCCTAAAATTACCAAAGACGCATTAGGCACTTGCTTGATGCGTCTTTTTTGTTAATAAAAAAGGGACATTATACTAATCTTCAATCAACCTACAGACAAATCCTCGGCTGAAATAAGCCCATTCTTCGTCAAGCTCCCTTGCCGGGCGGCAAGCCCGCCTGCGGTCGCTTTCCTTGACTGGTCTTATTTCATCTGTCGGCTTTGCCTATAGAGCGATTGAAGATTAGTATTAGTATTAAACTAAAGCAAGGGCAAAAAACGGCATTCCCCTTGATGGTTTCTCTGTGGCTTTGCAAAAGGCAAGCGAACATCTCTTCCTTGAACCCCATACACAACAAAAAAACTCCCGAACATTTCACATCGAAATGTTCGGGAGTTTTCGTTGCAAATGTTTTTTGCAATGATAATTTCTTATAATTCTGAATCACTTTTTTTTAAATTACAATTACTGCAAAGTGTTTGTAAATTGTCAATAGTTGTTTCTCCGCCTTTTGCCCATGGTTTAACATGGTCAATATGTAATTCCAGTCCTGGAGTGTTGGCTGGAGAACGTCCACATATGCAACATTTAAAATTGTCTCGTTTTAAAACTTGAAATCTTAGTTTCAAATTAGGTTCACGGGGAGTATTATGTTTGGAATAATTCACATTAGGACTGTTAGTATTTATAATATTATCGGTTGAATTATTCTTATCTATAAACACGTATGTTCCATCTATGTATTCAAGAAAAGCTTTTAAAGTATTTCGCCATCCTCCAAATCTTCGTATATATGTATTTAAACAGTATTTTGATAAACCGTTTTTTATGTCTGTAGTGGTTGGCTGGGCTCCTTTATTAGTCCACAATCTTTCAATTTCTTCAAAAAGGTTGATATCAGTTATCTCTTTATATACAGTTGGATTTAATTCTGCGTAGGTTAAAGCATTGCTCCATGAATTGAATCTTGATAAGATAGTTTGAACTTTATAATTCCCATACTTGGAATAGTCATTAGTAGAAATGGAGTCTTTATTTAAAAGAAATGCTATTCGTTTAATGTCCTCTATAAGAGCTTCATCAGAAATTTTTATGTAATCAGTTTTACTACGGTGTGTTTCTAATCCAGCAGCTGATAAAGCACCAATCCAAGAACCAAAACAGCGTATATAAGGCGAAGCGGAATATTTCCCTTTTGATATATAATCATTTTTGGATATATATGATTTATTTAAAATAACTGATACTTTTATCAAATCTTCAATCAAGTCTTCTTTAGATAAATTTTTGTGGTACTCATTGAGCTTATATTCCATATGATCACCTCTAATAACCGTATATCATAAAAATATGTGCTTATAAAAAAGGCGGGCGTTACAGAAATACACTGCAACACCCTTTTTTCGTTATAAAGATGTCAAGTCTTACAGCTCAGCAATTACCTCGATCTCAGCAAGAACGCCCTTGGGAAGCTTTGCAACTTCTACGCAGGAGCGTGCGGGCTTGTTGGTGAAATATTCGCCGTAAACTGCGTTGAATGCGGCAAAATCGTTCATATTGTCAAGGAAGCAGGTGGTCTTGATAACATTGTCAAGAGTGCAGCCTGCCTCTGCCAGAACTGCTTTAAGGTTCTCGCAGATCTGACGGGTCTGAGCCTCGATGCCCTGAGCGTCAACATTGCCTGTTGCGGGGTTGATAGCTATCTGACCCGAGGTAAAAAGCAGATTGCCGCTCTTTACTGCCTGAGAATAGGGGCCTATTGCATCGGGTGCGTTTTTGGTGTAGATCTTTTCTGACATAATAAATTCCTCCTGATCTGATTTAGTTTTTATCATAAAGCTTGAAACCTGCTTTTGTGAGTGCGTTCTTTATTTCCTCAATGTGTGCGTGATTTCTTGTTTCAAGGGTAATTCTCAGGTAGCAGCCGTTGATGTCGCTGCCCTCGTTTGCACGCTCATGATGAACGGAGATAACATTTCCGCCCAGAGCTGCGATGATATCGGAAACACCCTTCAGCTGACCCGGCTTGTCGATAAGCTCGATGTTCAGCAGGCAAGTCCTTCCCGACTTCTGGAGACCTCTTTCAATAACACGGCTGAGGATAGTAACGTCGATATTACCGCCTGATACTAAGCATACAACGTTCTTGCCTTCAAGGTCGGGTATCTTATCAAACATAACTGCTGCAACGGGAACTGCGCCTGCGCCCTCAGCGATGAGCTTGTGCTGCTCGATAAGGGTGAGGATAGCAGAGGATATCTCGTCATCTGTAACGGTGACAATGCCGTCAACATACTCCTTGCAGAGCTGGAATGTGTGCTCGCCCGGCTCCATTACCTTGATGCCGTCTGCAATGGTGGAAACGGAGTGGAGCTTTTCGACCTTGCCGTCAGCCAGAGACTGTACCATGCTGGGTGCGCCTGCTGCCTGAACGCCGTAAACCTTTATTTCGGGCCTAAGCTTTTTAAGAGTGAATGCAACGCCTGAGATAAGTCCGCCGCCGCCTACGGGAACAACGACAGCATCTACCTGAGGAAGCTGCTCCAGAAGCTCCAGACCGATAGTTCCCTGACCTGCGATAACGTACTCGTCATCAAAGGGGTGAATGAATGTGTAGCCCTTTTCGTCACGGAGGCTTATTGCCTTTGCGTAAGCGTCATCATAAACGCCGTCAACCAGGCAGATGTCCGCACCGTAGGAACGTGTTGCCTCTATCTTGGAGATAGGAGCGGAGTCGGGCAGGCAGATAAGGGACTTGATGCCGTTCTTTGCAGCTGCCAGAGCAACGCCCTGAGCGTGGTTTCCTGCGCTGCAGGCGATAACGCCCCTTGCCTTTTCCTCGTCGGAAAGCTGGGATATCTTGTAATATGCGCCACGAACCTTGAATGAACCTGTTACCTGGAGGTTCTCTGTTTTAAGGAACACGTTGCATTTGTCAGAAATTTTATTTGAGGGGATAAGGTCAGTTCTGCGGATAACCTCTTTGAGCTTGTAAGATGCGCTGTAAACCATATCAAGTGTCAGCATAAAATATTCTCCTTTAAAATGATATTTTTCGGAAAAAATAAAAAACCTCACCCCTTTTTCAAGAGGTGAGGACAAATGTACCCACGTTACCACTCTTGTTGCGAATGTACTTACACAGTAAATACACAACGCCGCTCGTTTTCCCGTCAATCAACGGAAACTCTCTGTAACGGGAGAATCCCGCTGCTGCTTACTTGGACAAGCTGTTGGGCAGCAAAGCTCAGGGGTGATAGGAGCATATCCGAAAAGCCGCCTGCTTTCACCGTATGCAGGCTCTCTGAGGGCTTCCCTGCGGACATTCCGTCCCCGTCAGCGCATTTGTAAACTATCCGATTACTTATTATTATAGTCCATTTATTTTATTTGTCAAGGGCTTTTGGAAAATTCGGCATATTTTCATAAGTGCATTATATCTCCGTACATTTCAGCTATATATTTCGAACAGATAGTTCATTGACATAATCCGACAAAAGTGATATCATCATATTTTAGTTGGATTGTTGGAGGTCTGATGAATGCGCGGAAAAGGTAAAAATGCTATAGATATGACAGGCGGCTCCCTCTGGAAAAATATCCTTGTGTTCAGCCTGCCACTTATGATGACCCAGATGCTGGAGGTGCTTTTTAACCTCAGTGATGTTGCCATTGCGGGAAAATATGCGGACTATATCGCTCTGGGAGCGGTAGGCTCCACGGCGCTGCTGGTGTCGCTTTTTACGGGCATACTTATCGGCATGGGCGCAGGAGTTAATGTAAGAACGGCTCATCAGCTGGGAGCGGAAAAGACTTCGGGCAGCAGCGAGACTGTGGCAAGGACAGTGTATTCGGGGCTTATCGTTTGCCTTATTATCGGAATTATCCTCTGCCTTGTGTGCAATATTTTTGCCCGCCCCATGCTTGAGACTCTGAAAACCAAGGACGAGCTTATCGAAAGCGCTGTGCTTTACCTTAAAATATACGCACTGGGAATGCCTGCCATGGCGGTATATAACTTCGGCAACGGCGTTCTCAGCGCCTGCGGAGAGACAAAAAAGCCGTTGGTATATCTTTCTATAGCGGGCGTGCTGAATGTTATCCTGAACATTTTCTTTGTGGTCGTGTGCAAAAAGGCGGCGGACGGCGTTGCTATCGCCAGTGTTATCGCCCAGTATCTTTCCGCTTCAATGATAATGTGCCACCTGCTGAGGCGAAAGGACAGCTGTAAGCTGCGGCTGTCAAACAAATATTTTGACACAAGCGCCTGCGGGGGAGTGCTTATGATAGGCATACCCACGGGAATGCAGAACGCCATATTTGCCGTGGCGAACCTTTTTGTGCAGACAGGAGTAAACCATTTTGACGCTGTTATGGTTTCGGGCAATTCTGCGGCGCAGAATGCAGATACACTTATCTTCAACGTTATGGCGGCGATCTACACCGCCTGCGCAAGCTTTATCAGCCGAAATCACGGCGAGGGAAAGAATAACCGCATACTCAAAAGCTATTTTATCAGCCTGTTCTATTCCTTTGCGGCAGGCGGTATCTTCGGCGGAGCGCTGCTTTTATTCGGCAGAGAGTTTTTGTCACTGTTCACCAACGAGTCTGCCGTTGCGGAGGCAGGTATGGAAAGACTGACGATAATGGGCTGGTCATATGCCATAAGCGCCTTTATGGACTGCACCATTGCCGCTTCAAGAGGACTGGGCAAAAGCGTTGTGCCCACGATCATCGTCATCATGGGTTCCTGCGTGTTCAGGGTAATATGGGTATATACTATTTTTGCGCACTTCCAGACCATAACCTCCCTTTACCTGCTGTACAGTTTTTCATGGTCAATAACCGCAGTGGCGGAGATAATATACTTTATGCGCATCTACAAAAAGTGCATGAAAGGGTGCCTGAACTGATACATCATACAAACCCGAAAAAAAACAGACACAAAATATACCATAATGCCGTGCTAAAGTGTGGTATAATATTATAATAAGAATAATGAGTATAACAAAGGAGTTTGTTTAAATATGAGGATATCAGAATTATTTGGCAAGGGCAAGTGCGTTTTTTCCTTTGAGGTGTTCCCTCCCAAGAAAAATATGCCCTGCGACACTATTTACAGCACCCTTGACAGCCTTAAAAAGCTTGACCCCGCTTTCATAAGCGTTACATACGGCGCAGGCGGTTCTGACGGAAACAATATCACAGGAAAGATAGCTGCGCATATCAAGAACGACCTTGGCATTGAGTCTGCGGCTCACCTTACCTGCGTCAGCAACACAAAGCAGGATATAGACATTATCCTTGAAGGACTTAAAGCTGACGGCATCGAGAATATCCTTGCCCTCAGAGGCGATATCAACCCCGAGCGCCCTCCCAAGAATGATTTCCGCTATGCAAGCGACCTTATCAGATATATTAAATCTAAGGGGGATTTCCACATTTCCGCTGCCTGCTACCCCGAGTGTCATGTGGAAGCGCCCGATATGATAACCGATATCAAATATCTCAAAGAAAAAGTTGATGCAGGCGCAGAGCACCTTATGTCCCAGCTTTTCTTTGATAACAGCCATTTCTACAACTTCCTTGAAAAGGCAAGGATAGCAGACATAAACGTGCCTATCGAGGCAGGTATTATGCCCGTTGTCAACAAGAAGCAGATAGAGCGCATGGTATCCATGTGCGGCGCAAGCCTTCCCGTGAAGTTCACAAGAATGATGGCAAGATACGAGAACAATCCCGAGGCTCTCAGAGATGCGGGCATCGCATACGCCATTGACCAGATAGTTGATCTTATTTCAAGCGGTGCGGACGGTATCCACCTTTACACCATGAACAATCCTTACGTGGCTGAAAAGATATCCTCTGCCGTTTCGGGACTGCTGTAATGGTTGAAATAACGGAGATAGACAGGGACGAGGCGCTCAGATACCTTTGCTGCCACGATGAAAACAACATCGGCGAGACGGCAGGAAAGTATCTGGACGAGTGTGAGAGCAGGCTTCTGGGTGTGATCTCGCCCAAGTTCCTTTACAGATATTTTCCCCTGAGCTTCAAGGACGGCGTGCCTGTGATAAGCGGCTGTACTCTGGCGCTTAACGGCAGCGACATTGCGGCTCATCTTGAAGGCTGCTCGGGGGTAATCGTTATGTGCGCCACCGTGGGCGGCGGTGCGGACAGGCTTATACGCCGGCTTCAGGTGGAGGACATGGCAAAGGCTGTCATTGCCGACGCATTTGCGGGGGCTGCCGTTGAGCAGGTCTGCGCTAAGGCGGAAGAGATAATTAAAAAAGAATTTGACGGGAAATATTTTACCTGGCGGTATTCGCCCGGGTACGGCGATTTCCCCATAAATATGCAGAAGCAGCTGCTTGATGTGCTTGATGCCCCCAGAAAGATAGGTCTGTGCGCATCGGGCAGCAGTATGCTTACGCCGGTAAAGTCCGTTACGGCGGTAATGGGCGTTTCCGATAAGCCTCTTCCCTCAAAGAAGAGGGGCTGCATCACCTGCAATATGCGTGACGTTTGCCGTTTCAGAAAGAGAGGTACACACTGTGGATTTTAAAAAGCTGTTGTCACAGAATGAATTTATATTCCTTGACGGAGCCATGGGAACCATGCTCCAGAAAAGCGGACTTGAAGCAGGGGAGATCCCCGAGCTGCTCAATCTTACTCACCCGGATATGATAAAAAATATCCACAGAATGTATATCGACGCTGGCTCTCAGATAGTGTATGCCAACACCTTCGGCGCAAACCGCTATAAGCTGGAGGACTGCGGTCATTCCGTTGATGAGGTAATAGGCACAGGCATCGCCATTGCAAAAAAGGCGTGTGCTGAAAGCGGCAAAGAAGCATATGCGGCTCTTGATATCGGGCCTATCGGTCAGCTGCTGGAGCCTACGGGAAGCCTTACCTTTGAGGAAGCATACGACATTTTCAAGGAGCAGATGCTGGCAGGAAAGGACGCTGACGTTATCGTCCTCGAGACCATGACCGACCTTTACGAGGTCAAGGCAGCTCTCCTTGCGGCAAAGGAAAATACCGACAAGCCAGTTATCTGCACCATGACCTTTGAGAGAAACGGACGAACCTTTACAGGCTGCTCATGCTCAGCCATGGCGCTTACCCTTGAAGGACTGGGAGCGGACGCTATCGGCGTAAACTGCTCTCTCGGCCCCAAGGACCTTATGCCCGTTGTAAGCGAGATCTGCAAGTGGACAACTCTGCCAGTGGCTGTAAAGCCCAACGCAGGTCTGCCCGACCCCAACACCAACCTTTATGACGTGCTTCCCGATGAATTTGCGGAGGCTGCTTCTGAATTTGCGGCTATGGGCGTAAAGATATTCGGCGGCTGCTGCGGAACAAACCCCGACTATATCTCGGCGCTGTCCGCACGTCTTTCAAAGGAGAAATATACCGAAAGAGAATCTGTGCGCACAAAGGGCGCAAGCATTCCTGCGGCAGTATGCTCATATTCCAACACGGCTGTTATCGACCAGCCCAGAATTATCGGCGAGCGTATCAACCCCACAGGCAAGAAGCGCTTTAAGGAAGCGCTGAAAAGCGGCGATATCGACTATATTCTCTGTCAGGCTATCGAGCAGGCAGGCGCAGGTGCGGATATCCTGGACGTAAACGTGGGGCTCCCCGATATTGACGAAAAGGCTATGATGGTAAGGACAGTCAAGGCTCTCCAAAGCGTTACCGACCTGCCTCTGCAGGTGGATTCCACTATCCCTGAGGTGTTGGAAGCGGCTCTTCGTGTGTATAACGGCAAGGCAATAGTAAACTCGGTAAACGGCGAGGAAAAGTCACTTGAACGCATACTTCCCATCGTAAAGAAGTACGGCGCCGCCGTTGTAGGACTTGCCCTTGACGAGAACGGTATCCCTCCCAAGGCGGAGCAGCGCTTTGCCATTGCGGAGAAGATAATGAACAGAGCGGTTGCAATGGGTATCCCCAAGCGTGATGTTTTCATCGACTGCCTTACCCTTACCGCATCGGCTCAGCAGGAGGGCGTTATGGAGACCGTAAAGGCTCTCCATAGGGTAAAGACCGAGCTGGGACTTAAAACAGTCCTGGGTGTATCGAATATCTCTTTCGGTCTGCCAAACCGTGAGCTTATCAACAGCAACTTTTTGCAGATATGCCTGGTAAGCGGTCTTGACCTGCCTATCATCAACCCCAATGTGGCGGCTATGACGGGCGCTGTAAGAGCATACAAGCTCCTTGCAAATATCGACAAGGACTCCATGGAGTTCATTGCCGCATATAATAACGCCGCCCCTGCTCCTGCCGCAAATGCAGGCACAGCAAGAAAGGAAAATGCCACTGCCGAGGGACTTCTCTTTGCAGTACAGAACGGACTTAAAAGCGAGGGAGCGGCTATTACCGAAAAGCTCCTTGAGACCACCGACCCGATGATAATAGTTGACGATATGCTTATCCCTGCCCTTGACAAGGCGGGAGCGGATTTCGAGAGCGGAAAGATATTCCTTCCCCAGCTCATATTGTCCGCAGGCGTTGCACAGGCAGCGTTTGAGGTGATAAAGTCAAAGATAAGCACAGGCGACAGCAGCGTATCAAAGGGTAAGGTCGTCCTTGCAACAGTAAAGGGCGATATCCACGATATCGGCAAGAACATCGTAAAGGTGCTGCTTGAAAACTACGGCTATGAGGTCATCGACCTTGGAAGAGACGTGGAGTATCAGGCAGTGGTCGATGCCGCAAAGATCGACGGCGTAAAGCTTGTGGGACTTTCGGCACTTATGACAACCACGCTCAAATCAATGGCGGATACCATTGAGCTTGTTAAAAAGGAAAGACCCGACTGCAAGATAGTCGTAGGCGGAGCAGTCCTTACTCCCGAATATGCCGAGAAGATCGGCGCAGATTATTATGCAAGGGACGCAAAGGCAACTGTTGACGCAGCAAAAGAAGTTTACGGAAACTGATATGATAATAACAACGCCCCCGTTTCGGCTGAAGCGGGGGCGTTGTTTCGTTCATCTGCTATTAAAAAAACGCCCCCACTTCATTGAAGTGAGGGCGCTTGTGTCAATGCTGTTATTCGGCTTCCTCCTCAGTCTCACGGGGAGGTATCTCTATCTGAAGCTGATCTTTAAGAAAATCTATCTCATACTGAAGATCATCTATCTGCTGCTGATATGCAGCTTCCTTTTCAGCTTCCTGCTTCTTAACCTTATTGGTATTTGCAAGGTCAATGGTGTAAAGTGCTGTAACGATAACCGCAAATGCCGTAAGTCCTGCGGTGAGAGGATTGAGCCAGCCCTTGTTTTCTTCCTTTTCGGTGATAAGCTCCGCAATTCCTGTATGAGCAAGCGCCTTGGAAAGTGCAAAGTAAAGAGGTACTGCGATAACGCACGCAAGAACTCCGTTTATTGTCGAGGTTATTGCATTCACGCCTGTGAGCTTGAGTGCAACGGAAACAGGCTCGCCGAGAAGTATCTGGCTGATGAATGTCTTGAGCAGGTAAAGCACGATATATACCAGCTGACCTGCAACTGCCGCCCAGATAACTGCGCTCTTTTCATTTTTTGAGTGCTTTCTGATATGGCCTGCGGTAAAACCCATTGCAAACTTTGAGAAGAATGTGTAGGGTGCGGAAACGATGTACACGGGGTCGAACAGGTCATAAAGCGCTGCGCCGATACCTGATGAAAGACCGCCTCTCAGTCGTCCGAAAAGCAGACCTGCCAGCAGGCACATGGAGTTGCCCAAATGTATTCTTGTTACCAGACCGCCGTTAGGTATTTTTATCTGGAGATAGTTGCCTACATAAACCAGCGCCGCCATAAGACCTACGGTAACGATGGAATAAAGACGTTTGTTTTTTACTGTTGTTGCCATTGGTAATTCCCCCTTGGATCATATCCATATACTCATATCATATATTCCTATATGTTATATATGATATAATACCCATTTTTGCGGCTTATGCAAGCTGTACACAAAAAATGCACATTATGGCGCTTTTGTGCATTGTGATATATCTTATTATCATATCATCTGCCTGAATTGGCAGATATATACATTGAATAAAGGGAAAAACCAGCCCATATTCCACTTTATAAAAATGATGCACATTTTACGGGTGGGAATATGAGCTGATATTGTATATTTGCTACAAACTGCGTATGTTACATTTATTTAACATTTGCTGAGCGTATCATATCAAGGAAATACTCATGCACTGTTGTATCCTCCGAAAGCTCGGGGTGGAATGCGCAGGCAAGCATATTTCTGTCCCTTGCGGCGGTTATCTTGCCGTCTGTGACGGAAAGCACCTTTGTTTCACCGTAAATCTCGGGGATATATGGGGCACGGATAAATACCATGGGTATCTCTCTGCCGGCAAAGTCGCCCTTTGCCGCAAAGCTGCCCAGCTGCCTGCCATAGGCGTTGCGCTTTGCTTCGATATCCATTACCGCCAGATGAGGCTCCTCGCCGTCTATCTTTTTGGCAAGGAGGATAAGACCTGCGCAGGTGCCGAAAACGGGCATACCCTTTGTTATCATAGCTTTAAGCTCGTCATATATATCAAGCTCACGGAGCAGCTTGCCCATAACGGTGCTTTCGCCGCCCGGGATTATGATGCCGTCCATGCTCTTTTGTATATCGCTTTTCTGACGTATCTCAAAAGACTGCACGCCAAGCTTTGACAGCATTTTTTCATGCTCTATGAATGCTCCCTGCAAAGCAAGAACGCCGATATTCATATTACTTTCCTCTTTCTGCCATGAGCAGCTCTATTTCCTGCTCGTTGATGCCTACCATTGCCTCGCCAAGGTCTTCGGAAAGCTCAGCGATAAGCTTTGCATCGGTGTAGTTGGTAACAGCCTTTACAATAGCAGCGGCACGCTTTTCGGGATTGCCCGACTTGAAGATACCGCTTCCCACAAACACGCCCTCTGCGCCCAGCTGCATCATAAGGGAAGCGTCTGCGGGAGTTGCAACGCCGCCTGCTGCGAAGTTTACTACGGGCAGCTTGCCGTTCTCGTGAACGTACAGCACCAGGTCATAGGGAACACGCAGCTCCTTTGCAGCGTCGAAAAGCTCGTCGGCGCTCATGGAGACCAGACGTCTTATCTCGCTCTGCATCATTCTCATGTGGCGTACAGCCTGAACAACGTCGCCTGTGCCGGGTTCGCCCTTAGTCCTTATCATGGAAGCGCCCTCGTTGATCCTGCGGAGAGCCTCGCCCAAGTCCTTTGCGCCGCATACGAAGGGAACGTCAAAGGCGGTCTTGTCGATGTGGTACTTGTCATCGGCGGGGGAGAGAACTTCGCTCTCGTCGATGTAGTCTATTTCAATGGCCTGGAGTATCTGAGCCTCAGCAAAATGACCGATACGGCATTTTGCCATTACGGGGATAGAAACAGCTTCCTGAATGCCCTTTATCATCTTGGGGTCGCTCATTCTGGAAACGCCGCCTGCTGCACGGATATCGGCAGGTATTCTTTCCAGCGCCATAACTGCGCAGGCACCTGCTGCCTCGGCGATCTTTGCCTGCTCGGGAGTGGTAACGTCCATTATAACGCCGCCCTTGAGCATCTGGGCAAGGTTCTTATTAAGCTCGTATCTTTCGTTTTTCATATCATTTCCTCCTTGGACCGTATCTGTTGTGGTGAGACCATAATAACGCCCGTGGGGAAAATAATCAAACACGATGAAAAAAATACATATTTACTATCTTTTGTGAATATATGCCAAATCACTCTGCTGTAATCATCGCCATATTGTGATATGTTCATATGATAGTATTTGCCTATGAAAAATATAAAAGAGTGCCACGTGAAAATGCTGCATAATTTCACGTGGCACTTTATATTGATATTTGTGCGATTTGCAGATAAGTTGAATTAACATTCGGTTCATATTATCACTGCCCGGAGGTTTCGTGTATTTCCGCATATCCGCCTGTAAATTCGGTGGTCTCCGCATTTGTGCCGGTCATGACCTCCGATACGGAGCGGATAGTTTCCGCCAGCCTTGCGGTGGGACGTTCGGTGAGGGAAGCGTCTATGGAGAAAACGTGATCTTCGGAAAATGCGGAGAGCTGTTCAGCCAGCCCGCTGTCAAAATCAGATGCGGAAAGGGGACGGGCAAGGAAAATATACTGTGGGTCAGCCTTGATAAGCTCCTCGGCGGTGGTGGTATAGTCCGTGTCGTTTTCCGCTATGTTCCTGCCGAAAACGGAGAAAAGGTCGCCTGCAAAGCTGTCGCCTGTGCCTGCGGTTATCTCGTCGCCGTCTATATTCATGATAAAAACAATGCTTTCGCAGGAGTTTTTGGCTTCATTTACCGCTGATTTCATATCCGCAAGGGTATTTTCCGCCAGAGAATTACCCTCAATGCTTCCCGCAAATATGTCCGCAAGGGCGGCGTAATTATCGTACAGCTCTTCAAGCGATGATGGTGCGGGCAGTGTCAGCAGAGATATCCCCGCTTCGCTTAGGCGCACTGTGTCCTTGTTTGCGATAGGGCTTTGGGTGATAAGCAGCTCGGGAGCATATGAGATTATCTTGTCTATATCTGGGTTTGCGGCGCTTCCCGTTTCGGGAAGGGACATGACCTCTTCGGGAGTATCGCAGTAGCTGCTGCGGCATATGAGCCTGTCGCCGTAGCCCAGCTCATATATCATTTCAGTCACGGCAGGGGAGAGGGAGCCTACCGTCACGGGGGAAGAATTGAAGATAAGGTTCCCCGCTTCCACAGGGTAGGGCTGCGGCTCTGCCACGGTGGCTGCGGCTGGCAGGGCATCTTCATTCTCGCTTATGGCTGTGCATGAGCACAGAAGCAGCATCAGGGCTGCCGTAAATGCTGATAATAGTTTTTTCAACTCGGTATCCTCTTAAATATCCTTGTAATCGTCACCTATGAGCTTGTCCATGAATATCTCAAAGCTGTCGGCAAGGCATTTTTCGCCTGCATACACCTTTCCCTGCTCATCAAGGGACATTATTTCCGAAAATGCGTTTCCCACGGGGAAGAGGTTTTTCTCGGAATATCTTCTCAGCAGCACAAATTCATCGTGAAGGTTATCCTGCTCGTTCAGCATATGCTCCAGGGAGAAGTGAAATCCGCCGTGAAAATCATATTCCTTCATGCTCTTGCGTATTGCCTGTGCTGCGTCAACTATAAGTCCGTTGTATTTTAATATCGTGTTGGCAGCACTTGAAAGGTCAAAGTCCCACACCTTGTATGCGCAGGAGACCTTTATTATAAGCTCTGCCATGGCTTCCTTTTCGTTGCGCAGTGAGTCAAAGCCGCAGGCGGTAAGTACCTCCCTTACGGCAGGCTTTTGTTCAAAAGAATTGTTGGGCATAATGTCACGTCCTTTGTAATTCAAAATTCCTTGATATCAATTATATCATATTTTAGCACGGCAATGTGAACAAAAAGTTAAATTCAGCGTTTGGAAAATTTTATTTCAATAACTGCTTGACGAAAAAAGAGGTTTGTAATATAATATACCTATATGCGAACTGTAAAGCGGTGCTATACCCATGTTCGCTTTAGGATAGTAATTTATTAAAATTTTGAAAGGTCGTGAAAAGGAATGATACGTGCTGCTCAGGCAATGGTTAAATGTCTTGAAATGGAGGGTATCAAGGTCGTCTTCGGCTACCCCGGAGCTGCCATCTGTCCTTTTTATGACGAGCTTTACCGCTCGGATATAAAGCACGTTCTGGTGCGCCATGAAGCCAACGCAGGCCATGCGGCAAGCGGATACGCAAGGATAACCAACAAGCCTGCTGTCTGCATCGCCACATCGGGACCGGGTGCTACGAACCTGCTTACTGCCATAGCTACCGCTTATGCCGACAGTATCCCCCTTATCTGCATCACAGGTCAGGTCTCCACAGACCAGATAGGCTGCGATGTTTTCCAGGAAGTGGATATCACAGGCGCTGCGGAGCCTTTTGTTAAGTACAGCTACCTCATAAAGGACGCTGCCGAGCTTCCAAGGATTTTCAAGGAAGCGTTCCACCTTGCAGGCACAGGCAGAAAGGGTCCCGTTCTTATAGATGTCCCTGTGGACGTTCAGAACACTCTTATTGATTTTACATATCCCGAGACCGTAAAGATGCGCACCTATAAGCCCACCGTAAAGGGCAATCCCATGCAGATAAAGAAGCTGTGCGAGGCTATTGAGGACGCTGAAAGACCCCTTATCTGTGCAGGCGGAGGAGTTTTCCTTGCAGGTGCGGAGCAGGAGCTTGCGGCCTTTGCCGAAAAGGCACAGATACCTGCGGTTTCAACAATGATGGGTCTCAGCCTCTTCCCCACAGATCACCCCCTTTATCTGGGAATGCTGGGTATGCACGGAGTAAAGTCCGCAAACCGTGCGGTCAACGAGTGCGATACCATGATACTCATAGGCGCAAGAGTGGGCGACAGAGCGGTAAAATCTCCCACATTCCTTGCCGAAAACAAGAAGATAATCCATATTGATATAGACCCTGCCGAGATAGGCAAGAATATCCCCGTTGATATCCCTCTGGTAGGCGACTGCAAGGCTATCCTTTCCGAGCTTACCGAGATGATAACACCATGCAGGCGTGACAGCTGGCTGGAAGAACTGGCGGAGATAAAGAATGCTGTTCCCGAAAATGAGGAGACAAACGGCTACATCAACCCCAAAATGTTCCTCAGAAAGCTTTCGGACAAGCTTCCCGCAAACACAGTCTGCGTTGCCGATGTTGGTCAGAACCAGATCTGGTGCTGCAACAACTTTGCAATCAAGGAGGGCGGACGTTTCCTTACCACAGGCGGCATGGGAACCATGGGCTACTCAGTTCCCTGCGGAGTGGGCGCAAAAATGGCAGCTCCCGATCGTGAAGTTGTGGTTGTCTGCGGCGACGGCTCGTTCCAGATGCAGATGATGGAGCTTGCTACCATCATGCAGGAGGGCATTGCAGTTAAGATGATCATTATGAGAAACAACCGCCTCGGAATGGTAAGAGAGCTTCAGACCAAGAACTATGAAGATCATCAGATAGCCGTTCATCTGGACGGAAGCCCTGATTTTGTGGCTCTTGCCCGTTCCTACGGCATTGAGGCTGACAGAGTTGTTACCATGGCAGAGGCTGAGGAGAAGATAGACAAGCTGGTTAATTCCGACAAGCCCTATCTCCTTGAATGCAATGTCTATAAGCTTGAATCCACACTTTAATTTTTGATAGATCAGAAAGGTGTCCGTGCATATGAAGCATACAATTTCCATTCTCGTTGAAAACCATGCAGGCGTGCTTTCACGCGTTTCGGGACTTTTCTCACGCAGAGGCTTCAATATCGACAGCCTTGCAGTGGGCGTTACCGATGATCCCGAGGTTTCCAGAATCACGATCGTTGCCGACGGCGACGAGCATACAGCTCAGCAGCTTGAAAAGCAGCTCAACAAGCTTGTTGATACCATCAAGGTACGCACTCTTGAGCCTGAGGAGCTTCTTGCAAGAGAGCTTCAGCTCATCAAGGTCTGCGCAACTCCCGCTCAGAGAGGCGAGATACTCACTATCTGCGAGATAATGGGCGCAAGAATAGTTGATATGACCGCAAATACCCTTACCATTGAGATCTCCGACTCTCCCGTTCATCTCAAGAGAATGCACGACCTTATCGCAGGCTACGGCATCAAGGAGATCGTCCGTACAGGTGTTATCGCTATCCAGAAGGGCAGCGTTACCATCAAGTAATCACGTTTTTGAAGCATTGCGCTTTGAAATATATACTTATATATCCATTATTTCTATAGGAGGAATTTTAAAATGGCTAATAAGATTTTCTATCAGTCTGACTGTGACCTGGGCAGACTCGACGGCAAGACCGTTGCTATCATTGGTTACGGCTCTCAGGGACATGCTCATGCCCTTAACCTCAAGGACAGCGGCGTAAACGTTGTTGTAGGTCTTTACGAAGGCTCCAAGAGCAAGGCTAAGGCTGAGGCTCAGGGACTTAAGGTACTTTCCGTAAGCGAGGCTGCTAAGGTTGCCGACATCGTTATGATCCTTATCCCCGATGAAAAGCAGGCTGATGTTTATAAGAGCGACATCGCTCCTTATATGACTGCAGGCAAGACACTTGCTTTTGCACACGGCTTCAACATTCACTTCGGCTGCATCGTTCCCCCCAAGGACGTTAACGTTATCATGATCGCTCCCAAGGGCCCCGGACACACTGTAAGAAGTGAGTACCAGGCAGGCAAGGGTGTTCCCTGCCTTATCGCTGTTGAGCAGGACGCTACAGGCGACGCTCAGGATATCGGTCTTGCATACGCTCTCGGTATCGGCGGCGCAAGAGCAGGCGTTCTCGAGACTACATTCAGAACTGAGACCGAGACTGACCTCTTCGGTGAGCAGGCTGTTCTCTGCGGCGGCGTTTGCGCTCTCATGCAGGCAGGCTTCGAGACCCTCGTTGAGGCCGGCTACGATCCCAGAAACGCTTACTTTGAGTGCATCCACGAGATGAAGCTCATCGTTGACCTTATCTATCAGTCCGGTTTTGCAGGCATGAGATACTCCATCTCCAACACTGCTGAGTACGGCGACTATGTAACTGGTCCCAAGCTCGTAACAGAAGAGACCAAGAAGACCATGAAGAAGATCCTTTCCGATATCCAGGACGGTACCTTTGCAAAGGAATTCCTCCTCGATATGTCTCCCGCAGGCAGACAGGTTCACTTCAAGGCTATGCGTAAGCTTCACGCTGAGCACCCCTCCGAGAAGATCGGTGAGGAGATCCGTAAGCTTTACAGCTGGAACGGTGAGGACAAGCTCATCAACAACTGATTTTATCAGTAATAACACAAATGCCGCAGAGCTTTCTGCGGCATTTTTTATAGGTGATGTTATCGGCAAGAATGATTAAGTCAATAGACAACCAATAATTTAGCCGATCCCACCGCAAGCCTTTCGGTAAAAATAACACCTTTGCCTTGATTTTATTTGTGCTGATTTTTTTATTTTGCTGTTTTGCCTCTTGGCTTATTGCTGTCTTATCAATAATTCAGCGACATTACCGAGTCCTTGAAAATTATCTTTCCCTTGATCTGTATCATTCCTATGGAAAATGAGGGCGAGTCTATCTTTTCAAGCAATGCCTCCACTGCGACATTCGCCATCTGTGCGGTATTTACTTCTATGGTGGTTATGTTCGGAACGCTTATGCTGCTGTAAACCGAGTTATCAAACCCCGTGACTGATATATCCTCGGGAACCCTGTATCCGCTTTCTTTCAGCTGTGTGATAAGGTGGCAGGCGGTCTCGTCACAGTTGCACACAAAGGCTGTGGGCATTATCAGCGGCAATGATATCGGCATCATCTTTCCTGTGGCTGTGTCACGGTCGCTTATAAGGAAATAGTCCCTCAGTGGAAGATCATGCTCTATAAGCGACTTTACATATCCCAGATATCTGTCCTGAATACTGCTGGTGGTGTGGATATTCCCCACAAATGCAATGTTCTTGTGACCGTTATGTATAAGGTGGTTGGTCATTTCATAGCTTGCGTAAAAGCTGTCGCAGACGATACAGCTGCCCGATGTAAGCTCGTCATAGAAATCAAGGAACACCACGGGTATCTTCGTATCCGTGACCGCACGGATATATGCTGCGGATATCTGACCCAGCACGATTATCCCGTCAACACGCTGATGAAAAAATATATCGGGGAGGATAACGTTCTCCTCATTTTTGGCCGTAAGAGTATGGAAAAGGGCGTAGTTTCCGTGCTGCTGGAGTGCTTTTGATATGCCGTGAATGAATTTGAAATAGAATGAATTGTCAGAAATAAATCTTTCCGCTACGATGATGCCGATGTTGCTGCTGCGGGAGGATTTCTTTTTTGTCTCTACGTCAAATTTGTAGCCCATTTCATCGGCAGTGCGCTTTACCTTGCTTCTAAGCTCTGCGCTGACGCCGCTTTTGCCCGTCAATGCTTTTGATACGGCGGCGACGCTTATTTCCAGCTTATCTGCAATGTCACGCATGGTTACGCTTTTGCTCATTTCAGTGACCACCTTCCTGGTATTTCATATTACTATAATATCATATTTTTAACCTGATTTCAACCCGTTTTGACGATAAAAAACCAAAGAAAATAAAGTTAACAAAACAAGCCTAAACGTTTTTATTAACACGATATACAGATTAACTTAACTTGACGTATTAAACTTATTATGAATAAATGATTATATAAATATCTCTGAAACGATTTAGCAAATGTGATGAAAAGGTGAAAACGATTTCTCAAAACGGTAAAATAGTGTGCAGTTTCCACAATATGGAACCGAAATGATGTGCATATTATACTGTAATCAGCTAAAAATAAGTCAAGGTTGTGGAATATGCAATATGTTAACAAAATCAGGTTGGTAAAAACGCCGCTTCTTGCCTTTTAGTCTTGACATATATGTTCATATTGCTATAATTAAGACATCGCAAACACCTACGGCACTGTTAATTTTATTAGGAGGTTTTACAATGAATATGAAATTCAAGAGAGCAGCAGCTGCTTGTGCAGCTGTAATGATGGCAGGCACATTCTTCACCGCCTGCGGCGACAACGCATCTACAGGTGACACAACCACTACCGCAGCTAATTCCGCTGAGACCACTGCTGCTGCAAACGGCGCTTCCGATGACACTCAGGCTGACACTCAGGCTGACACACAGGCAGCTGAGGGCAACTCCGAGATCTCCGGCACAATCAAGGTTCTTCACCACCGTACCGACCGTGACCAGGACGGCACAATGGCAAAGCTTACCGAGGGCTTCAACGCTCTTTATCCTAACGTAACAGTTGAGTATCAGTCCTTCACCAACTACGCTGACGACATTGCAACAATGATGCAGTCCGACAACTACGGCGACGTACTTATGACTCCTCAGGCACTCAAGCAGGCTGATCTTCCCAACTTCTTCGCTTCCTTCGGTTCCTACGATGACCTTTCCCAGAAGTACTACTGGCTGGAAAACTACAGCGTTGACGGAAGCGTATATGCGCTTCCTACAGGCGGTACAGCATCCGGCGTTCTTTACAACAAGAAGGTCTGGGCAGACGCAGGAATCACCGAACTTCCCAAGACAACAGAGGAATTCGTTCAGTGCCTCGGCAAGATCGCTGAAAACACCGACGCTATTCCTTACTATACAAACTACAATGCAAGCTGGTGCATTACCCAGTGGCAGTCACTGGTAGTAGGCGCTTCCGGAAATCCCTCCTACAACATCGACCTCCTTACAAACAAGGAAGAGCTTTTCTCCAAGGGCAGCCCCTATGATGCAGTTTACGGCACACTCTTTGACATCTACGCTGATCCCAAGCTCCACGAAGAAGATCCTATGACCACTGACTGGGAAGGCTGCAAGCCTGCATTCGCTCAGGGCAAGATCGGCACAATGGTTCTCGGTTCATGGGCTATCAGCCAGTTCCAGGAAGCTGCTGAGCAGGTAGGCGCTGATCCCGCAGATGTTGGATATATGCCTTTCCCCAACAGCGTTGACGGACAGATCTACTCCGTTTCCCAGAACGACTACATGATGAGCGTTAACAAGAACTCCTCCAACATAGACGCTGCTATGGCGTATGCTACATGGTTCTGCACCGATTCCGGATTTGCACAGAACGAGGGCGAGATCTCCGGTCTTAAGGGCGCTGCAATGCCTGAGACACTTGCTTCCTTCGATGAGCTTGGCGTACAGCTGTTCGTTGAGACCGCTGCTCCCGAGAACCTCATGGGCAAGTGGGACGAGATCGCAAAGGCTTCCGAGGTAGATCCTTGGGGCGACGCTTCCACCAACTACAAGTTCAGAATGGCTGAGGCAGCATTCAAGGGCGAGGGCAGAGATTCCTATGACAAGATCTGCGCTGACGTAAACGCTGCTTGGGACAAGACAAGAGACGAGATCCTCGGCTAATAGCTTTCCATTCATAGATCCCCGTGCGGCTCGCATATGCGATATGCGGGCTGCACACAAGGGAACTTAATATTGGCATTTTCTCCAATTTGATTTTTTTCATATGCCTCCGGGTAAAACCGGAATCTTTTCTCCCTACGCAGTAAACGGCGCATGGCGATACATTTGTATCAGGACCCACAAGCCATGCGCAGGTTTACCGCTCCGAGCAAAACTCTGTAAAGAATGAGGGCTGACCAATGGATCAGGTACGTGTTAAGAACGGCAGGCTCAGCAGATCTTACATCGAAAAAATGGTGACAGTTTGCCTTTTTCTGCTGATACCTACTGTTCTTTTGATTGTTTTCACATACATTCCCGCCGCAGAAATGATAAAGTTCAGCTTTGAACAGCGTGATGAATTCGGCGTAAATGTTCAGAACGTGGGACTTAAGAACTATAAAACGGTTTTCAGTACCCCTGAATATTTCGACGCATTCAAGAACAGCATCTACTATCTTGTAGGTTCGTTTATCCAGCTGAGTCTGGCGCTGTTCCTTGCAACTATCCTCTGCTCGAAGATACGTTTCTCCAACTTCTTCAAGGGAGTGCTTTTCTTCCCCTACATGATAAACACCGTTGCGGTCGCTCTTATTTTCCGCAGATTTTTCCAGAAGGGCGACGGCGTAACAAACACCGACGGAACACTCAACTCAATAATCACCCTCTTCGGCGGAGACCCCGTAAAATTTCTCTCCACTGAGGGACTTGTAAACATCTGCCTGGTATTCGTATCCATCTGGCGATACATCGGATTTGACCTTGTAATGTTCATAGGCGCTATCCAGTCCGTATCTCCCGACATATATGAAGCGGCAGAGCTTGACGGTGCAAACCGTTTCCAGGTATTCAGGTACATCATTGCGCCCAGCATCAGACCCATTATCCTGCTGCAAATGATACTGGCTGTAAAGGGTGCCATCAGCGTGTACGAAATACCTTTCATCATCACAGGCGGACGTTTTGGTTCAAGCACCTTCGTTATCCAGACAACAGAGACGGCATTCAAGTTCCACAAGGTCGGGCTTGCCTCGGCGATGGCTGTAGTGTTGTTCCTGATAATCGTGGTGGTAACAATAATCCAGAAGCTTGTTTTCAAGGAGGATAAGTAAATGAGTACAAACGCAGTATCCTCCAAGGAAACATATTCCAGCGGCAAATTTGTTGCAGGACTGTTCAAATTCCTTAAATACGCAGTTCTGGTATTTGCCTGCCTGATAGTCTTTATCCCTCTTATAGTAGTATTCTTAGGCTCGCTCAAAAGCAATACGGAGTTCCTTTCCTCCAATGTATTTGCCCTCCCCACAAAGGTCGAGTGGAATAACTACAAGACAGCTTTTATTGACGGAAAGGTCCTGCTTGGACTTAAAAACACAGCTATCATCATTATGATCTCCTGCACAGGTACTATCATCACAGGTACAATGACAGCATACGTGCTCCAGCGCTTCCATACACTTTTCGGAAAGGTGCTCAAAACCGCATTCCTGCTGGCGACTCTTTTCCCCGCTATCTCCATGCAGGTAACGGTTTACCGCATCATGAACTCCTTCCACCTTGTGGGAACAATGGCTGCACCCATTATCCTTTACATTGGTACAGACATCATCTCAATATACATTTTCATTCAGTTCCTTAACAACATCTCCTATTCGCTGGACGAAAGTGCTATCATTGACGGCGCCAACTACTTCACAGTTTTCTTCAAAATAATTCTTCCCCTTCTTAAACCCGCTATCGCAACAGTGCTCATCATCAAGGTCATCTCGATATACAATGACTTCTACACTCCCCAGCTTTATATGCCCTCCGAAAATCTTTCCGTTGTGTCCACGTCCCTGTACCGCTTCATGGGCCCCTACGGCGCAAAGTGGGAGATAATCTTCGCAGGCATCGTTATCTGCATAATCCCTGCACTTGTGATCTTCCTTGCATTGCAGAAGCAGATATATGCCGGACTTGTAAACGGATCAGTCAAGGAATGACATAATTGCGAAATCCCCTTTGCCGCAGGCAATTTTCCTGCGGCAAAGGGGATTTTTGGGTTATATTGCCACCGCATCATACTAAGCACCAATTAAAAACTATACAAAAAATTGAGCATAATCTTGCGTATATGGATTATGCGATGATTTTTTGTCTATAGTTTTATTGGTGATTAGTATCAGATATCAGGGACAGTGAAGCTTTAGTGAACAGCCTAAAAAAGCAGCCTTGTCAACGCCTTTAGGTGTGGCAGGTAAATGATACTATGCCCGTTAGAAAAGACAGCTGCGCCGACCTTATATTTTTGCCCGCAAATAGGCTCGCCGCTTCACTACGCTATTGACATGAGCCGTTCTAAAGGTTATAATATTTTAAGGTACTGCATTAAATAAGGACATTTTTTCGGCATGGCACAAAGGACGGTATTATATGGAGATATTGGTTTTATTCATACTTATATGGCTCATTTCGCCGCTGATACTGGGAGTGGTCTGCATCTGTCAGGCTTCCGAGCTTAAAAGGCTCAGAAAGCAGCTTTCCGACAGGCAGGAGGGCATTCACAGTGATGTTTCTCATAAGCAGGATATACATGGGCCTGAAAAGCCGGCAGTTCCTCAGGGCGAGGAATCTTCTTTGAATACTTCAAATCATTCAAAGTCGGAAAATGAAAATAAATCCGAAAATACATATGCAAATATGTATGCCGTCCCACAAGCGCCTGTGCATGAAGAAATGGCTCAGCCATATATACCTCACGAAAGCCATGCCGAGACTCCAAAGAACGGCACCAATGCTTCCGTTGTTATAATGGTTCTGGGTGCAATGTTCATCACGCTGGCAGGCTTTGTTTTTGCGGCTGCCGCATGGGGAAATCTGAATAATTTCTTTAAATCGGCGGTGCTTATAAGCTTTTCGGCTGTGTTTTTTGCCATGCACCTTATTGCGGCAAGAAAGCTGAAGCTTGAAGCGGCGGGAAAGGTGTTTTTCGTGCTGGGAAGCGTGCTTCTGCCTGCGGCTGCGGCGGCAGGGGGAATGCTGGGCGTTTTCGGCAGATGGTTCTCATTTTTCGGCGGAGGCTGCGCACTGGTCTTTATGACCATGTTCCTGCTGCTTTCGGGCTGCTTTTTCGTGGGCACACATATTTATAAAAGTACGTCCTTTTCAAGGATAGCATATGCTTCTCTCAGCGCAGCCTTTGTGTCGCTGATGATACAGTTCAGGGAATACGCAGACTTTGCAGCTGTAATTGCAGGCATAGTCCTGCTTGCCATGACCTTGTTTGAGCCGCAGATAAAATGTTCCATGGGCGCGGTGGGTGAGGAATTTCACTTTTTTACCACCGTTTGCACATGGTCTCTTGCGGCTGTTTCGCTTATAATATCTGACGGAAGCCTGTGGTTCTTGCTTCCTGCGGTGCTTATCTCCGCATCTTTCATGGCGGGAGCGGCAAGGTCACGGCAGCCCTCCGCAGGGGTGGTTGCCTTTGGCGTGTATCTGCTGGCAGGCGTGATAAGGGGAATTTCCCCCTCATCGGCGGACGGCTGGATAATATGCGCTTCTGCGGTAATAGCGGCAATTACCGTGCTCTGCATGATGAACTTTTTCAGTGCAGATGTGCGGGCAGTGCTGAGTGGCTTTTCAAGGGTAATATCAACAATCATCATCATCGGTGCGGTGCTTTGTGAGATAATAGGCGGCGGATTTAATGGCTTTGAGCTTACCATGCTCATATCTGCGGCGGTCATGTTTGCGCAGTCCGCCTTTGTGAACGTGAGAAACGGCGGATATGCAAAGGTACAGTCGGCAGTGACATTCGGCTGGCTGGCGTATGAAACAGCTTCATTTGTGCATACATTAACCCCTTACGGAGCGGCTTTCTGCGTTCTCGGCGCACTTATGCTGGCTTATTATGCGTTATCGGAGCTTTCGCCGCTCAAAAAGTATTTTTATGTCAATAACCTTGGTATAGCCGTGTTTGCGGCGGAGCTTATCTGTATGTTTGCCGTGAATATCAGCCGATACAGTGCGGCGGTGATATTTGTCATGTGGCTCATGACAGCGGCTGCGGCGGTCATTGGCGGCAGAAATGGCGGAAAGGCTTCCGTAATGCTTCCAATAGCTTTTCTGGCGCTGGCGTACCCCATATATGCCTATGACCCGTTCAAGGTGCTGGGCGAGTTCAGATATTATGACGCTTACGCTGTAACGGCTGTTATCTACTGCATTGCTGCCTGCGCAGCGGTGCTGATAAAGCCACTCAGGCGGTTTTCAAAGGCATTTTCTCTGGGGATACCCGTGATATGCCTGCTTTATCCCTTTGCGGCGCATAAACCGATAATTGCAGCGGCGGCAGCGGTGACGGTATATGCGGTCATCGGCTGGGCTTATGATGTGAAAAGAAAATATTCGGGCGCCTACGGCTTTTTTGCCCTGTTTATGATATGTGCGCTGGGCTATGAGCTTGGCAGAACAAACGGCGGTACTGCCGCTTATATTGCTGCGGCGGTGCTGATGATACTTATGTTCGGCGTGTATATTTTCCCCAAAAACGGTGAAAGCGCTTTCGGCGAAAGCACTTTCCTTTCTGCCGCTGACAGCTGTGGGGGAAGCTTCCTTGCGGCTGCCATGCCCCTTTATTCGGTGCTGCTGATGTATGAGGGCTGCGAGGGCGACCGCCTGCTTTATCCCTGCGGAGTGCTGTTGATGCTTTTCGGCTGCGGGGCGGCTGTTATGCGGAAAAATTCCGCTTTTGCGGCAATAGATATGCTGGCATGGTACTTCCTCACCTACTCGTATTTCAGCGATATGAACACAAGCTATAGCGAAATGCCGTGGATATATGTTCTCATAGGTGCGGTCATCGCTTCTGTTATCGGCAGGATCGTTTTCAGAAAAAAGCTGTGGAACGGTAAGTCCTTTGACTTCTTTTCCATGACCGCAGCGGTCGAGCTGATAGTTCTTCTGAGCGACGGCGGACAATACGCCGTATGGCTCGGCATAGGAATGGTGGGGCTTATACTGCTGAACCTTGTAAGGAAAGAAAACTCTGCTTCCGTCAATAAGCTTTTCCTTACGCTGGCGGCACTGGTCATAATGCCCTTCTGGTGGACGCAGCCTGTGCTCACTCTTCCCGAGATAATTGTGACAGAGTGGAACATTATTCCTGCGGCGGCGTTTGCAGTGCTTATCAGGCTTATTTACAAGGGCAGCGACGTGGCAGACCTGGTCTCCTTTGCAGATGCGGTGATATGCGTGATCGTGCTGTTCGTCGCTGCGATGAAGTCGGGTTATGCGGCTGACGCAGTGATACTCGGAGCGGCAATAGTGCTGATACTTTTTATCTCCTTTGCACTGCGGCAGAAAAGGTGGTTTGCGCTGGCTGCGGTCTCCGCTGTTGTGGAGGCACTTTTCCTTACGGCAAGGCTGTGGAACAGCAGGACATGGTGGATATATCTTCTGGCGGCAGGCGTTATCCTTACCGCTGCGGGAGTATCGGGCGAGGCGCTCAAGCGAAAGAGCGGCGGAGAAAAGTCAAAGCTTGCGAAAATGATGTCCGAATGGCGCTGGTGATATCATTGCTAAATTATTTGAAAGATGGTCGGTCATATGGATATTGGAATAGATCTTGGCACTGCCAACATTATGATAAGCATCAGGGGCAAGGGCGTGGTTTTCTACGAGCCTGCCGTGGTGGCGTACAATAAAAAGACAGAGGACATTATGGCGGTGGGAACGGAAGCCTATAAGATGATAGGCAAGGCTCCCGATTATATTGCCGTTATCCGCCCTTTGTGCGACGGCGTTATCTCCGACTATGACATGACCGAAACGCTTGTCCGTGAGTGTATCCGCCGTGTTACAGGCAGGCAGATGCTCATGCCACGCATAGTTATGTGTGTGCCCTCACTTATCACCGATGTTGAGAGCAGGGCGGTCATAGAAGCTGCCCGTCAGGCGGGAGCGCAGAAGGTATATCTTATCGAGGAGCCTGTGGCGGCACTTATGGGCGCAGGTGCGGATATCTCGGAAGCAAGGGGACGAATGGTGGTGGATATCGGCGGCGGAACTACCGATATCGCCGTGCTTTCCATGAACGGCATAGTTGCCAAGAACTCCGTAAAGCTTGCAGGCAACAAGATAGACGCTGCCATTATCAAATACGTGCAGAACAAGTACCGTATCCTTATCGGCGAGCGCACGGCGGAAAATGCAAAGATAACGCTGGCAAATGTGTTTTCCCCCGACGGCGGCAGGGAGATGGACGTTAAGGGCAGGAACCTTGTAACAGGGCTTCCCGCAAGGCTGAAGCTCAATGATTATGACATATACAAGGCGATAATCGACATAGCGGACGAGCTTGTGGATGCCATAAAAGGCGTTCTGGAGCAGACTCCTCCCGAGCTTGCGGGAGATATACATTCAGGCGGAATAATCCTTACAGGCGGAGGTGCCTTGATAGGCGGGCTGGACAAGCTCATCGAAAGCGAGACAAAGATACACACATATGCCGCCGATGACCCGCTGAGATGTGTGGCAAGGGGAACGAGTCTTGCCTTTGACCACCTTGACACTCTGCTGGACGGCTTTGAGAAGATATCCCTTTACGGCTACAGCGAGATATGATAATAGGACATCTAAGAACCCGTCTTCACAAGCATATGCGCACGTCTTTTCGGCAAATTTTGCCGCAGACTGCGTTAAAAATCCTTGCCGGGCGAAAGCCCGCCTGCGGATTTTTGCCTACTCTGCAACAAAATTATGCTCGAAAATCCGCACACATTTCTTATGAAGACAGGTTCTAAAAATCACGGGGTAAGAAACGGAGAATCATTATGAATACAGCAATGCTTTTAAAGCCCAAGAGTATGGTGGCTTATATATACGGCGACCTTTCCGCAAAGGAAGGCCTGAAAGAGTTTATCGCTCACGGCTTTACCGCCGTTCCCGTTATCGACAGGGAGGGAATGTACCTGGGAGTAGTCAGCGAACGTGATTTTCTCTACCGTCTGCTGGACGCAGGCAGTGTTGAAGCCGCTGACGCAAACGGTCACACGGTTGCTGACCTGGTAAGCGACACCCGCTTTGAGGCTGTGACCATTGATGCGGATATGGACATTCTCTTCAACAGGATAATCGAGCAGAACTTCGTGCCCGTTATCGACAGCCGAGGAATGTTTTCGGGCATCGTTACCCGAAAGGACGTGCTCATGCACATGAAGCACAGGCTGACAGACGGCATAAACGGCGCAAAATAACTCAGCCATTGTCCCTCAGCGAAAGGATATGATATTTTGAACTACATTTTTCTTGACATGGAGTGGAACCAGCCCAACGGCAAGGCAAATACCGTAATGAGCACCGTGCCTCTCCACGGCGAGATAATACGCATAGGAGCCGTAAAATCAGCTGACGGAACAACGCTTAGCGATAAGTTCTATTCCTGCGTTATACCACGGTATTACAAGAAGATGAACTACGCTGTTGGCAGGGTGACAGGGCTGGGAACAGCCGCTATGACCTACGGCGTAAAGTTCACGCTGGCATATGAGCAGTTTCTTGAATGGTGCGGTGAGGACTGCATAATCCTCACATGGGGCGGCGAGGACGAAAAAATTCTTGAAGCCAATCTTGCAGTCCACGGCATGGATATGAAAGCGCACCCTAAGTTCTGCGACCTCCAGATCATATTTGCCCGCAGGATACTCTGCGACGGCAGGCAGCACAGCTTACAGTCGGCGGTGGAGCATTACGGCATTGAAATGAACCTCAGGGCGCACGATGCCCTGAACGACGCATATTATGCCGCCTGCGTGGGGCTGAAAATGGGCTTTGCCGACTATCTTACCCAGTATGACGACATGATTGCCGAAGCGGAAAGAATAAGGAGCGAGAAGTATTTCCGCACCTATCAGAATATCCGCAGCGCCTCAGAAGCCATGTACGGCAGGCGCATAAGGACCTGCCGCTGCCCTGTTTGCAGGCGGCTGATGAAAACAGGCAAATGGATACGCACGGCGCAGAATATAGCCATAAACTGCGCAGAATGCAGCGAGCACGGCGAATATTCCGCAAGGATAAAGGTCACACCATGTCCCGACGGCAGCTTTTCCGCCACAAGGCGCTTTGTGCGGCTTACCGCAGAATTCAGGGAAAGCTATGAAAAAGCTCTGGCTGAAAATGTGTCTGATATCAGCTCTGAAAATTAAGGAAATTTAACTTGAAAAAATCGGGCATATATGTTATAATATGATGCAATTTGTTTTAGAAGTGTTTTTTATAATAATAACGCAATGATACAAGGCTGTTTTTAGCCGCATTCCTTTGCGGGAGAACGGCAAAACTGAACATGAAACGGGGTTAATTATGTTTAAAAAGCTGAAAAACACATTCAAGGAGAGCTTTATCAAGAGAATAATCGCCTTGATATTCGTTTTTAATGTTATATTCATAGTGCTGTTTGCCTGTATGACCTCTATCATCACTAGGAGCAATATCAACACCGATGTTACCCGTGAGATAATGAACTCGTCGGACGCAGCGGCAAACAAGTTCAACGATTTCATAACGGCTGCCAATATGCCGCTGGAGATAATGGCAAGGGACAATGAGATAGGCAGATACCTTGCTTCCCCCGATGAAAGCGGCGAAAAGTATGCGGTGGATTCCATAAACGGCATTTTTGCAGCGTCAAGCGGCTCAAAGGTAATATGGTGCGTTTCCGCAAATGACGGCTCTGCCGTTTCAAGCTCTGGAGTAAGGACAAAGATAAATACCGAGGATTACGGCTGGTTCTCAAATGCGGCAAGCGCTGTTTCACAGAATTCGTACTTATATACCATTTCCGATGAAAACGGAAGCTTCCTTTCAGAGGATTCCCAGATACTTATTGTAAAGCCCGTAAACTTCAACGGTGAGTTCGCAGGCTGCGTGGGAGCGGAGATATCTTCCGCTGACCTTGCAGCAGAGCTCAAAAACAGCCTTTTCTTTGACGGTGCATATGCTGTTGTGCTGGACAGCGATAACAATATCGTTTGTATGCCCCAGGATATCAACGGCTTCCTTTCCATTTCCCCCGACAGGAGCATTGATTTCAAGAGCCTTATAACCAACAACGAAAGCGGCTCGCTCATGGGCTTCAGAAGCGGCAACACCACAAGCTACGTTCTCAGCAGAACCGTCCTCATGGGCTGGCGCACGGTCATCGTCTTTGACGGTCATGTGGCTGACGGCAATTTCAGCAAGATGTATCTCCAGCAGATAATCATTCTTGCCTGCCTTTTCGTGATAGAGCTTATCGCAACGCTGAACGTTATCCGCCACGAGGCAAAGGATATCCCCGAGATATCCAGCTCCATTGCCGAGATATCCGCAGGAAACTACAATTTCAGGATAAATTCCAAGTCGGAAAATGAGATAGGTCTTATTGCAAAGTCTGTTGATAATCTGGCGCAGACATTGCAGGACAAGAACGCTGTTATCGACGATTACACAAACCTTGACCCCACCACAGGCCTCCAGAACAGATACAAGATGTACGAGTATATCGAGGATCTGGCAGTGAGCAGGGACGAGTCCCGAAAGCGCTTTGCACTTCTTTTCATTGATATCGACAACTTCAAGTGGATCACCGAGACCCTTGGCCACAGGCAGGGCGATGAGTTCCTGAAAATATTCGGTCAGAGGCTCAGGACTGTTGTGAACAGGGTGTTCAGATTCAGCGGCGACGAGTTTGTTATCCTTACTGAATTCAACGACGATTACGGCATTATCGACGAACTGGTGGCTAACCTGAGATATGCTTTCAGGGAGCCTATCGAGATACTCAACGACAAGATGTATGCGCAGTTCTCAGTAGGTATCTCCGTTTATCCCGATGATGATACCAACGCAGATATGCTCCTGCGTGACGCTGATATCGCTATGAGCCGTGCCAAGGAGAGAGGAAAGGGCAGAACTGCTTATTACAATGCTTCCCTCCACCAGAAGGTGCTCAGCAAAGCAACTATCGCACAGAAGCTCAACAGCGCTCTGGCAAATAACGAGATGTTCCTTAACTTCCAGCCCATCATTTCCGTTCAGAACGGCGATATCCACGGCTTTGAGGTGCTTATCCGCTGGGAATCCGAGGAGCTGGGCTTCGTTCCTCCCTTTACTTTTGTACAGGTGGCTGAGGAAACAGGCGCTATCGTTGAGATAGGCACATGGATATTCGAGACCGCCTGCCGATATCTCAAGAAAATGAACGAGTACAACAAGGACATTATCATGTCCATAAACGTGTCCGCAGTTCAGCTCAAAAAGAGCGACTTCCTGGACAAGGTGGCAAGAACCATTGATGTGTTCGGCATCAATCCCGCAAATATCCAGGTAGAGCTTACCGAGACCTGTCTGGTTGATTTCATGGACGGCAACGACAAGGTGATCCAGAAGATCGCAGATATGGGCATTGCCATTGCACTTGATGATTTTGGAACAGGCTATTCTTCCTTCGGATATCTTAAAGATATGCCAATCAAGTGCCTGAAGGTCGATAAGTCCTTTGTTGATGAGATATGCAGCAAGCACAAGGATTATCAGATAACAGGCTCTATCATCGACATGGTAAAGCACCTTGGAATTGCAACTGTTGTAGAGGGCGTTGAGACTATCGAGCAGTACAATATCCTCAGCGAGATGAAGTGCGACTACATTCAGGGCTTCCTTATGAGCAAGCCACTTAATGCGGAGGACGCACTGGAGTTTGTAAAGCAGTACGATGAGCTTCACAAGCCCAGCAGGCAGTCACTGGAAGAAAACTCCAACAAGCTTGCGGCAGAGCGCATGGAACGTGAAAAGGGAAATGCCGACAGCTCCGCAAATGTATAAATTATGGAAAGCGTTCTCTTGAAAAAGGGGGCGCTTTTCTGTTTACAAATTAACACCAAATTATTACAAAACGCCTCGGACAGTTGAAATTCACACGAATATATGGTATTATATAGGTACAGGATAAACACACTATGATTCGTGACGAAAGGATGGTTATTATGAAATATACTTATAAGATCACCGCTTCACTGCTTGCAGCTCTTATGATGGCAGGAACCGCCGTTGCTGTTCCCGCTGCTGATTTCGGCTTCGGCACTTCGGTAAGCGCTGCATATAATACCTACGCTTATGCCACAAACATCAGCTACAAGCTCTACAACAGCTGCGTAAAGGCTACATGGAAGGCTGTTACACCCTGCACATACTATCTCATTCAGGTGTGCGATGAAAATGCCAACATAATCTCTACCAGCTACGCAAACGCAAGCGAAACTTCTATCGTAATTCCCTACACTCAGCTTCCTCTTAATGCCGATGTAAACGGCAGACTGCTTGATACCCGATACACTCTCAGCGTTATCGGAATTTACGGCAACGACATCAACGAAGGCAACCTGGTTCCCTTTGTGGATTCCACAGCAATGTTCACCGTAAAGCCTGATATGAGCAGCTACGAAGCATACGGCAAGCCCGAAAATCTTACCGCTTCCTGCACTAATTCCTCTATCACCCTTACGTGGACAAATCCCGTGGCTTCCTCCAACAAGGCTTATGTGGATACCTTCCGTGTAAGACTTACCGACAGCAGAGGAAACGTTGTGGCTCTCTCCGATACCACAAAGAACACTATAACTATCAACAAGCTGCTTTACAACAACACCTACACAGCTACCGTTACCAACACTACCTACTCGGCAGCAGCTTCCATAACCGTTAATGTAAAGGCTGCCGCAAATGCTGCCAATAACAATGACTCCAACTACGAAACCATGAAGCCTGCAAACAAGCCCAACAAGCCAAGCTCAAAGCCATCTACCTCCACTTCCACCGACACCATTGCTTCTCAGGCAAAGCTTGCTGCGCCCAAGAACGTAAAGGCAAAGTCCGGAACCAACAAGATAATCCTTTCATGGAGCAAGGTCAAGGGTGCTGACGGCTACAGGATCTATATGTACGATGAAGTCAAGGGCAAGTATGTCCGTTACAAGACCGTTAAAGGCACAAAGTGCACCGTAACAGGCATCATCGGCGACAAGGACTACAAGTTCCGTGTTGCAGCAGTTGTCTATAACTCTTCCACAAGAAAGTATGACGCCGGCAAGGCAAGCTCTCCTGTTACCGCAAGATGCGCAAGCCAGGAAAAGGCGCCTACCATAAGATAACAAAATATCCGATAAATAATTCAGGGCTGTCGCAGAAATGCGGCAGCCCCGTTTTGTTAAGATATCATCAAAAAAATCTGTTTGCTTTGTTCTTTTCATGGTAGTAAAACATAAAGCGGAATTTATTATGGAGAGATCATGCCAAATGATAGAAACAAACGGAAAAAAGCTTTTCAGAGGTGAAGCTGCGCTGGCTCTTGCTGTGCTGATAAACAGCTTCGGCGTGGTGCTTATGCTGTATTCGGGAGCAGGCATACTGAGCCTTATGATAATGCGAAAGAAGTTCGTCACCTCGTATCTGTTCAGCTTTGCGGTGGGCTTTGTGTTCAGCGAGCTGCTGGACGTTCATGAGCTGTGGATAAACGTTCTGCCATCTTCTCTTGCGTGGAGAATAGTATATTTCATAATAAGCTACGTGCTTATCTGCATAGGAATAGCGCTGTCAAACCGCTGTCAGCTGCCCATTGTCCCTACGGACCTGTTCCCCCGAGAGCTGGCGGATATAACAAAAATAGCCTATCCCAAAATAAAGATAGGCTTTGATGTTACCCGCCTTGCCGTCACCGCAGGACTTACATTTTTCTGCCTCGGCCGCATTGACGGACTGGGAATAGGTACTATTCTTGGCATAGCAGGGGATATTATCAACAAGCAGTTTTATTTCAAAAGCTTTATGTCAAAAAAGCAGCAAGCTTAACGGCGGCTGTGATGAATGCGAGAGATGTAAGCTCGCATATCTGCAAAAACCAGCCTTCAAGGTCGCCTGTGATGCCGCCGAAGCGCTTGTATGAAAAGCTGCGGTAATATGCAAAAGACAGTATCCCACCCACAGCGGCGGATATTCCCACGGCAGGGGAGGCAAGCACCATCAAAACGGCGGACAACACAGCCGTGCATGAAAGCACGGTAACAGTTATCTTTTTATGGGCAGGCAGGGAGAAATCCTGGAGCGTGCCCGTTTTTTTTGCGCATTTAAGGTTCACTGCCGCAAGCCCGCTGAAAGAGCGTGAGAGCACGAAAACCGGCGCTGCGCACAGCATGGCAGAGGTGTTCCTAAGCTCCGCAAAAAGTGCCGTCTGGATAAGCAGATATATTGCCAGATCTATCACCGCAAAGGCTCCCACACGGGAGTCTTTCATTATTTCAAGAGCTTTTTCCTTTTCGGCGCAGGAAGCCTTTGCGTCGCTTACGTCGCAGAAGCCGTCCAGATGAATGCCGCCTGTGATGGCTATGGGTATGACCGTGCAGCCGGCTGCAAAAAGCATATCGCCTGCTCCAAGCACGTTACAAAGCCATTGCCAGCCCAGCATTACCGCCCCGATGACCGCACCTATCAGCGGAAAAAAGCACAAAGCATACCGCCTGTTTTCCTCTTTCCACTCAATGGGCGGCATGGGGATACGTGAGTACATGGCAAATGCCGATATAAGCGATCTCATTTTGCAGCTCCTTTCAGATACACAGGCACGCCGTAAACAGCCTCGATAACAACGTCTGCCGCCTGTGCTATTGCGGCATTCAGCAGACCCATTTGCCTGATGTATTCCATGGTCTCATCAGGGTACCCGATGCCGTCATCGCCCACCTGATTTGTAACGATTATAAAGCGGTCGGCACGACCTGAAAGCTTTGATATTCCTGTTATTATCTTCTGCGCAGGGGATCTCTCGCCCT
Organism: Huintestinicola butyrica; assembly: GCF_025567215.1. Classification (NCBI taxonomy): domain Bacteria; kingdom Bacillati; phylum Bacillota; class Clostridia; order Eubacteriales; family Oscillospiraceae; genus Huintestinicola; species Huintestinicola butyrica. The sequence continues at coordinate 52,700 of NZ_JAOQKB010000001.1, forward strand.
TTGAGAACATCTCGTTTGCCATAAGATTGCAGGCACATTCAAGAAGCACGGCACAGCCGTCTGGCAGGTCTATATCCTGAATGTCCGTGTATTTTTCCACAGTCTCAAAGCCCTTGCCGCTCCGCATTATGCGGTGTCGGCTGATGGCAGTGTGAGCTTCCTCGCCGAAAGGCTCCATTGTGGCTATGTATATCTTTCTGCCGCAGAAGTCGGAAAGAATATCCTCGGCAATGGAGGATTTTCCGCATTTGCAGCCGCCTGTTATAAGTGTAAGCATTACAGCTCCTTGTACTGCTCTATTGAGAGCGCTTCAAAAAGATGAGATGAGTTATATACCGCCATGGCAGCGTCAATAAGGGGGAGCAGCAGAACACCGCCTGTGCCCTCACCCAGATGAAGCCCTGCACATATAGGTGCTTTAAGCCCGATATATTCCAGAAGCATTGCCGCTGCAGGCTCGGAGGAGGTGTGGGAGCAGAGCATATATTCCCGTGACAGCTTGTTGAATTTTATTGCCAGAGCTGCAGCAGCGGCGGATATCATTCCGTCCGCAACGATGGGAACATGATAATATGCGCCCCCAAGGAAAAGACCCGTCATTGCGCCAATGTCATAGCCCCCAATCTTTGAAAGGATATCAAGGGCATTGTCAGGGTCAGGACGGTTTATATCCAAAGCACGCTTTACGGTGGATATTTTCCGTTCAAGCCCCTTGCTGTCAAGACCTGCGCCCTTTCCCGTAACGACCTCGGGCAGGGCGTTTGTTATCACTGAGGTGACGGCGGCGGCGGGGGTGGTGTTTCCTATGCCCATTTCGCCCGTGACTATTATTTTGTAGCCCTTTTCTTTAAGGTCACGCACTGCGTCCATTCCCACGGAAAGAGCTGCCTGCGCCTGAGAATAAGTCATTGCGGCGCCCTTTGCAATGTTTTCCGAGCCGTATGATATCTTGCGGCGGATAAGCCCATTAGCTTCCACATCACGGTTCATGCCCACGTCATAGGCGAACACATCTGCATTGCATGAGCGGGCCATAAGATTTATGTTGGAGCTGCCCTCTGCAACGGACTTTGCAACTATGGCAGTAACGCTGCTGTCGCTCTGGGTCACGCCCTCCTCAACAACACCGTGGTCGGCGCACATCACCGCTACGCAGCGCTTGTCGAGAGAAAAGCTTTCGCTGCCTGTTATGCCCGCAATTTTTATGATGATATCCTCCAGCTGACCCAGACTGTGCAGGGGCTTTGCAACGCTGTTCCATTTATCCTGCGCACGCTTCATCGCTGCGCTGTCAGGCGGAGTTATGGCTTTTATCCTTTCCATAGGGAGATCCTTTCGAGGTTTGATATACAGGGGTGTACGGGAAGCATATGTGCTTATAAAAAATCCGCAGGTACGGACAAAGTATCAAAGTTTGTCTGCATAGAATTAAGGGCTGTCACAGTATGATACTGCAGCAGCCCGTTTTGATTATCAGAAAAGTCCGCTTATCTTTCCGTTGTTGTCGCAGTCGATCTTCATTGCGGCGGGTGCCTTGGGCAGACCGGGCATTATCATGATATCGCCTGTGAGAGCGACTACAAAGCCTGCGCCTGCGGAAAGCTTCACATCTCTTACGGTAATGGTGAAGTTCTCGGGCTTGCCAAGCTTTGTGGGGTCATCGGAAAGGCTGTACTGTGTCTTTGCCACGCAGATAGGAGTATCGGTGAAGCCCAGGCGCTCTATTTCGGCGATAGCCTTGTTTGCCTGAGTGGTGTAGTTTACGCCGTCGGCACGGTAAATTTCCTTTGCGATAATTTCTATCTTTTCCCTGATAGGAAGCTTTTCATCATAAAGGTACCTGAAATCAGCCTTGTTGTTTTCAATGGTGCGGCAAACCTTTTCGGCAAGGTCTGTTCCGCCCTCGCCGCCCTTTGCGAATATCTCTGCAAGGGAGACTTCAACGCCCAGCTCATGGCAGAACTTTTCAACTACCGCAATTTCAGCGTCGGTGTCGGTTCCGAAGCGGTTGATAGCAACGACAACGGGGATACCGAACTTCTTCATATTTTCAATGTGAGTGAGCAGGTTAACGATGCCCTTTTCAAGAGCTTCAACATTTTCCTCTGCAAGCTCTGCCTTAGGCACGCCGCCGTTGTACTTGAGGGCACGGATAGTTGCAACGATAACAGCGCAGTCGGGGGAGATACCGCCGAAACGGCACTTGATGTCGCAGAACTTTTCAGCGCCAAGGTCAGCGCCGAAGCCTGCCTCGGTGATGCAGTAATCGCCAAGCTTAAGAGCAAGCTTTGTTGCTCTTACGGAGTTGCAGCCGTGGGCAATGTTTGCGAAAGGACCGCCGTGCATAAGTACGGGGTTATTTTCAAGGGTCTGAACCATATTGGGCTTGAGAGCGTCCTTTAACAGAGCGGTCATAGAGCCCTCAGCGCCGATATCCCTTGCATAAACAGGCTCGCCGCTGTAGTTATAGGCAACGAGAATGCTGCCCAGTCTCTTTTTAAGGTCTGCAAGGTCGGTAGCAAGGCAGAGAATAGCCATTACTTCGCTGGCAACGGTAATTCTGAAGCTGTCCTGACGGGGAATGCCGTTTACCTTGCCGCCCAGACCTACGATGATGTTTCTGAGGGCACGGTCGTTCATATCCATGCAGCGGTCGATCATTATTCTGCGCTGGTCGATGCCCAGAGCGTTGCCCTGCTGCATATGGTTATCGAGCAGTGCGCAGAGAAGATTGTTTGCAGATGTGATGGCGTGCATATCGCCTGTGAAGTGCAGGTTGATGTCCTCCATAGGGACTACCTGGGCATATCCGCCGCCTGCTGCGCCGCCCTTGATGCCGAACACGGGACCGAGAGAGGGCTCACGGAGAGCGAGTACAGCCTTTTTGCCTATCTTTGCCATTGCCTCGGTAAGACCTACGGAAATGGTGGTCTTGCCCTCGCCTGCGGGGGTGGGGTTGATGGCGGTAACGAGTATCAGCTTGCCGTCGGGCTTATTTGCAGTCTCAGCAAAAAGCTTTTCGGAAAGCTTTGCCTTGTAATGACCGTAAGGCTCTATATCGTCCTCAGAAATACCGAGTGAAGCCGCTACCTCGGTAATTTTTTTCATATTCGCCTGCTGTGCTATCTCAATATCAGAAAGCATGGTGTATCCTCCCTATATCATTCTTGGGTTTTCCAAATATACCGATAACTCCAAATCGGTATGACTCATATAAAATAGTATATCATAATAATTCGCTTTTGGAAACCGTAATTGATAAATAATATTTGAATTTCCTGTTTTTCTATTGCTGTGACCATAATAAACGTTTGAGAATTTGGTGATTTTGTGCAGTATGCAGAAAATTTTTTGTTCAAAATACTGACCAAAATTGTCATTGTATTTTGCAAAACAAAGCATTATAATATAAAAATTGCCGAGAAGATATCGGCTCTATAATGAAAGGACGTGCTTATATGGCTTCTGTTACTCGTGACCTTACAGAGGGCAAACCTATGAAGCTTATCTTAAGCTTTGGAATACCTCTGCTGTTCGGTTTTCTCTTCCAGCAGTTTTACAATGTGGCTGACACCGCAATAGTCGGCAGATTTCTGGGTGGTGACGCTCTTGCCGCCGTGGGAAGCACCGGTTCGGTGAATTTCCTTGTCATAGGCTTTGTAATGGGCATATGCAACGGCTTCGGAATACCCGTTTCCCAGATGTTCGGCGCAGGGGACTACAAGCAGCTGAGAAAATATGTTTCAGGCTCGCTTTGGCTTTGCATAATCTTCGGTGCTGTCATTACCGCAGCAACTGTCATCTTCTGCACACAGATACTTGAAATGACCAGTACCCCCGAGGATATCTTTGAGCGTGCATACATTTATATCCTGACTATATTTGCAGGCATTCCCGCATATTTTCTTTACAATATGACCGCCGCAATTCTCCGTTCCCTGGGCGACAGCCGCACACCTGTTGTATGGCTGGTTATCGCCTCCATAATCAACATCATTCTCGATATCGTGTTCATCGTTGCATTTAAGTGGGACGTTTTCGGCGCTGCCATTGCAACAGTCATCGCACAGTTTGTGTCGGGCTTCGGCTGCCTTTTCAAGGTCTGCAGAGACTTCCCCGTGCTGAAAATGGATAAGGACGACTGGAAGCCCTCGGGCAAAAACATAGGAATGCTCCTTGCAATGGGACTTCCCATGGGTCTCCAGTATTCCATCACTGCCATCGGAAGCGTTGTGCTCCAGACAGCCGTAAATCAGCTGGGAACCATGTACGTTACCGCAGTTACCGCCGCAAACAAGCTCTCCATGTTCTTCTGCTGCCCCTTTGACGCAATGGGAAGCACCATGGCTACATATGCGGGTCAGAACGTGGGCGCAAGAAAGTGGGACAGGCTCAACAAGGGCATGGGCTCATGCGTTCTGCTGGGACTTATCTACTCAGTGGCAAGCTTCCTGTTCCTGCTGCTCACAGGCGATTATCTGGCAATGATATTCCTTGATGAAAAGAGCGCACACCTTATCCCGCTGGTAAAGCAGTTCCTGCTCATACTGGCATCGTTCTATTTCCCTCTTGCGCTGGTAAATATCGTCCGCTTCACCATTCAGGGAATGGGATTTTCTCCCACAGCCACCTTTGCAGGCGTGCTTGAAATGGTTGGAAGAGGAACCATTGCATATTTTGTTGGCATTTTCGGATTTGACGCAGCCTGCTTTGCATCTCCCGCAGCGTGGATACTGGCTGACAGCTTCCTTATCCCCGCATATTTTCTCTGCCGCAGGCGGCTCCTTAAAAAGTACGGAGCGGAAACGCCACAGGTTCAACAGGCATAACAACACCCCGTATCTGATTCGGATACGGGGTGTTTTATTTTCATGTCGCCCT
>NZ_JAOQKB010000001.1:57795-186393 GCF_025567215.1 Huintestinicola butyrica
TTACCTTGCTCTTATTTGTGCAGGCATTTCCATTTGTCCGTTGTTTGCTGTCCGTTGCCCGCTTTTGGGCAAATAAAAATCGCCCCGCATTTCTGCGGGGCGAAAATATTATCAGCTGTTTTTCGGTATTAGTACATACCGCCCATGCCGCCCATTCCTGCGCCTGCGGGAGCAGCGGGGGTCTCTTCCTTGATATCAGCAACGAGAGACTCGGTTGTGAGTACCATTGCTGCTACGGAAGCTGCATTCTGGAGTGCGGAACGTGTTACCTTGGTAGGATCAACGATACCGGCGGGGATCATATCAACATAAGTCTCATTGTAAGCATCAAAGCCGTAGCCGACCTTTCTGGAACGAATGATCTTGTCGATGATAACGGAGCCTTCAAGACCTGCGTTCTTAGCGATCTGACGAACAGGCTCTTCAAGTGCCTTGAGTACGATCTGAGCACCTGTCTTTTCATCACCCTGGAGAGAAGAAGTGAGCTTGGAAACTGCGGGCATTGCGTTGATAAGTGCTGTTCCGCCGCCTGCTACGATACCCTCTTCAACTGCTGCCTTGGTAGCTGCAAGAGCGTCCTCGATACGGAGCTTCTTTTCCTTCATCTCGACCTCGGTAGCTGCGCCGACCTTGATAACTGCTACGCCGCCGGAGAGCTTTGCAAGTCTTTCCTGGAGCTTTTCCTTATCAAATTCGGAAGTAGTGCCCTCGATCTGAGCCTTGATCTGGTTGATTCTGTCCTTGATATCGTCCTTGTTGCCCTGACCGTCAACGATGATGGTGTTTTCCTTGGTGATCTTTACCTGCTTAGCACGGCCGAGCTGTGCTACCTGAGTATCCTTAAGCTCAAGACCGATCTCCTCGGAGATTACCTGACCGCCGGTAAGGATTGCGATATCCTGGAGCATTTCCTTTCTTCTGTCGCCGAAGCCGGGAGCCTTTACTGCAACGCAGGTGAATGTGCCTCTGAGCTTATTGACGATAAGTGTGGAGAGAGCCTCGCCCTCGATATCCTCAGCGATGATAACGAGCTTCTTGCCGCTCTGAACGATCTGCTCGAGGAGGGGAAGAATTTCCTGGATAGAAGAGATCTTCTTATCTGTGATAAGAAGGTATGCGTCGTCGATAACTGCTTCCATCTTATCGGTATCTGTTACCATGTAAGGAGTGATATAGCCTCTGTCGAACTGCATACCTTCAACAACGTCGGAGTATGTCTCGGCAGTCTTGGATTCTTCAATGGTGATAACGCCGTCGGAAGTAACCTTCTCCATAGCCTCAGCAATGAGCTTGCCAACTTCCTCATCAGCGGAAGAAACGGTAGCAACTCTTGCGATATCAGCGGAGCCTTCAACCTCCTTGGAGTTTGCCTTGATAGCATCAACAGCAGCTGCAACAGCCTTGCTCATGCCCTTCTTTACTACCATGGGGTTAGCGCCTGCTGCGATGTTCTTCATACCCTCTCTGATAAGAGCCTGAGCAAGAAGAGTAGCGGTTGTGGTACCGTCGCCTGCTGCATCATTGGTCTTGGTAGCAACTTCCTTAACGAGCTGTGCGCCCATGTTCTCGAAAGCGTTGTCAAGCTCGATCTCCTTGGCGATTGTAACACCGTCGTTTGTGATAAGGGGAGCGCCGAACTTTCTGTCCAGAACTACGTTTCTGCCCTTAGGGCCGAGTGTGATCTTAACTGTATCGGCAAGCTTATCAATACCTGCCTGTAAAGACTTGCGGGCTTCTTCGCCGTAAATAATATCCTTAGCCATTATAATTACCTCCAAAAATTGAAATGGGATTTGTTCAGATCATGCCGATTACTCAACAACTGCGAGAATATCGGACTGACGGAGAATAGTGTACTCCTGACCATCGAGCTTGACCTCGGTGCCTGCGTACTTGGAAGCGAGAACCTTCTGACCAACCTTAAGAGTCATCTTGACCTCATTGCCGTCAACCATTCCGCCGGGGCCAACCTCGACGATTTCAGCGATCTGGGGCTTTTCCTTGGCATTGCCTGTAAGGATGATACCGCTCTTTGTGGTTTCCTCAGCCTCAACCATCTTAATAACAACTCTGTCTGCAAGTGGCTTGATTTTCATTATAAAAAACTCCTTCCTATAATAGCCGCCTACCTTTTTATCGGTTAGCAGTCAATCAATTCATGTGTTAGCACTCTTATTTCTTGAGTGCTAAATATATTTTACCATGTTCTGCGAAAAAATCAAGTGTTTTTATGCAATTACCTGCATTTTCGTCACTATGCACAATCAATGTAGAATAATTCAAAAACTGATTATGCAATTTACATCTGCCCGCAGCTCATGGGGATCTTTTCAGAAAACATGAGGCTGCGCAGAACTGACTGTGCAGCCTCATGCAAAACAAGGTTATCCAACTGTAAGACGCCGTGTCTCAGGCTTGGTTGTCTGAGTCTTGGGGAGGATCATTTCGAGAACGCCGTTCTTATATTCGGCGGAGATATGGTCAGCGTCCACGTCCGAGATGTCAAAGGAACGGCTGAATGAACCGTAGGAGCGTTCACGGCGGATATAATTGCCCTTGTCGTCCTTCTCCTCGTTCTCGGTGCTGTGCTCGGCGCTGACGGTCATATAGCCGTCGGAGATATCAACGGAGATATCCTCTTTATTGAATCCGGGAAGCTCAGACTCAATAATATATCTGTCACCCTCGTCCCTTATATCGGTGCGGCAGCTGTTTTCGGACATATCATCGGAAAAAAGTCCGCCGAAGAAATCCTTGAAGGGGTTGAAGATACTGTTTTCATTGTTTCTGTAATTTGTTAAGCCATACATATAAATTCCTCCATTCGTAGTATATTGCTGTGTGACCTGCTTTAACGGGTCACTGTCATTATATCTACAGCTTAAACATGGAAGTGTCCTCCGTGATGATATATATGATATCAGTTAATGGTAAGCTTCTTGGAAGCGGGAGCCTCAGGCTGCTTCTTGGGGAGCACCATTATCAGGATACCGTTCTTGTAGTCGGCAGTGATCTTGTCGCTGTCGATGCCTGTGATATCAAAGGAACGCTCATATGAGCCGTAAGAACGCTCACGGCGGATATACTTGCCCTCCTTTTTCTCCTCGTTCTCAGCCTTGTGCTCGGCTTTGAGGGTAAGAGAATTGCCGCTGATATCAACTGAGATATCCTCTTTGTTGAAACCGGGAAGCTCGGACTCCATTATGAAGCGGTCTCCCTCGTCCCTGATGTCCGTGCGGCAAGGGTCAGCGGACATATTGTCGAAAAATCCCTTGAAGGGGTCAAAGATATCAAAATCGCCTTTTCTGTAATTAGTTAAACCGTACATATAGATTCCTCCGATCGTTATATATTGTAAGCTGATGTTTATGTTATCAGTTTATTGTAAGCTTTCTTGAAGCGGGAGCCTGAGGCTTCTTCTTGGGAAGCACCATGGTAAGGATACCGTTCTTGTAATCTGCTGTGATGTTTTCGGTATCAATGCCCGCAATATCGAATGTTCTTTCGTAAGAGCCATAGGAGCGCTCACGGCGGATATACTTGCCTTTCTTGCTCTCCTCGGTCTCGGCCTTGTGCTCTGCTTTCAGTGTAAGTGAGTTGCCGTTGAGGTCAACGGTGATATCTTCCTTGTCAAAGCCGGGAAGCTCGGACTCCATGATGAACTTGTCATCGTCCTCTCTGATATCTGTGCGGCAGGCACGAACGCCGCTCTTTGCAAATGCCTTGTCAAAGTCATTGACTGAATCAAAGAAATTTCTTTCAAAAGGTGTTAATCCGTACATATAAAACGCTCCTTTAAAATCTAATTATTATCATTGAGATAAGCATTGCATAGGAACCATCTTCTTTCATCTTTCCTTTGCTCTCTTTCTTATCTCCTTTTGATGTCTATATAATACAGCCCTATTATGATAGAAAAATCACGCTTTTGTGATAGAATGATGAAACTTAGCACTCACGCAAAAAGAGTGCTAACAGATGAGACGTCAGAGTGCTAACAGCAGACAAAAAAATTCCTCGGATCACAGACCCGAGGAAAATATCAGTCGTGGAATTTATGTTCAGCGGTAAATTCTTTCAGCTTCTGATAGCTTTCATCGCTGATAATGTGTTCTATCTTGCAGGCATCGTGAGCGGCTATCTCATGATCTACGCCCAGCACCTTTTCAAAGAACTCGGTTATGATAACATGGCGCTCGTAAATGGATTCAGCCTTTGCCTTGCCCTTTTCGGTAAGCATTATCTGACCGCCTGATTCAACGGTGATGAAGCCATCGTCCTTGAGGATATTCATAGCACGGCTGATGCTTGGCTTTGAGTAATTGAGCTCAGCGGCAATATCCACCGAACGGACAAAGCCTGTTTTTCTGTGAAGGAGAAGTATAGTCTCCAGATAATCTTCGCCCGATTCGTAAATTGGCATATGATCGCTCCCTTAAAAATATAAATTATTTATATTGTAGCATATATTTTCGGGCTTGGCAAGGGGTTTGGAAAAGTTTTGCGGAAATTCGGTGCAGGCGCATATGATATGACGGTTTATATCTGTATCTGTCATAAAATTTTCCCGTTCTTTTCCGCACCTGCTTTTCATATTATTATATGTGAATAATACTAATCACCAATAAAACTATAGACAAAAAAATCATCGCATAATCCATATATGCAAGATTATGCTCGATTTTTGTATAGCTTTTAATTGGTGCTTAGTATAACAAGAAAAAATCGGTCAAGAATAAAACCGTGTCAGAAAATTCTGTAATACTAATCTTCAATCGCTCTATAGGCAAAGCCGAGGATTTGTCTGTAGGTTGATTGAAGATTAGTATAAATGTGAAAGGAATGTAACCTATGAAAAAGATGACCGCTGCCGTATTATCCGCCGCACTGCTGGCTGCCGTGGGTTCGAATGCCTGCGCATATGACAAGTCCCTGCCACTGCCCGATGTGAACACCGAGTTCAAAACATATATGGATTACCGCACCATAACCGATACATCGTCCGCTCAGTACGACCTCCAGCAGCACGCATACACCGACAGTCAAGGCATAAGGCGTGTTGACGGAGATGTGTGCGTTGCCCTTGGCACAGCCTATGCCGACAGCTGCGGGGAGCGGTTTGAGATAACCCTTGATTCGGGCAACTCCTTTACCGCCGTTGTGGGAGACATCAAGGCAGACTGCCACACCGACCCCTCAAACCGCTATGTTGAGCTGTGGGAGGGGCACGGAGACATGGTGGAGTTTATCGTCGAGACCGAAGAGCTTGACGATGACATCAGGCTCATGGGCAGCATCGGCGAATATGATGACTACAGCGGCAGCGTTGTGTCTATTGTAAGGCTTGAGGAATGATATGATGCTCTGCACCGTTTTTGCGGTGCAGGGCTTTATTATTTGTTTCTCGGCTTCACATTACAAAAAATCTCCCTGCACCTTTGTGATGCAGGGAGATCATATTACATATTAAACTTTTCGTATTGCATTGAATATTGCAAATATCGCCACAAATATCAGGTTGTACAGCAGAATATTTGTTACCGTAAGCTCTGCCATTGAATGGAGAAGCACCAGCGTCAGCGTCAGCAGAATACCCAGCAGTATTTCTGCCGCCTGCATTGCTATTCCTGCGGAGATCGTTCCTCTCAGTCGGTTTGCTCCGATTATCAGCTGAGCAAAGGAAGCAAATCTTCCCGAGCAGGCAAGTGTTGCGGGACGCTTTGCTGCATACTCGGTGGTCTGCTCGAAATCTGTGTGAAGTCTGAAAGGTATCAGCCTGAACAGTGCGGGTGTTACTTCAAAAAGCTCTGACAGCCTGTGCACCGAAAGCATGGAATCCACTGAGCGGAGCATTACTGCAATTCCGCTGCGCTCCAGCTCTTTAAGTGCGTTCTTTATCTGGTGCGATGGCATAAGCTCGATTATGAACATTGCCGACAGTTGACCCGATATTGAAAGGTAAACGGCGATCTTGTCCTCGCCCGTATATTCCTTTTCCTTTGCCACTGAGGGGAGACCCTCGATGCTGTGGTTCTGCATAAGCTCTCTGTTTCCGAGGAGCACACGCTTGTTGTTTATCCAGCCGCACAGACCCATTGAATCCTCGTAAATGTAGCTTTCAACGGGGTTGAGCATTTCAGTCTTGCCCACGATTATGTCGTAGAACATATTTTTCAGCACGCTGCCTGCCTGGCTTGTAAGGCTTGCCGCCTCGACAATGGCTTCGTCAATGCTTGTGTCGGGGAAGGACTTTATGTTCCTGAGGATAATGCTTCCGGGAGGGAACAGCTGTGAAGCATCTATCATAATGCTGTTGGTATCGGCAAATTCGTCGATGCTGTCAAAGCCGATGATAGCGCCCTGCTTTGCGTTATACTTTACAGATGCCTTTTCCATCGGCATATTTACCACCAGCATCATTGAGAAGCATGAGCAGATAGATGCGCAGGCTGAGAATGTGGAAAGACCCATGCAGACAGCGCCTATCGTTCCGTGCTCGCTTATGCCCAGCAGTGCCGAGATCATGCCCAGCAGCAGACCTGCGCCTGCGATTATGGGGGAAACTATACGGCAGAACCTGTCGGTGCTGTCGTTGGCGTATGATGTTTTAAGGAAATCGGTGATGACCTCTGTTTTCTGCATTCCCGCAAGAATGGGGAAGTCGGTGAGAGCGCCTCTTGTGAAGTTCTGCGCCTTGTCCTCGTCCTCCACGATAAAGAGGGCATAGCGGTCATTGTCTCCCGAAATGTAGGAGAAGCTGCGCTGTGTTCTGCTGATGATTAGCAGCTTGCCTATGGTGTTGAAGATAAGTGCGCCCACCGCAACGGGGATATAGATGTAAACGAAGCTGCCACGAACCATATTGGAATCCGCCAGGGATACCATTGAGGTCAGCAGTCCCGAAATAAGCGCCATTGCCGAAAGGGTGTCGCAGTCGGCTTTCATGGAAAAGAGCTTTGAAATGCCGCTGGATATGGTCTGCGATGCTACAAATCCCGCAACAACGCCGATAACGCTGTTGATGAACAGGAAAACGTCGGGCTGGCTTCGCTTGTTTATCAGTGTGAATGTTTCAAGTACGGGGAGGTTGAAGTCGTTTGCTATCGCCATATAGGTAGAGGCTATGAAGCAGATGAACAGCACAACCAGTCTGCCTGCCAGACGGCCTTTCTGCTCGGCGATATGCTTTTCAATATCGGGAGCATCTTCAAGGCTCTTGAAGTCGTCTATCTCTTCATTTTCCTTTTCCTCGGCTACCTCCGCCTCGGTGTTTTCCTCTTCGTCGCCCACAAGGACGAAATCCTTTATCTTCTTGCTTCTGCGCTCTTTAAGGGCGCTCATTTTTTCCAGCTCGGTGTCAGCCTTGCTGCGGCTTATCTGGGCTGTGTCCTGAATGAGCTTGTCCGAAAGGTCAAGGTCGATATCGGATATCTTCTTTCTTTCAATAGCTGAGGGATTGTTCTGATGCTTTATCTTCTTGCTCTCTTCCAGCAGCTCGGAGCCTTCGCCGTCCGACTCTTCCTTGGCAAGGAGCTTGTTGAAGATGTCGGTAAAGCCCTTGAGATGCGATGTATCGCTTCGTGCCAGCGTCTTGGGACGCTCGGGCTTTTCGTACTGGCTCAGGATACTGTCAAGGCCGTTATCATCGGCATATTTGTCGAATGGGTCACGCTCACGGACAGCCTTCTTGGGAGTTACCTTTTCGGGCTTGACCTTATTGTGTTCACGCTTTGGCTCGGCAGAGGCATATTTTTCCTCGTACTCGTCCTGACGCTCCATCTTTTCCGAAAGGCTCATGCCCTCGGGCTGTTCGATCTCAAAGGGGATCTCACGCTTTTCACGTTTGGGGATAAGGTCGGTGTCCGTCAGCAGAGGAGAAGAACCGTATTTCTTGTCAAAATCATCCTCTTCCTCGTCGTAGATATCCCTCAGGCCCTTTATGCCCTCTGTGATATCAACGTCAAAACGCTTTTTGACGGGCTTTACCTTGGTTTTCTTCGTCTTTTTCTCGGCAGCTTCCTTTTCCTCACGCTCCGCCCGCAGCTCTGCGTCGGTTTTCAGCTCATCGGGCATATACTTGCGGTCATAGTCGCCGCTCATTATCTCATATTTTATCTGCTTGTCCTTTTTGATGCGTTCCTCTTCGGTAAGCTGATCCTCGGGAATGTCATGCACCGACTTGGGACGGCTGTTGCGTATCTCCTCGGGAGAGGGATAATCCTGCTCCAGCGAGATATTTATGCCGCTGAGACTGATATCGTTAGTGGGGTTTCTGCTGTCAAATATCTCCGCAAGACCCGAATCCTCGTAATTCTTTGTGGCGGGATAGCTGCTCAGAATATCGTCCAGAGCGGCTTCATCGGGAGATTCACCGTCTGACGGATATTCGCTCAGTATATCTTCAAGAGAAAATTTATTTTCAGCCAATATCTATTTCCTCCTTGCATACAATTTCAAGACTTATCACTTTACAGCCGCTCTCTGTCTTACAGCCTCATACATGAATATGCCTGCTGCAACGGAAGCGTTGAGGGAGGTGATCTTTCCGTACATGGGGAGCTTTACAAGGAAATCGCATTTGTCACGGATAAGCCTGCCCATGCCGAAGCCCTCGGAGCCTATTACCAGACCGATAGGTCCTGTAAAGGAGGTGTCGGAGTAGTTTTCGCCGCTGGCATCTGTGCCGTATATCCAAATGCCGTTCTTTTTCAGCTCGTCAATGGCAGCGCCAAGATTTGCCACCCTTGCAACGGGGAGCCAGCTTGCCGCACCTGCGGAGGTCTTGAAAACAGTGGCATTCAGCGATGCGCTTCTGCGCTTGGGGATTATGATGCCGTCAGCGCCTGCAGCCTCGGCTGTACGGATTATTGCGCCAAGATTGTGGGGGTCTTCTATCTCATCGCATATGATGATGAAAGGCGCAGTGCCTTTCTTTTTTGAAATAGCCAGAATATCCTCTACGGAAACATATTCCGCACAGGCACCCGAAGCGATTATTCCCTGATGGGAAGCGCCGCCGCACATCTGAGTAAGCTTCTGATCGCTTACGTTCTTGATGACGATGCCACGCTCACGGGCAATTCTGGTAATGGCACCGATGCTGCCTCCTGCATTTTCGTTTACATAAATAGTATCGAGCGCCTTGCCTGATTTAAGTGCTTCCATAACGGGATTTCTGCCGACGATGAGACCTGTTACCTCGTCGCTGTCAGCAAAATCCGCAGGTCTTTCATCACGGTCATAGTCGCTGCGCTCGTTGCGGGGAGAACCGCCGTAGGGACGCTTATGATCGCCCTTGGGCTTTCCGTATCCGCCGAAGCTCTTTTTCCTGTCTTTATCAAAACGCTGCTGCGCCATAATTATCTCCAATCCGTCCTTATCCTGCGTGTGCGGTAAGGACAAGTAATTTCATTTGAGCATAAATAGCTATACTAATATATTATACAACATAATATCCGCTTTTGCAATAGCTATATCTACAAAATTCGATATGTTTTAACAAATGAATATCTATATCAGCGAAAACGTGATATGAAAAAATTTTCGTTTGACCTTGCAAAATCCTTCCGATATGGTATAATAAAGTAAATGTTTATTTTGTGAGGATAATTTTATGGATAATAACTTTAAAGCATCTACCGCATTCGGCACGGCGGATATTTTGCTTCCTGCCGAAAATACGGATATGTCCAAGTGGGCAGTTGTTGCCTGCGACCAGTTCACCTCCCAGCCCGAATACTGGAAGGACGCTGCACGCATTGCAGAGGGCGCTCCCTCCGCCCTTGACCTTATTCTTCCCGAAGCATATCTTGAAAGCCCCGATTCGGAGCAGATGATATCCGATATCAGAAAGAATATGGAAAAATACATCTCCGACGGCATTTTCAAAGAGTATAAGAACGCAATGATATACATTGAGCGCACCGACAGCACAGGCAAGGTTCGCTGCGGTATCGTAGGAGCTGTTGACCTGGAGCAGTACGATTACCGCAAGGGCAGCGGCTCTGCCGTGAGAGCTACCGAAGCTACAGTTGCGGAGAGGATTCCTCCCCGTCTTAAAGTCCGCAGAGGTGCGCCCCTGGAGCTTCCCCACATTATGATACTTATTGACGATCCCCAAAAGACCGTCATTGAAAAGGTGAGCGCAAAGAAAGCTTCCCTCAAAAAGCTTTATGACTTTACGCTTATGAAAAACGGCGGCAGCATAAAGGGCTATCTTATGGACGGTGAAACTGTTGCCGAGACAGATTCTGCTCTTGCGGCTCTGGGGAACAGCGAGGAGTTCGAGAAAAAGTACGGCAAGGGCACTCCCGTTCTGCTGTATGCAATGGGCGACGGAAACCATTCCCTTGCCACTGCCAAGGAATATTACGAGGAGCTGAAGCGAGAAAATCCCGATAAGGACTTTTCAAACCACCCTGCCCGCTATGCACTGGCGGAGATAGTAAATCTCCACAGCGACGCTCTGGAGTTTGAGGCTATCCACCGCATTATCGAGGGTGTTGACACCGATGATATGCTTGCTGAGATGACTGACGAACTGGGTCTTTCCGAAAACGGAACGGCTTCTCAGAGCTTTGTATGGGTATGCGGAAGCACCGAAAAGAAATATTACATCACCAAGCCCACTTCTAACCTTACCGTTGGCAGCGTGCAGAATTTCATAGACAAGTACCTTTCCGCAAAGGGCGGCAAGGTAGATTATATCCACGGCGCCGATATTGTAAGGCAGCTTGCCTTCAAAAAGGGCTGCGCAGGCGTGCTGCTCCCCGATATGGGCAAGGACGAGCTTTTCCCCACAGTCATCAAGGACGGCGCACTGCGCAGAAAGACCTTCTCCATGGGTCATGCGGAGGATAAGCGCTATTATGTGGAAGCAAGAAAGATAAAATAAGAGGGTAATGAAATGATTAACTACAGAAAAGCAAAGCCCGCAGATATCCCTACTCTTATTCAGATGAGACTGGGATATATGCACGAGACCCACACCGACCTTGAAGAGCCTGTTTTTGAAACCATTGCCGATAAGACCAAGGGCTATTTTCAGGAGCATCTTAACCGTGACTGTGTGGTATATCTTGCGGAGGAGGACGGCAAAGCCGCAGGCTGCGTGTTCTTCCTGCTGATAAACAAGCCTGCCAGTCCGCTGTTCATCACAGGCAAGACAGGTACGCTGATGAACGTTTACACTCTCCCCGAATACAGGAGACGTGGCATAGGCAAGAAGCTTGTGAGCATGGCAATAGAGGACGGCAAGGCGTGGGATCTTTCCTACATCGAGCTGAGAGCCACAAAGTGCGGATATCCCTTGTACAAGCAGCTTGACTTTATTGAGGACAAGTCAATTTATATGTCCATGAAGCTGAGCTTTACGGAAGAATAACAAAACGGGAACCTTTTCAGCAAAAGGTTCCCGTTTTGTTTGTTAAGGAGAAGATTGAAGATATATAAAGATGTATGGGATAAGCGGTATTTTAAACGGCTGCACGCTCCATTTTGTAGCCCACGCCGAAAACTACCTTGATGTAGCTGGGATTGTGGGGGTCAGGCTCTATCTTGCTGCGTATGCGCCTGATGTGCTCCACTACGGTCTTGCGGACTGAGTAGGGATTTTCACGCCATACACGGCGGTAGATATCGTCAACTGTGCATACATCGCCGCAGTTTTCCATAAGGTACTCGACGATGCCGTACTCAATGGCTGTGAGCTTGACGGGATTTCCGCCCGAGAACACCTCACGTCTCCTGCGGTCAACGGATATTGCGCCGTTTACGAGGGTGTCTGTGCCGCCTGCCGCAAGAAAGCTCCTGCTCTCGGCGGATTCGCCCAGATATCTTCTGAGCATGGATATAACACGGGCTTTGAACTCGTACTTGCCGAAATCATCTGCGTCCATGCAGGCATCTGCGCCCTTGGCGAGAGCCATTGTCCTGTATATCTCGTCGCAGCTGTCGGAAACGGTGAGCAGCGGGATATCGGAAATTTTTCTCACATTGCCTATAATATCAAAAGAGGGGGCGGCAAGTCCGCCGTCACGCACTATCATCATGTGCCAGCTGCCGTTGGGGCAAAGCTCTCTGAGCTTTTTGTCGCCGCAGTCTGTGGTGTAAACGTTGATCTCCTCTCTCATAAGGAGCTTTGCGATATCATCAGTTTCGGAAGCGTTTGCTCCCGTGTATGTAAGGATAACATTTGGGCGGCTTTCGATATTCGTAATGCCGCTTTTTGCTGCCAGTATGTTGTTAAGTGACATAAGCTTTCCTCCTGTTCGTTTTATCAGAAATTTTGAGAATGATCTTCCTGCGCTTTTCATGCGCTTCTGATATATAAACGATTCAGAGGGGCAAAAAATTTCACTGATTTCTTTAGATTTACAAAAAGTTCATATATGCTGTATGAATCAACATATATGAACCTGATATAATGTGTGTGATTTGTGCATATTTACAATAAAAGCCTTTGCGCTGCATGAGCACAAAGGCTTGGTTTATTCGTCCTTATCCTGCACGGCGTTTATCTCGTCCTCGCACTGCTTTACCTGATTGAAAAGCGATGAGGCGTGTTCGGGATATGTTCCTGTGAGGGTGTTTGTGGTGATAGGCGTGCTTTGCATCTCGCCGCTTACGGCAATAGCTTCGGCACGGGCTTTTTTCAGTTCCATTGCGGAGAGGGTGAAACCGTCTGCGGCAGGTGAGCTGAGGGTAAAGAACCTGCGGTCGTTCTTGGGATTGGCGGAGAATATCACACGGAATATCCTATATACCGCAAGGCTCAGATAGCTGCGGACAGCCTTTTCCAGTTTTCCTCCGTCCTTTTCGGACACCATGGAGAATATGAGCTTCTGGGAATCCAGCAGCATTTTCTGCTCCTCGGTGAGCTTGTCCTTATCCTCTCCCGAAGCAGCGGGAGCTTCCTTTGCGGCCTTGCCCATAGGCTCGGCACATCTTCCGAGAAGATAATCGCAGGATACATTATAATAATCGGCAGTCTTGACCAGAAAATCAAGTCCGCACTCTCTTATACCCTTTTCATAATGGGAAAGCAGAGCCTGAGAAACGCCCAGATCGGTAGCGGCCTGCTTTTGACTTATGTTGCGCTCTTTGCGCAAAAGGGTAATTATACGGGGAAAATCCGTATTCACAAAAGCACCTCCGACCGTTATAGTTTACACAGATGTGTCTATAGGCATACTCTACATACTGTAAATTATATAACATAACGTACAATTTGTAAAGAGCTATTTCGGCAAAATGCCATAGAAAAATGTAACTTTTTTATGAATTGCTGTAATTGCTGAAAATCTGCGCAAAAAAATGAAAAATTTCCCTGTTATGAGTTGTTTTATTATCAGAGAATGATTTCTGATCAGTTGCCTTTGGCAGAAAGGAATGTACTATATGAAAAGACATACTGTTATTGGAGCAATAGCTCTTATAATTGTTTTGACCGCTTGCGGAGCATTTACCGCCTGCGGTACAAATGACATGGCAGTTTCCGGGCAGGGCGTTACGGAGCAGACAGCCGAGGCTTCCGATATCACTCAGGCGGAGACTGTCGCAAGCGACGCTGCCGAAACATCAGCCGCTGTTTCAGCGCCTGATGAGGAAGAAAATGCCGGCGAAATCGCTGACAGCGCCGGTACCACTGACATCGCTGAAACCGAATTGGCGGAGGAGGCTGAAAATGAAGAAGCCTCTCCCGAAGCTGCGGAAGAGGCTGACGGTGAAGTTCAGAAGGCTGACGGCGGCTATATCGGTATCCCCGCAGACAGCACCGCAGATGGGGATATCATTTCCATATCCGTGGGCAGCGATTACCTTGACTGCTCAGTAAAGTACGGAAATGTTAAATTCCTTGAAGATGAATCCACCTCCGACACCCTTTATTTTCAGGGCGTAAGCGCAGGCAAGGACAACATCGTCATTTCCGAAAACGGCAGCGACGGAGTTATCTTCCGTGAGTATGCGGTCATCGTCAATGACGACCTTACCGTAGATCTGTACCCCGAAAGCAACGGTATCGCACTGCTTGACGGCGGATACGGCATCAACTACTAATCGCCGTCGTAGAATACCCTGTATTTCTTTTCCGAGTGGGAATAGGTGCTCATTACCAGCCCTATGCCGATGTACATGGTGAGGACTGAGGTCCCGCCCTGGCTCAGCAGGGGCAGGGGAACGCCTATAACTGGTGTAAGTCCGAAAACCATTCCCAGATTTAGAATGCAGTGGGTGGAGAACATGGCGTATATTCCCACGCAGATGTATTTGCCCAGATCGTCCTTGGCAATTTTCGAGTCTGCCATTATTTTAAGGCACACATAGGTCAGCACGGCGATAACGGCGATACAGCCTATAAACCCGAAGCACTGACCCACGTAGGTGAAGATAAAGTCGTTGGCGGCCTCGGGCACTTTAAGATAGTCGCCGCCGAAAAGCCCCTTGCCGAATATCTGACCCGAGCCGAGAGCGGTCTTGCTCACACGCTGGTGATAGCCAATGCCCTGAGGGTCAAGCTCGTCATCGAAAAGAACAAGAAAGCGCATTTTCTGATAGGGCTGCATCACCTTTACCCACACGAACCACAGTGCAAAGGGCAGAGCCACAATGCAGGGCAGGATATATTTCCATGAGATGCCTGCGGAAAACATCATTATCACGAATATCATGGCAAAAACGCAGGCTGTTCCGTCGTCTCCCTGCAAAATTACCAGCAGAATGGGTATGGAGACGTGTGCGCACAGCAGGAGAACATTGGAGAACCTGTTTATTTTGTCTCCCACCTTGGAAAGGTGCAGGGCAAAAGTGGTTATAAAGGCGACTTTGAGCAGCTCCGAGGGCTGCAGGGTCATAAAGCCGAGGTCGAGCCACGCCCTGTTCCCCGAGACCTCGATGCCCATGCCCGTGAATACCAGCATGGTCAGTATTATTGCCAGCGGGGCATATATCACCCACAGCTTGATTATCTTGTTGTAGTCCACGGCGGAAAGTATAAGGGCTGCGATCCAGCCGGCTATGACTGCGGCTGCCTGAGTCTTGTAGAGCGATGAGCTTACGCTGATGGTGGCAGCTCCGTTCACTACTATTGAATAAAGAAGCACAAGGCTGAAAACGGACAGCGCCGCAACAGTGATGAACAGCAGCTTATCCAGCTTCCTGAAATACTGCCAGATGTATTTGAAAACGGTTTTCATATTCTGATTTCCTTATGTTGATATGATTTTTACGATATTACTATTATAACACGCCGCAGGTGCATATTTCAACAAAAATTTCCGTGTCAATTTGACTACAGATTTATTACACTGCTGCGGCCGCTTATATATGACGTGCGTTCACAAAAAATTTATTTTTATAATCAGCTCCGACCCCTTGACAAAAGAGTGCGGGGCTGATATAATGTAAAGGTCGTGAACTTTACAAAGGCTTGCGCCTTTACAGCTTATAGTGAGGTGTGTGCTTTGAACAGCGGAAAAAATCTTAAAGTGGCATTGCTGCTGGATTATTATTCTGCCATGCTTACCGATAAGCAGAGAGATCTCATTGATCTTTATTATAATGAGGACCTTTCTCTGGCGGAGATAGCCGAGCACGAAAGCATCACAAGGCAGGGCGTAAGGGACGGCATAAAGCGTGGAGAGCAGACCTTGTTCGAGCTGGAAGAGGCTCTGGGCCTTGCTGAAAAATCGGAAAAGCTTATGAAAATTGCGGAGGAGCTTGAAAGTAAAGCCGATGAATACGGCGTTCCCGAGCTGAAAAACACCGCAGATAAGATAAAAAACATTCTATAACTTGCAACAGGAGGGTTTGCCGTGGCGTTCGAGGGACTTTCTGAAAAATTAAACGCAGTATTCAAACGCCTGAAGGGCAGGGGCGTTCTCACCGAGGCTGACGTTAAGGAAGCTATGCGTGAGGTCAAAATGGCTCTGCTTGAGGCTGACGTAAGCTACAAGGTCGTTAAGGACTTTATCGGTAAGGTTACCGAAAGAGCTGTGGGAACTGATGTTCTTGCAAGTCTCACACCTGCACAGCAGGTAATAAAAATAGTTAACGAAGAGCTTATCGCTCTCATGGGCAACGAAAATGCCCGCATAAATTACCCCAGCAAGCCTCCCTGCATCATTATGATGGTAGGTCTCCAGGGCTCGGGTAAAACAACTCATGCCGCAAAGCTTGCCAAGTATTTCAAGGATCAGGGCAAGCGTCCATTGCTTGCAGCCTGCGACGTTTACCGTCCCGCAGCTATCAATCAGCTGCAGGTTGTGGGAGAAAAGGCTGGAGTAAAGGTCTTTGAGATGGGTCAGATAAATCCTGTGACCATCGCAAAGGAAGCTGTAAAGCACGCAGCTGACCACGGCAACGAGGTGGTTATCCTCGATACCGCAGGTCGTCTCCATATAGACGAGCAGCTCATGGATGAGCTGAAAAGCATCAAGGAGGAGACGAATCCTCACGAGATAATGCTGGTAGTCGATGCGATGACAGGTCAGGACGCTGTAAATGTTGCAAAGGCGTTTGATGATGCTTTGGGCATCACAGGCGTGCTTATGTCCAAGCTTGATTCGGATACCAGAGGCGGTGCGGCGCTTTCCGTACTGGCTGTAACAGGTAAGCCTATCAAGTTCGTAGGTACAGGCGAAAAGCTTGACGATTTCGAGCAGTTCCACCCTCAGAGAATGGCTTCACGTATCCTGGGAATGGGCGATATGCTCACACTTATAGAAAGAGCTCAGAGCACCATTGATGAGGACGAGGCTCAGAGACTTGCCAACAAGCTGAAAGAGGAAAAGGGCTTCGATATGAACGACCTCCTCGAGCAGATGAAGCAGATCAAGAAGATGGGCCCCATCAAGCAGATCGTGGGAATGCTCCCCGGTGTGGGCGATAAGCTCAAAGATGTGGATATCGACGACAGGCAGCTCCTCAGAATAGAGGCTATGATAACCTCCATGACCCCTGCGGAGAGGGCAAAGCCCTCCATCATCAACCCCAACCGCAAGAAGCGTATCGCAGCAGGAAGCGGAAATACCGTTGCCGATGTGAACAGGCTTCTCAGGCAGTTTGAGGAAATGCAGAAGATGATGAAGCAGCTGGGCGTTATGGGCAAAAACGGCAAGGGCAAGAAGAACAGACTGAGAATGCCCGGAATGTTCCGCTAAGCTTTCAATGTGTTTTTAACACTTTGATATAAAAACTTTTTAAATTTTTCGAGAGGTGAAAGAAATGGCAGTTAAAATCAGACTCAGAAGAATGGGCGCTACCAAGAACCCTTTCTACAGAATCGTTGTTGCTGACTCCAGATATCCCAGAGACGGCAGATTCATCGAAGAGATCGGTTACTATGATTCCACAACCGAGCCCAGCACCGTAAAGGTTGATGCTGAAAAGGCTAAGCAGTGGATGGCAAACGGCGCACAGCCTACCGAGACCGTTAAGAAGCTTTTTGAGAAGAACGGTATCACCAAGTAATTGCGCTCTTAAAGTCAGATAATCGTGACACCTCGGCGAGAGGTGTCCGAATATACTGATGCTAAAATGAAAATTATTCTATTTGATATATAATGTTTTGTTTATACGAGCAAATATTGTCT
The DNA here is from genome assembly GCF_025567215.1 of Huintestinicola butyrica. Lineage (NCBI taxonomy): Bacteria > Bacillati > Bacillota > Clostridia > Eubacteriales > Oscillospiraceae > Huintestinicola > Huintestinicola butyrica. The sequence continues at coordinate 75,387 of NZ_JAOQKB010000001.1, forward strand.
GATAAGTCAGACATGAGAAAGGATGAGCTTGCTGATGGAAAAGCTTCTTATTGCTATTGCGTCAGGTCTGGTCGAGGATAAGTCTGCCGTTAAGGTTGACCGTGACGAGCCCAATGACGAAGGCGTAGTTGTTTATCATCTCCATGTTGCTCCCGATGATATGGGCAGAGTGATCGGTAAGCAGGGAAAGATCGCCAAGGCGATCAGAACTGTAATGCGTGCAGGCGCAGGCAGGATCAACGAAAAGATCATGGTTGAGATAGACTGACATTTGCTTTATGGAAATGTGTTCATTATCGGCATAACTAATATAGTTCTGCCGATTTTTTTATGAAAGGATGTAAAGGTTGAAAAGATATCTTGAAATAGGCAAGATAGTTGCCGTTCAGGGACTTAAGGGCGAAGTGAGAGTGGAGCCGTGGTGCGATAGTCCCGAATTTCTCTGCGAGTTTGATACCTTGTATTTCGGCAAGGAGAAAACTCCCGTTGAAATTGTCCGTTCACGTCCGCATAAAAATATCGTGCTTATGAAGATCGAGGGTATAGATACTCCCGAACAGGCGCAAACTCTCAGAGGAAGAGTGCTTTACATGGACAGGAACGATGTGGAGCTTGAAGAGGGCACATATTTCGTTCAGGACCTTATCGGACTGGAAGTGTCCGACGCTGACAGCGGAGAGGTCTATGGCACTCTTACAAACGTCACCGCCACAGGCGCAAACGACGTTTACCAGATAAAGAACGGGGACAAGGAATATCTTATCCCTGCAATTCCCGATGTAGTCGTAAAGACCGATATCGAGGGCGGAAAAATGCTTATCCGTCCCATTGAGGGACTTTTCGACTGATCGGATATCCCTTTGAGGGAGAAGGACAGGTCATATGATTGATTTTCCCGCTTGTGCCGTGGGCACATGGGCTTGGGGCAGAGGAATGCTTGGCTCAAAAATGATTTTCGGACAGAAAAATGACAGCGAGACCTTGAGACAGACTTTCAGGACTGCGTGTGATCTGGGCTTTACCCTCTGGGATACTGCCGAGGTCTATGGCATGGGAGAATCGGAAAAAATACTGTCCCGATGCGTTGCCGAGGCAAGGGCTGAGGGCAGAGACATAATGATATCCACAAAGCATATGCCCAAAAAGAAATATACCGACGGTTCAGTTAGGAAAGCACTGGAGGGAAGTTTATCCCGTATGGGCATCGACTGCGCAGATATTTACTGGCTCCATCTGCCAAACAATACCGAGCAGAATATGCGTGAATTTGCGCAGCTCATGCGTGAGGGAAAAATAAGGGCGGCAGGCGTTTCAAATCATGAGCCGGAGCAGATAAAGCTTGCCGACAGGGTGCTCCGTGAGGAGGGCTTTGAGCTGGCTGCCGTGCAGAACCATTTCAGTCTGATACGCAACGATGCGGAGCAGCAGCGTATAATAGAATGGTGCCATGAAAATAACAAGACGTACTTTTCCTATATGGTGCTGGAGCAGGGGGCTCTGGGCGGCAAATATGACGATGAGCACAAATTCCCCGTCATGTCATTGCGTGGCATCGAATATAACGGCAAGCTGAAAAAGCTCCGTCCGCTTATTGACCTGCTGAGGGAGCTTGGCAAAAAATACGGCGTTGCTCCTGCGCAGATATCCGTTGCATGGGCGGTGTCCAAGGGTACGGTGCCTATAGTCGGACTTACAAAGCCAAAGTATGCCGAGGAGCTTGCCGGAGGCGCAGTGCTGAAGCTTGCCGATGATGAGATATCACAGCTTGAAAGGCTTGCCGACAGCTTCGGCATCGTAAGCAAGGGCGTATGGGAACCCAAAGTTGAAAGGAAATGATCTTTTGCGAATTGATATTGCCACGCTTTTTCCCGATATGTGCGAGGCTGTGCTGGGGGAGAGCATTATCGGCAGGGCACGCAAGGCGGGTAAGATAGAGCTGCACTGCCACCAGATACGTGACTATACCCTTGATAAGCACAACCGTGTAGATGATTCACCCTACGGCGGCGGAATGGGCATGGTAATGCAGGCGGAGCCTATCTACAGGTGCTTCAATATAGTTACCGAGGGCTTTACCGAGAGACCGCATGTTATATATATGTCCCCAAAGGGAAGCGTTTTTACCCAGCAGAAAGCAGTGGAGCTTTCAAAGCGGGAGAATATTTTCGTTATCTGCGGGCATTATGAGGGTGTGGACCAGCGGCTGCTCGACAAGATAGTCGATGAGGAGATATCCATAGGCGACTATGTGCTTACAGGCGGCGAGCTGCCTGCCATGGTAATGTGCGACGCTATTGCCAGAATGTGCCCCGGAGTGCTTGCTTCCGACGAGTGCTTTACCGAGGAGAGCCACTTTGACGGCCTGCTGGAATATCCCCACTACACCCGTCCCGAGGTGTGGGAGGGAATGGAAGTTCCCCCCGTTCTGCTTACGGGTCACCACAAGAATATTGCGGCGTGGAGGCATGAGCAGGCGCTTAAAATAACTGCCGAAAGGCGTCCCGATATGCTGGAAAAGCTTGGAAAATAATGTGAAGATGTTCTTAAAAAGTTAATATATAAATATACTGTTATAATACGCAGGAAATTCAGTGAACAAATTCCTGTTGATTTGCATATAAAACACTGTTGAAAATTGTACATCACTCATAAAATTAGTGAAAAGTAACAAATTGGAAACCTAAAAAATAGGCTATGTAATTCAAAAAGCAGAATTTACACCTATGAGAACATTTAATCATAAATTTGTGTTGACTAAGCTCCGATTGCATTGTATAATTTAATTATTAGCTAAATCTCAAAACTGTATTGATAAAGCTACTTACGAATAGGAGAGAGTATTATGTTTGTTAAAGATGTAATGGTTCAGAATCAGGTTGGTTTGCATGCACGCCCCGCTACATTTTTTATCCAGAAAGCAAACGAATTCAAGTCCTCTATCTGGATCGAAAAGGAAGAGAGAAGAGTAAATGCAAAGAGCCTTCTCGGTATCCTCTCACTTGGTATTGTCGGCGGTACACAGATCAGAATTATTGCTGACGGCGCTGACGAGCAGGAAGCTGTAACAGCACTTACCGAGCTCGTTGACAGCGGTTTTGCTGAGGAATCCAGATAATCGAAGCTTTTGTAATTTTAGGAGTGTGTTCGCTGAACATGCTCCTTTTGTTTTTCTGCCCGTTTTATTCTTTTGTGCAATATTTTACAGTGAATATGACAAACTACATTTTTTTTGTGATTTTCACCAAAGTTCATAAAAAATTAACACAAAAAGCCGCACAGTATGATAAAATTAAACTATATAAGATTGTTTCAGCGGCAGGAGCTGTCTTCCAAGCCTGCGTAATGTCTGCCGAATAGATCTTCGTATCGGATCCTGCGCATGGCTCATGGCGAAACATGGGTTTGCAGGCGTTTATTCGGCGTATTATAGGATCAGGATTTCATGTGAAAGGATGACCAAACTAATGTCAAACAGACTTTTTCAGGGTTTAATACATCAGATGAGAGATACTATGGACTGTGTTATCGGCGTTGTTGATTCCACAGCTACCATTATCGCCTGCAGCGAGCTTACAAAGATCGGCACAACAAACGAGTTCGTTTCTCTTGACCTCAGCGATTCCCATGATATATTTGTAAGGGACGGTTACACCTACAAGCCTTTCGGCTCACATATAAAGCCCGATTATGCTGTTTTTGTTGAGGGCACCGATGATAATGCGGCAAAGTACGCAAATATCATGGCTATCACCCTTTCAAGCATCAAGCAGTATTACGATGAAAAGTATGACAGGAACAATTTTATAAAGAATGTTGTCCTCGATAACGTGCTTCCCGGAGATATCGTTGTCAAGGCAAGAGAGCTTCACTTCAATTCCGACGTGAGCAGAGTTGTTTTTCTTATCAGGATCATCTCCGCAAACGACGTTTCCGCTTACGATGTTATCCAGAACCTGTTCCCCGACAAGACCAAGGATTTCGTTTTCAACATTACCGAGAGCGATATCGTGCTTGTCAAGGAAATAAAGAACAATGTTGAGTCCAAGGATCTGGAAAAGCTGGCACGTTCCATCTCCGATACACTTTCGGGCGAGTTCTATACAAGAGTAAATGTGGGCATCGGTACTGCTGTTGTTGGCATCAAGGATCTGGCACGTTCCTTTAAGGAAGCTCAGATAGCTCTTGAAGTCGGCAAGGTGTTCGATACCGATAAGGTCATCGTTTCCTATGATAACCTTGGTATCGCAAGACTTATCTATCACCTTCCCACTACCCTCTGCGAGACATTTTTACAGGAAGTGTTCAAGAAGGGCTCTATCGAGTCTCTCGACCACGAAACACTCTTCACCATTCAGAAGTTCTTTGAGAACAACCTGAACGTTTCCGAGACCTCACGTAAGCTGTTCGTTCACAGGAATACTCTGGTTTACCGTCTCGAAAAGATCAAGAAGCTCACAGGTCTGGATCTTCGTGAATTTGACCACGCTATCATCTTCAAGATAGCTCTTATGGTAAAGAAATACCTTTCTGCCAACCCCACAAAGTTCTGATAAGGGTGCGGCGAACAAAGCGGCAAAAAGATAAATATAAGCTGCTGAGGGAAAAAGAGATAAAAGCGGATAATCCGCATAAGGGGCAGTGGGAACACTACTGCCCTTTTGATGTCTGTATTATTTAGGCGGTGAAAAGTACATTGGTTGAACTTAAGAACGTATCGGTGACATATGATAACGGAGTTTCGGCTCTTAAAGACGTGTCCCTTAAAATAAATGACGGCGAGTTTGTTTTCTTCGTGGGAAAAAACGGTGCAGGAAAAAGTACCCTTATCAAGCTGCTTATCAGAGACGTAAAGGCTGACGAGCGTGCAGATCTGGTGCCTGTGGTGCGTGTAAACGGTTTCGACCTGATGAAAATGAAGCAGAGAGAAGTCCCCAAGCTCAGGCAGACCATCGGCTTCGTGTTTCAGGATTACAAGCTTATCGGCAATATGAATGTGTATGACAATATTGCGTTCGTGCTCAGAAGCATTGACGCTCCTACAAGATATATCCGCAAGAGAGTTCCTCAGGTAATAGGTCTGATGGGTCTCCAGAAAAAGGCTAAGTGCTTTCCCAACGAGCTTTCGGGCGGCGAGCAGCAGCGTGTTGCCATTGCAAGAGCGCTGGTGAACAACCCCCAGCTCATTATCGCCGACGAGCCTACAGGAAACCTTGACCCCCGTACCTCCGAGGAGATCGTCAGGATCCTTCACGAGATAAACGAGAGGGGCACCACTGTGCTTATGGTAACTCACCAGCTGGAGCTTGTAAAGGACTTCGGCGGAAGAGTGGTAAAGATCAGTGGCGGCGTTATCGACTACGATGACCATGTGTAATGAAAGGACAGTTCTTCGGGTATGAGAGTAAGCAGCGCAGCCTATCTGTTCAAGCAGGGGCTTAAAAATATGTGGAGCAACAGGATAATGTCCTTTGCCTCCTTTTGTATAATGACGGTGTCGTTGCTGATGGTGGGCTTTGCGGTGATATTTTCCGCAAACATCAACTCCTTTATCAACGATATCGAGGGCAAGAACGAGGTCGTTATCTTCCTTACAGACGATGCTGACGATGACTATATCCAGCAGCTGGGAGATAAGCTCAGAAGTACGCCCAACATTTCAGACGTGACATTTTATTCCAAGGAACAGGCGTTCGAGGATATCAAAAAGGATACTCCGAATGCGGAGGAGATCTTCAGCTACATTGAAACAAGTCCTCTTCCCGATTCCTACAGGATAAAGATAAAAGATATCAGCCAGATGAGCGCAACTCTTATGGCGATAAACAGCTTTGAGCATATCGAAAAGGTAAAGGCTCCATATGACTTTGTAAATGTGCTTACGGGTCTTAAAGCTATAATCACAGTGGTATCTATCATAATAATCGCAGCGCTTATCATAGTAAGCTTCGTTATTATCTCCAATACAACAAGAGCCAGCGTTGACATACGCAAGCGTGAGATATCCATCATGCGCTTCGTTGGTGCAACGAACCTCTTTATCAAGGTACCTTTCTTTGTAGAGGGCCTTACAGTGGGAACACTTGCAGGCATTGTGGCTTCCGTCCTTACATGGGTGGGCTACGACAGCCTTGTAAACCTGCTTTCCTCTGAAACGACACTTTTTGCCGCAATGGGTACAACAGGCTTTATTCCTCTTAACAGATTTATGGTGTATGCAGTGATTGCGTACATTGCCGCAGGCGCACTCATAAGCGCTGTGGGAACAGTCATCAGCACAAGAAAATACGTTAAGGTATAATACTGATCTCAAATCAACAACTACAGAACGATCCGGAATCAGTATAAGATAAAAAGATCACCTTATCGTGGCAGATGTCAGGAAAGGAAATGCAGTAAAAATGAAGAAAAAAACACTCAAGCTGATATTCAATAAGTTCAGCGCATTTGTAACTGCGGGCGTAATGTCGTTTTCCGCAATGGCGGGCTTTACAGCTACAGCCGATTACGAAAGCGATATTGCCGAGCTACAGAGAAAGCAGGAAGCTCTTGCGGAGGAGCGCAAGCAGGTAGAGGCTTCACTCAAGGAGTACGAGGCAAATGCCAATGAGCATGAAAAGTATCTGGAAATATACGACGAGAAAATGAAGATACAGGAGCAGGAGATAGCAAACATCAAGGAGCAGATAAGCATTCTTGATAATGATATCGCCGACCTTGAAGTGAAGATCGCCGACAAGCAGAAGGAAGTAGATGCAGGCATCGAGCAGTTCAAGCAGCGCCTGAGAGTTATGTATATGACAGGCAATGACAGTATTGCTTCCATGCTGGTAGGCTCTACCGATTTCTATGATATCCTTGCACGTACCGAGCTGGTACAGAGGGTATCACGTCACGATAATGACATGATAGATGAGCTTAACAACAAGATATCCGCTCTCAATGCCGATAAGGCAGAGCTGGAGCAGTCAAAGCTTGATGCCGAAAACAAGAAGGCTGAGGCCGAGGGTGTTCTGGCAGACCTCCAGGAGACCTACAAGAACCATGAGGAGACCAAGGCATGGTATGAGGCTCAGGCTGAGGCTGACAGGCAGCGTACCGCAGAGATGGACGCTGAACAGGCTGATTACGAGGAACAGCTCCAGGACTTTATCCGCAAGCAGCAGGAGGAGTTGGAGCGCAAGCGTGAAGAAGAGCGTAAGCGCAAGGAAGAGGAAGAAAGAAAGCGCAGAGAAGAGGAAGAGCGCAAGCGTCAGGAGGAAGAGGAACGCAGACGTCAGGAAGAAGAGCAGAAGCGCCTTGAGGCAGAAGCCAACGGCGAGGAGTATGTCCCCGAAGAGACTGCCGATACTGCCCAGACCGAATCCGTTTCAAGCTCTTATGACGACAGCAGCGAGGACTACGCTCCCGGTACTTCTCAGGGCTTTATCTGGCCCTGCCCCACTGTCCTTAACATGACAGACGGCTATGGCAACAGAACCATTGATGAAGAGGGCGGATCCAGCGATTTCCATAAGGGCATCGACATCACAAAGCCCGGCTGCGCTGGCGAGCCTATCGTTGCAGCTGCATCGGGAACGGTCATCACTGCTTCCAACACAGGCAACGGCTACGGTATCCACGTTGTTATCGACCACGGTGACAAGATCGCCACACTTTACGGACATATGTCCAGCTGCTGCGTTAACGTAGGCGATGAAGTAAAGCAGGGTCAGACCATCGGATACATAGGCTGCACAGGCTACGCATACGGAAACCACTGCCACTTTGAGGTCAGAGTAAACGGACAGCACACAAATCCCCTCAACTATGTAAGCATGAACTGATAGCAGCGTTAAGTGACAAAACTAAAGTTATCCAATAAAACAAACCTGCTCCGGATCTGCTCTTTTCGCAGGTTCGGGGCATTATTATTCTTCGCAGGAAATTATCATAAAGGAATTTTAACAATGAGTATTAAAGTATCCCTGGGAGCAGCGGTAGGTCTTATGGCGATAACTGCTGCTGTGACTTTCATCATCACAAGCAACGTCACTCTGGACAGATTCAACCAGAAGATAAAGAGCGTCAGCGAGAAGCAGGAGTTCTACAGCAAGCTTTCCGAGATAGATACCTACAGCCGTACCCATTACATCAGCGAGATAGACGAAAGCAAGCTGATAGAGGGCATGGTAAGCGGATATATCAGCGGCATAGGCGACAGCTACGCAGAATATCTCACAGCAGAGCAGTATGCTCAGGAGCTGAATGAGGAAAGCGGAGTTTCCGTCGGACTGGGATTCAACTACGAAAAGGAAAACGGTGGATATATCAAGATAACCGAAGTCGTCCCCGCAAGCTCTGCAGATGATGCGGGACTTATGGCAGGGGATATCATCACTGCCGTGAACAATACGGACGTTATCGCCTTTGCAGGGGGATATGACGAGGCAATATCTCTTTTTGCCTGCGAAGAGGGCACCCGTGTGAAGCTGTACATCAAGCGCACCGAGGAGGACGGTTCCACTGACTTCATCACCTATGACGTGACCGCCCAGCGCACCGAAAAGGTCACTGTAACAGGCAGACTTCTGACCCCCACTCAGGGATATATCAGGATAGCTTCCTTTACAGATAAGACCGAGGCTCAGCTGAAAGCAAAGCTTGACGAGCTTATCTCAGCAGGCGCAGAGGGACTTATATTCGATCTGAGAAACAACGAGGGCGGAACCATGTCCATGCTTCAAAGCTGCCTTGACCATATAATCGGGGCAGGGGATATCGTTACCGCTCAGTATATAAGCGGCAGCACCGAGCCTGTGGTGGTATGCACCGAGGCTGAGAAGCTTAATATGCCCATGTCCGTTATCGTAAACAGGAACACCGCAGGCACGGCGGAGCTTTTCGCATTCGCCCTTGCGGACAACTGCGGCGCTCACACTATCGGCAAGAACACTGCGGGCAAGGGATATTCCCAGTCCGTATATACCTGCTCCGACGGCTCTGTTGTGAAGCTTTCCACAGCCATTGTCACCACTGCAAACAGCGGCGACTTCAACGGCGTGGGACTTAAACCCGAGTTCGATGTGTCGATTCCTGAGGATATGGATATCACTCAGCTTTCGGACGAGGCGGCAGTCCTCACCGATACTCAGCTCATAAAGGCAATGGAGGTAACTATTCCCCAGCCTGAGGCAGCTGTTCCTGACGAAACGGCTTCTGACGAAAATGCTGCCGAGGAAGCTGCTTCATCGGAAGGCGCTGCGGAGTAAAAAATCGTAAGGGTGGTCATAAAAATGTTCTTTGCGGAAAAAATAGATGTGCTGGGCTTCGGCTGGATGTACGAGGCAATTCTGGTAATGCTTTTCCTTGTGTCCGCAGTTGATGCGGTGAGCATAGTTAAAAGCCTGAAAAGCGGTGGGGAAGAGCTGAAAGAATATGCCCAGCTCTGCATAAAATATCTTAAAATACTTATGTGCATTTTTGCAGGGGGCTTTTTCCTCCTGATAGCAGCCACATACACGGAGTATGACACTGCCACAAGGGCGATACACGGCGTTCTCGGCGTACTTCTCCTGCTGGACGCAGCCGTAAGCCTGTGGCTCAAGCTCAAATACCGCAGAAAGGCTGAAAAGTAATGGGCATAAAGGACACTTTAAAGGGATTTCTTAAAATGTCGGGTCATTACAGCGATTCGGCAGTGTATCTGGCGGAGCATGGCTATAACAATACCTACCTTGAAATGCTGTCCACCGAGCGTGAGACGGCAAAGAAAAAGTCGGAGATAGCCGAGGGTCAGGCGCTTTATGCTCAGGCACTGATGTTTATGGGCAGGCTGAAAGACGCTCAGACCGAGTATGAAAATACCTATATTCCCCATCTGGCAAAGCATCTGAATTCAGTTTTTGTGAATAACTATATCCTGTGCCTGTTCTTGCTCAACAAGGGCAGCAAGGTGCGGGAGATATATGAGCAGTACAATTCCATAGCTCTGGCGGAAAATACTCTTGTAATGCGCCGCTCGGTGGGCATAAACGAGTATGTGTGCAGGCGATATGAGAATGCGGTCACCGTATTCATAAAGCTGCTCAGCGAGCCTGACCCCAGAACTACCCTTATGGCGGATATCTGCCTTGTGCGTGCAATGCTTGCCCTTGATATGAACGACAGGGCAAAGGAGATAGCCGATATGGGCTTTGGCAGATATGTTGGCATGGGCGACATTACGGCAGAGGTCAACCGCCTGAGACTTAAAATGAACAGTGCGGGCAAGCCGCAGAGATCGGGCGGCAAAAAGAAGAAAAAGTAAGGCGGTGCGGTATGGATAAGAAAAAGAAAGCCTCCAAGGCAAACGGTGACGCTGATAAAATATATAAAAAGCGTTGTGCTGTTTATGAGCGTGTAGCCATAACTCTTTTTATCTCGGCGATATTTTTTGTGGGACTTTGTCTTGTTTTCTTAAAGCGTCCCGAATTTTCCGAGATAGAAAAGCGTAAGCTTGCCGAAAAGCCTGAGCTTACGGCTGAAAGCTATTTTGACGGCAGCTTTGCCAGCGGATTTACCAAGTATTTCTCCGACACGGTGCCGTACCGTGAAAAGCTGGTGGAGCTTTCTTCATCGCTGAACGGTCTCAAGGGCATAAGCGCTCCCAAGTTTTATGGCAGCGTAAACGTGGTGGCAGATGATGAGGGCAACACCGTGGAAGTTACCGAAACAACTCCCGTGCAGATAATCCCCGAGGAAGCTGTTACCGAAGCTCCCGCAGATGAGGGCAGCGAGCCTGAAGTTACAACAGCTCCCGCAGTTACCGAGGAGGTAACGACCACCACCGAGGAAGAGGAAGAGCCGATAGAAAATATCGGCGAGTTCTCCAACAACGGCATCATAGTTGACAGCGTAAAGATGTACGGCGAGAATGCGGGCGTTATGCTTTTCGGCGGCAGCACCGCCATGGGCACACGCTATGCGGATATCATCAGCAAGTACAAGGAAGCCATGGGCGAGGACGTTAACGTTTATAACATCGTTGTGCCCACCTCCGTTGAGTTCTATCTGCCAAAGAAGTTCCGCAAGTACAGCTCTTCCGAAAAGGCGGCTATCGAGCACATCTACGACAGCTACACCGCCGATGTTATTCCCGTTGACGCATATTCCGAGCTGGCGGCTCACACAGATGAATATATCTACCTGAGGACTGACCACCACTGGTCACACAGGGGCGCATATTATGCTTATGTGGCTCTCTGCAAGGCAATGGGTCAGACACCTCCCGACATCGACAAGGATTACGAGGTCAAGGAGATAGACGGATACGTTGGCTCCCTTTACGGCTACACCAACGATCCCATTCTTAAAAACAGCCCCGAGCTGTTCACCTATTATAAGCCCAAGTCCGATTACAAGACCTATTACTATGCTTATGACACCCTTGCACCCAAGGGCGAAGGCTCCCTTTTCTATGACGGAGTAGGCTCGGGCTACGCATACGGCGTGTTCTTAGGTTCGGACGCTATCCACACAAAGATCGTTACCGAGCTTGATACGGGAAGAAAGGCCTGCGTTTTCAAGGAATCCTACGGAAATGCTTTTGTGCCTTATCTTGTTGACAGCTTTGACGAGATATATGTCATTGATATCCGATATTTCGGAATGAACGCTGTGGAGTATATGAAGCAGCAGGGCATTACAGATGTTATCTTCATCAACAATGCCTTTGCGGCAAACACAGGCTCGCTTATCGAGGGCATCGAAAATCTTTACAACTATCCCTATGGTACTCTTACTGCGGACGAGATACCCGCAGTGGAGGCATACCGCTCAACATCGGCAACACAGGCTGCTGAGACTGAGGCTGCCGATGACAAGGCGGAGGATTGACAGAAAGGCGGTAATATATGTACGCTGACCAGCACCTGCACACAAGCTTTTCAGGGGACAGCGAAACTCCCCCCGAGGAGCAGGCGGAAAAGGCTATAGCTCTGGGAATGGAGCGGATATGCTTTACCGATCATCACGATCATGACGTTGTGTCCGATATTGATTTTGAGCTGGATATACCACGGTATATGGCTGCGATGTCGGAGCTTAAAAAGAAATATTCGGGCAGGCTGGATATCCGCACAGGCATTGAGCTTGGGCTGCAAAGCCATATTGCGGATTATCTTTACAAGCTGACGGAGGAATATCCCTTTGATTTTGTCATAGGCTCCGTTCATTTCATAGACGGGCTTGACCCATATTATCCGGAGTATTTCGAGAAGCACGGCAAAAATTCCTACAGGCTGTATTTCGAGACCCTGCTCAGGCGGATAAGAAAGGTAAAGTGCTATGATTCACTGGGGCATCTGGATTATATCGTGCGCTACGGCGCTCCCCACGGGCTGACCTACTCTTATTCGGAGTACGGCGACTACATCGACGAAATTCTCAGGCAGATAATCTCGGACGGCAAAGCACTTGAATGCAACACGGGGGGACTTTCACGGGGGCTTACCGAGCCTAACCCCTGCCGTGACGTGTTCGTGCGTTATCGTGAGCTTGGGGGAGAGCTTATAACTCTCGGCTCGGACGCTCACTCGCCCGAAACACTCGGCTGCTGTTTTGACAGATGCGGAGCAATGCTCAGAGACTGCGAATTCAAATATTACGCAGTTTATGAAAAGTGCCGCCCCGAAATGCTTTCTTTGTGACATGGGAGGTATTACATATGGCTGATACAAAATACGGAAAATTTGTGCTTGGTTCAATATTAAAGCTTGCAGTGTTTATTGTGCTGTGCGCAGGAGCATACATAGCATCACGCTTCCTCGGTTCACCTGCGGATAAGCTGCTGCCGTCTGTTATGGCGGTCATATTCACATTCATATTCCTTGCAGCGGTGGAGGGCGGAAAGCGCTCTTTCTTCTCAAAGGGATATGTTCTTGAAAATATCGTCCCCGGAGCGGTTTATGCGATCGTCATATATGGACTGTCCTTCTTTGTGCTTTTCGTGCTGGGGGAGACGCATATCACAGGCATAACATCGGGCTTTGACCTGACCGAGATATTTTTGCAGATAGTCAAGTTCTGGCTCTTTGCGGGTATTGCGGTCTATGGCTATTTTTTCCACATCTTGCAGAAGGATTTCGGCAGCATTACGGCGGTGCTCCTTTCAGCGCTGCTGTTCTTGATCTTTGCAGTGTCGCAGACAGCCGGTCTGTCATCATATTTTGACGGCATATCATCGGAGGAAGCTATCATTGCCATCGACTTTTTCCTTATCGGCATAATCGCAGGACTGCTTATCGTCCGCTGCGGAGATATGCGCTCTGCGGCATCGTTCCTGTTCTTTTACGGTCTGTGCACAGCCACTGCCGAGGGAATAGGCGGAGCGCAGCCAATACTGGAGGTAAGCACTCACGGCATAGGCATCGGAATAGTTTCCACCGTAATAATGGTGGGAGCTGTAATAAGCGTTATAACGGCTATTAAAAAGGACAACAGCTGATCTACATATCAAGGGGTCATAAGGAAAGAAAAAAGAGAAAAGGGTAGAGATTAAAATGTCATTGTCTATCATCTGCGTAAAGCAGATACTTATTATGTTTATCCTTGTTGCGCTGGGCTTTTTATGCGGAAAGATAAATCTCATCGACAAGGAGACCAATTCAAAGCTTTCGGGCTTTGTGCTTGAAGTAGTAAACCCCGTGCTGATATTTATGTCATATCAGCAAAGCTTCAATAATGAGCTGCTTATCGGGCTGGGAATGTCACTGGTGCTGGGATTTATTTCATACGGTGTGATGATATTCCTGCTGAAATTCCTGTACCGCAAGAACAAGACCAACGAGGGTATTGTGGAGCAGTTCGCCGCCATATATTCCAACTGCGCATTTATGGGAATACCGCTTATAAACGGTCTTTTCGGCGAGGAGGGCGTGTTCTTTCTCACAGGCTACGTTACAGTGTTCAACATAATGGTCTGGACACACGGCGTGGTGTTCTTCGGCGGCAAGGAAGCGCAGACTTCCGTTAAAAAGGTGCTTACATCACCTGCCATAATCGCAACATTTCTGGGACTTATCGCATTCCTTACAGGCTTCAGACTTCCCGAGCTGGTGTCATCCGCAGCAAGCTACGTCAGCGGAATGAACACTCCTCTTGCAATGATATGTGCAGGCGTTACCATCAGCGGAACAGTCATCGGCACACATCTGAAAAATATCGGAGTTTACCGTGCAACATTTCTCAGACTTATATTGTGCCCCGTGCTTTTCTGGCTGATGTTCAGGTGGTTTGATTTTATCCCCGATACGGTGTTCATGGTGGTGCTGGTAGCGGCAGGCTGTCCTGCAGCGGCAACGGGAACGATGTTTGCGCTGAGATATAAGAAATGCCCCGAGATATCGGCGGTGATATTTGCAGTGACAACATTGCTTTCGGCGATAACTCTGCCGCTTATGGTAATGCTCGGCGGAGTATGATCAGGAGCAGTAATTGTAATTAAGCTATATAAAAATCCCTTTGATAAAAGCATCAAAGGGATTTTTTGCGTCAGAAGCACATAATAAAAGGTTTGTGCAAATAATACTAATCCTCAATCAACCTATAGACAAATCCTCGGCTGAAATAAGCCAGCTCCCTTGCCGGGCGACAAGCCCGCCTTCGCTCCGTTCTTTATTTGCTGTTCTTTGGTTTGTTTGGGGGCAATTTTATAAGAATGTCATTTACATTGTGTTAGCGGATTTTTCGGGTTATATCAAGTATCTGCTGTTCGTTTTGCTTAACTCTACAGTTGAACAGTTATAGAAAACACCCTTTGATGAAAACATCAAAGGGTGTCGTTGTATCATATCATGCCTCGGGGCTTGTCCTGAAAGGTGCGGCGGGGAGACCGTTCTTTCCGAAGAGGGTAACATCACCATAGTTTACCCATCTGAAACGTGCAAACTTTGGCTCCTTAACGTTGGGGCAGGTAAGACGTATCTTTCCGCCGCTGAGTATCTGAGCCGCTGCGGGGTGGTATTCCTTGTCATCGCCTGCAAGCTCAAAGCCGCTTGGGGTGTCCTCATTTCTAAGGTCAAAGCCGCTCTTTGCGTGCTTGAACTCGATGATGAAGCAGTCCTCCTCGGGGAATGAGCGGTAATATGTGGGGCCGTAAGCCTCGTCCTCGGCGATCTTGCCGTAGGTGTGGTACATTGCCTGCAGCTCCAGACGCTCGCCTACGGGTATCTTGTCAACAGGGTGGATATTGCCGTATTCGCCACAGTCCAGAATTACCGCAATGCCTGTGTTTGAGGTGGTCAGGTGAGTGTTCATCTGAGCTTCTCTGATAAGGCACCAGTTCTTGCGGTCAATGTCGTCACGGTTGAGGAACATGGGGAGCTGGACTATCATAAATGGCATTTCGGGGTCGTTCCAGTCGTATCTCCACTGGGCGATAAGCATTTTCAGAAGCTTTTCATACATCTGGGGCTTGTGGTCGTCCGACTCGCCCTGATAATAGATAAAGCCCTTTGCACCGTAGGGAGCGATGCGCTTGAGCATGGTCTCGTAAAGTCCGCCTGCTCTGAACGGGGACTTGGGGCCAAGAGGCTCGGGCCAGCGGGATTTGCTTCCCGCATATTCCTGTGCTTCGTCCCAGCTGCCCTCGGGATTTTTCTCATAGAACTCGTTTATCTTGGGCTGCCACTCAGCCTCCCACTCACGGTATTCACGGAGATCTTTCAGGTAATCCTCAAAAGTCTTGCCCTCCATTGCCTTGTCGTACTCGTCAACATAGGTCTTGGTGTCGATATCACGGACAAGATTTTTCTTATCAATCCAGTTTGAAGCAGATGTGCCGCCCCAGTTGCAGCCGATGATTCCCACGGTAACGCCCAGATCGGCAGCAAGCTTTTTGCCGAAGTAATAGCCCACAGCTGACCAGCATCTTGCAGATTCGGGGGAGGGGAGAGCCCAGCCGCCGTTTCTCTCGTCGATGTAGAAGAACTCATCTATGTAAGGATTTTTCTTGGTGTAATAGAAGCGGACGTTGGAATCAGCGACCTTTTCCAGCTCCTCGGCGCCGTGCTTTTCGTTCTGAAGCTCCAGCTCCATGTTGGACTGACCGCCTGCTATCCATACCTCGCCCACCATTATGTCGGAAAATACGATAGTCTCATCGCCGTCGGTAAGAGTCATTTCATAAGGTCCCCCGTAGGTGTTCACAGGGGGAAGGGTTATCTTCCAGCAGTTGTCGATACAAAGGGTATCGGCGGTATATCCGCAGAAGGTGGCGGTTATTTTTCTACCGCTGTAGTCATGCCCCCAGAGTATGATGGGCTTGCCCATCTGAACGACCATATGATCTGTAAAAATTGCAGCAGCTTTAAGCGCTCCCATTTTTATACGCTCCCTTTCAATAGCAATACTTTGTATTTATTTTACAATAGCTGACAGTAAAAATCAATAGATTTTATGAAAATTTTCGGGACATTTCATATAATTGTCCATTTGCCTGCGATTTTTTAACAAATTACACGAATGTCAAAATATCAGAGCCATATGAGCATATATGCACATTTTCATATGTAAAAATGCACCGATTTATTTTATCGGGCGGAAAAAGTTATTATTAAAAATGCAGATTTTAGTTAGTCTTTGCTAATTAACGTTGACAAGACAGAAAAGTCAATGATATAATTTAGAAAATCAGTTAGCGAAAGCTAATCAAGACGAAAAGGAGTAAACATGAGAAAGATCGCTATATACGGAAAGGGCGGAATAGGCAAGTCAACAACCACATCGAACATTGCCGCTGCATTTTCCGAAAAGGGACTGAGCGTGCTACAGATAGGCTGTGACCCCAAGTCCGACTCGACAAAGAACCTTACGGGCGGAAAGAAGATCAAATCCGTTCTTGACGCTATCAGAGAAAAGGAAAAAATCACTGCCGATGATGTGCTTTTCAGAGGCTACAACGGCATCTGGTGCGTTGAGGCAGGAGGCCCCACCCCAGGTATCGGCTGCGCAGGCAGAGGAATAATCACCGCTTTCGAGAAGCTTGAAGAGCTGGGCGCTTACGAGATATGCAAGCCCGATATAGTCCTCTACGACGTTCTGGGCGATGTTGTATGCGGCGGCTTTGCAATGCCTATAAGAGGCGGATATGCACGCAACGTTTTTATTGTTACCTCTGGTGAGATGATGTCCCTTTATGCAGCATCAAACATTGCAAGCGCAGTTAAGAATTTCGGCAAAAGAGGATATGCTCAGTATTCGGGAGTTATCCTTAATTCCAGAAATCTTGAAAATGAAGAAGAGATAGTCCGCACCGCTCTCAAGGAGATAGGCGGAGACATCGTTTCGGTAGTTCCCCGATGTCCTGTAGTTCAGGAAGCTGAAAATCAGGGAAAGACGGTCATAGAAGCCTTCCCAGACAGTGAGATGGCAGACTGCTACCGCAGACTGGCGGACAATATGCTGAGCATTACGGAAGGAGATGAAGCCTGATGTCACAGTGCGGCTGCTTTGAGCAGACACTGCATTATGTTTCCCCCTCCCACGGCGGCTGGGGCGTTGTAAGAATTGCGGCGCTTGTTCCCGAGAGCCATCATCTTTTTGTGTGTCCCTTTGCCTGCGGCCGTCATACGGCGCTGGGCGGCGAGATGAACGGCATAAAGGAGCAGGTCTCGTACCTTTTCATCGACGAGGCGGATATCATTTCGGGCGACTATGAGCAGATGATAATAAACGGCGTTGATGACCTTTTTGAGGGCCTTGACAAGATACCCAAGGTGCTTTTCATCTTCACCGCTTGTCTGGACGATCTGCTTGGCACTGACCATGAGCCTATCCTTGCGGAGCTTTCGGAGAAGTACCCCGATGTGCAGTTCAGGCACTGCAAGATGAATCCTATTTCGCTGGACAGCAAGCTCCCTCCGGGAGTTACTCTCCAGATGAATATGTACAGCCTGCTTGAAAAGAGCACGGAGCAGAAAAATACCGTGAACCTTATCGGCATAAACACCGTTGCCAAAAACGGCGACCTGCGTGATATTCTGGCGCAGAAGGGCTATCGGCTGCTCCACATATCCGAGTACGACGGGTTTGAGGATTTCAGGGAAATGTCCTCCTCAAAGCTGGATATACTTGCGGGGCCTGCGGCGAAAATGGCTTCAAAGGATATGGAGAAAAATCTGGGTATCCCGACTGTTGAGGGCTATGTTACCTACAGGGAGCAGGATATCGACGCATTTTACACACGCCTTTCCGAAGCTTTGGGCGAAAATCTTCTTCCTCTTACAGCGCCCTACCGTGACAAGGCAAGGCAGAAGATAGCCGAAGCGAAGGCTGTTATAGGGGATTACCCCATAGCAGTGGATTATCAGGCGGTGCTTAGACCCTTTTCGCTGGCGCTTATGCTGGCTGAAAACGGCTTCAGGGTCGCAATGGTGGCATCGGACGGTATTCCCGCTTTTGAGCAGGAAAACTATGAAAGGCTTATGGAGCTTGTGTCCGACCTGCTGCTTGTGAACCCGCTCCACCACGATTTGGTGAAGTTCGGGCTTACGGACAAGGATTTCCTCTGCATCGGCTTTGACTGCGGCTACATCACAGCCTCCGACAAGGTGGCAAACCTTATGGAGGACGATTATATGTACGGCTATGACGGCGTTTGCCGCCTTATGGATATGCTTATAGCTGCCTTCAATGAAAAGGCTGACGTAAGCGAGATGATAGAGAAAGCGGGGCTGATAATATGAGCAGACTTTCGATCACACTGCCTCCTCTGGCGCCTGATTATTCGGGAGCGGCATCTGCTTTCTTTGACCTTGGCGGCATAGTTGTTATGCACGACGCATCAGGCTGCACGGGAAATTACACTGGCTATGATGAACCACGCTGGCTCAATTCCCGCTCGGCGGTATATTGCTCGGGACTGCGCCGCATGGACGCCGTTCTGGGAAATGACGACAAGTTCATTCAGATGGCGCTCAATGCTGCCGAGAGCCTTGATCCCACGCTTATCGCATTCCTTGGAAGTCCCGTTCCCATGATAATAGGCACCGACCTTGAGGGAATGGCTGCCGAGGCGGAGGCTGCCAGCGGAATACCCTCCTTCGGAATAAACTCCACGGGAGAAAGGTATTATCACAAGGGCGCTTCCGAGGTGTTCATCAAGCTGATAAAGCGTTTCGCAAAGCCCTTTGAGGGGGAAAGAAGCAAGGACGTGAAAAGGGTTAACGTTCTTGGCATGATTCCCCTTGACGTAGGCGGCGAGATGAATTATCACGCTGTAACAAAGTTCATTACCGACAGCGGCTATGAGCTGGTGGCAGATTTTGCAATGGGACTTTCGATAGCTCAGATAGAGCGCTGCCCAAGTGCCGATATGAACATTGTGGTATCTCTTTCAGGGCTGGACACAGCGGAATATATGCAGCAAAAGTACGGTATTCCCTTTGTGTGCGTAATGCCCCTCGGCAGCGGACAGAATCTTAAAGACAATATAAACGGCACAGAAAAGCTCACAGCTGTCCATGACGGCAAAAAGGTGCTTATCATACATGAGCAGGTCTTTTCCAACTCCCTCAGGGAATGTGCGGAGGAGATCGGCAGCTCGCAGATAACAGTGGGCAGTATGCTTGACCTTGACAGCAGACTTTCAAGAGACGGCGACCTTGACCTTCCCGATGAAAAATCGGTGAGAAATGCAGTAAACAGCGGAGAATATTCCCTTGTGTGCGGCGACCCCGAGATAAAGAAGCTGATAAAGCGTGATGATGTTGATTTTCTCCCGCTTCCTCATGCGGCTGTATCCAGCAAGCTTCACTGGAATGAGTATCCCTGTTACATAGGCGGAGAAATGGAGAACATTATCCGCAGGATAGCAAACCCATAACGAAAGGACTTTTGAGATGAAACTGAAAAAAATTATTGCGTGCGCAGCGGCTTTTGCGATGACAGCTACCTGCTTTGCAGGCTGCGGAAGCACATCTGACTCGGCTGCCGATACATTGGCTGAGACCTCTGCTGTTGCAGAAAACGACAGTGCTGCCGATACTTCCGAGGAAACTTCGGGCGAGGAGACCTCCGACAGCACTGACGGCGAAGCTGACCACGAAACAAGAACTATCGTTGACCACACAGGCGCAGAGGTGACACTTCCTGCCAATATCGACAGAGTTGTTATTTCCTCTATCCTCCCTCTTCCCTCCGTTTACTGCCTGTTCAGAGAATCTGCTGATGATATCATCGGTATTCACCCCAGCTCAATGGCTGCGGCTGAAAATTCCTATCTTATAAATGTTTTCCCCGAGATTGCAAATGCCGATACAAGCTTTGTTGAAAACGGTGCGGTAAATATCGAGCAGCTGCTTTCTATGGAGCCTGATGTTGTGTTCTACTCCGCTGCAAATACCGAGGAGCGTGACCTTTACGACAACGCAGGCATTCCCGCAGTAGGCTTCTCCACCACAATGGCAGGCTACGACTGCATCGAGACCTATGCTGACTGGATAGAGCTTCTTGGCGATATCTACGGCGATTCCGAGTCCGCTGACAAGATCATCGAGTTCGGCAGAAACACAGCTTCCGAAATAAAGGCTGTTACCGATAACATTGCCGATGAGGATAAGCCCAAGGTTCTTATTCTCTTCAATTATGCCAACGGCGTTATCACAGCAGGCGGCTCTGACTTCTTCAGCAAGTACTGGATCGAGACCGCAGGCGGAATAAACGTTGCTGCCGATCTTTCAGGCTCTGCCGAGATCAACATGGAGCAGGTGTATGAGTGGGATCCCGATATTATTCTTATCACAAACTTCAGCCCCTATCTCCCAGAGGACCTTTACAACAACACCATCGAGGGTCATGACTGGAGCACCGTATCTGCTGTAAACAACGGCAAGGTATATAAGTTCCCCCTGGGTATGTACCGTTGGTTCCCTCCCTGCTCCGATACTCCTCTGGTACTCAAGTGGCTTGCAAAGACTATTCAGCCCGAGAAGTTCGCAGACATAGATATGGACAGCGAGATAAAGAGCTACTACAAGGAATTCTACGGTGTAGAGCTTACCGATGATGATGTTCAGAACATCTATAATCCCGTAAGCGAAGCTTCAGGAAAGACAAAGTAAATAACTATAAACGGAGCCTGCGTTTCCGCACTTACGGAGGACGCAGGCTCATACAGCAACCCTCAGGAAAGGTATGGTCGCATAAATGGAAAATAAAGCAAAGAACGGCAAAGCGGGAGTTTTATTTTATCTGATAATGATATTGCTTCCCCTGCTTGCTGCGCTGATATGCCTTGGTATCGGACGATATTCCCTTACGCCCTCCGAGACCGTAAAGGTGCTCTTTTCAAAGCTGACAGGAGCAGATGTTGACAAGACAGCGGCAACGGTAATTTATAACGTCCGTCTGCCGAGAATACTTCTTGCCGCTGCGGTGGGCGCAGGACTTTCCTGTGCGGGAGCGGCATTTCAGGGACTTTTCTCAAACCCTCTTGCGACCCCCGATACTCTGGGCGTAGCAAGCGGAGCGTCCTTCGGTGCGGTGCTTGCCATGCTTTTCGGAGGAAATCTTGTGGCAATACAGCTTACAGCACTGGTTTTCGGACTTTTATCCTGCTTTGTGACCTATTCCATAGGAAAGACAAAGGGCAGGAGCAACATCATTATGATAGTCCTTGCAGGTATCGTTATATCTGCCGTGTTCGAGGCGCTGGTATCACTGCTCAAATATCTTGCCGACCCTGAGGATCAGCTGCCACAGATAACCTACTGGCTCATGGGAAGCATGTCAAGGGCGACATACGGCAACCTTGCGCTGGGAATACCTTTTATAGCTATCGGCGTGCTTATCATCTTCTTGCTGAGATGGCGCCTTAATATCCTTTCCCTTAACGAGGACGAAGCACATTCGCTGGGAATGAACACTCAGCTTATGAGAGTGGCATTCATCGCCGCTTCATCAATGATAACCGCCTCCTGCGTTTCAATGTGCGGTCAGGTAGGCTGGGTCGGACTGCTTATCCCTCACATCGCCCGCATGATGAAGGGCAACAATAACTGCACCGTTGTCCCCATAAGCATCTGCCTCGGCGCATTTTTCATGATAGTGATGGACACCTTCGCAAGAAGCGCCACCGCCGCCGAGATACCCATTTCCATACTTACGGCGATAATAGGCGCACCTGTATTCATTATTCTGCTGAAAAAAACAGGAGGTGCATGGTCATGAATTTTGAGGTCAAAAACGGCTGCTTCGGATATAAGAAAAAGCAGATCCTCAATGATATCAGCTTTTCCGTAAATGACGGAGAGGTCATGTCGGTGCTGGGTTCAAACGGCGTGGGCAAGACCACTCTCATCAAGTGCATGATAGGTCTGCTCAAGTGGAAAAGCGGCTGCTCCGAGCTGGACGGAACCAATATCTCACATCTGCGCCACAGGGAGCTGTGGCAGAAGATAGCATATGTGCCACAGGCAAAGGGTTCGGCATTTTCCTACAGCGCAATCGACATGGTAACTCTTGGCAGAAGCGCACATCTGGGCACATTTTCCCAGCCCGGCAAAGAGGACAGGGCTGCCGCCGAAAGGGCAATGGAGGACATGGGCATAACATATCTTCACGACAAGCTCTGCAACGAAATGAGCGGCGGTGAGCTTCAGATGGTGCTTATCGCAAGGGCGCTGACCATTGACCCCTGTATGCTGGTGCTTGACGAGCCCGAGTCCAATCTGGACTTTAAAAACCAGCTCATAATCCTTGATACCATTAAAAATCTTTCGGAAAAGCGTGGCATATCTGCCATAGTGAACACCCATTATCCCGAGCACGCACTGAAAATATCCGACAAGGCGCTGATACTCAACCGTGACGGCACCAGTGAATACGGTGCGGCGGAAGAGGTCATCAATGAGGAAAATATGCGCAGGTCGTTTTCCGTGCAGGTCTATATCGACAACTTTGAATATGAGGGTGTCCGCCATAAAAGCGTAGTGCCTTTGTATCTTGTGTAACAAAATATAGTCTGGTAACATAGTCGGATATTGGTGATCAGCATAACATATCCGACTATATTTTTTTCATATTAAAAGCGCCGTCTTGTATTTTCCCGCCGCATATGATATAATCATATTATCATAATATATGGGGGCGCTTATATGAATACGGACGAGAAAAAGAAAATTGCCGAGCTTGAAAAGGATATAAAAAAGATGCAGAAGGATCACCGCCGCACCTTTGCTGAGTTTGAACATAAAAAAAGCCTGTCCGAGCGTGTAACGGACAGGCTTAAAAAGATATTTACTCGATAATTACTGTGAAAGGACCGTCGTTTAACAGCGAGACCTTCATATCCGCTCCGAAAATGCCACGCTCTGTGTGAGCGTATTTTTCCAGCTCCTTGCAGAAAAATTCGTACAGCGGTTCTGCCAGATCGGGGCGTGCCGCATTTGTAAAGCTTGGGCGGTTGCCGTGGGAGCAGTCCGCATATAATGTGAACTGGGACACACAAAGTATATCGCCCTCAACGTCTTTGAGCGAAAGATTTATCTTGTCGTTTTCATCGGAAAATATTCTCAGTCCCGATATTTTCTTTGCTACCCTTATACAGTCGGCTTCTGTGTCGCCGTGGGTAAAGCCCACCAGCACCAGGAAGCCTTTTTTTATTTCTCCCGTTACTTTTCCGTCAACCTCGACCTTTGCCTGGGTGACTCTCTGAACTACTGCTCTCATACATTACCTTTCCTTTTATGATTCCACCACACGGTTCTTGCCAGAGCGCTTGCCCTTGTACAGCCTTTCGTCCGCCAGGGCGATTATATCATCGGTGGATTTGCCCTCCGACCTTTCGGCAACGCCTATGGTAAGGGTGCATTTTATTGCCTGACCGTCGCTGTCAACGGACATTTTCTCAACCTGTGAGCGTATTCTCTCCGCTGCCATAGCTGCGGGATTAAGGGAAGTTCCGCTTATAAGGATAAGTATTTCCTCGCCGCCCCATCTGCATACAAAATCGTCTTCACGGAGGCTTGAAACGATTATCTTTGATATCGCCTGAAGCACCTTGTCGCCGCTCTTATGTCCATATGTGTCGTTGACCTTTTTAAAATCGTCGATATCGCACATAATAATGGAGAAATCGTTGGGACATGACATTGCAGCGGCAAGAAACTTATCCATGCTGCGGCGGTTGTAAAGCCCTGTGAGGGCGTCAATGCCTGCAATTCGGTCAAGCTGTGCGTTCTGATTTTCAAGCTTTGTGTGGGCTGATTTTATCTCACGCAGGAATATGAGCGAGAACAGCACCAGCATCGCAAAGGTACACAGTGAGTTGAAAATGTATATCCAGAATGAAGGCTCATCGGGGATAGTGTAAAGCGGCTCGGTCTTGTAGGAGATGAACTTGCAGCTAACAAAGGTTGCAAGGGAGCAAAGACCGATAAGCAGCGTTTCATACAAAGTGGAATTTTCGCTCAGCGAGAAGTGCATATAGAATATTATGGGCGTTATTCCGATTATGTACATGGGGAAGCCTGTTTCCCACCCCACAAGTATCGTTGCGATATAAGAGTGAAGGCTTATCTCCACAAAGGTTATGTAGTAAAGGGGGATATAAAGCTCCTTTTTTACCAGTATGCCGCAGCTGAGGTAACATATGGTGCTGAAAATATTGAAAATGACCATTGGGTACACGCCGAACGCCGCAAAGATGAAGATAAGCATCAGATGGACGAATGCGCAGCACATCTGGAGTATGGTGTATTTTACTTTATTTGTGATCTTCATATCCGACTGGAGCAGCTCGGACGAGAAAAATTTATCCTTGGTAATGTTCATGAGCGGGATCCTTTCCTGAATGCCGGCTTTGGGTCAGAGCCAAAGCACCTGAGAGTGACAGTATGTTCAAATATTATATTCGGGAAGATAAAAAAATGTTCCCGACATAAATCAACAAAATCCTCTGCCTATATTATCGGCAGATAATTTAAAAACTTTAGCGCAAAATAAATATTTATTTTAAATTTTTACCGCTGTTTTTGTGAGTTTTGGCATTTATGTTTATTTTCAGGCTCATAATTGTTCAAGGTGAATATTTTTCATACCGATGCAGATAATATCAGTGAGGTATATGCAGTGTGATACGTTTTGTTGAAAACAGTTTTATACTTCATCGGGTTTGCATTTACAGAAGGAGACTTCTGAAAGTAATAGTCTGAAAGGAGACTTACCTATGTTTGACAAGATCGCACTTGTTCTGCTCATTATCGGCGGACTGAACTGGGGACTGGTTGGTATTTTCAGCTTTGACCTTGTTGCGTGGCTTTTCGGCGGTACAGGCGCTATCCTCAGCAGGATAGTGTATATCCTTGTGGCACTGGCTGCGGTGTGGTGTATTACTCTGCTGTTCAGAGAGCCTGCGGGCGCTGAAGCTCACAGCCACTGATAGACCCATAATAAAAAATAACCCCTGACTTTTGCGGTCAGGGGTTATTTTATACTGATCACCAATTAAAAACTATACAAAAAATCGATCATAATCTTGCGTATATGGATTATGCGATGATTTTTTGTCTATAGTTTTATTGGGGATTAGTATTATATTATGCGTTCATTCTGCTTTTACCATCATTTTCAGCCGCTTTGCATCGTTATAATCAAAGCCGAACTTTTCATAAAAAGGTATCTTGTCGGGAACAGCGCAAAGCTCTACAAAAATATCAGTGCCGCTTACACCGTTTTGCCTGATGAATTTAAGCAGCTCATCTATAAGCAGCCGTCCGATGCCATTTTTCTGATATTCGGGCTTTACAGCCACGTCCTTTATGTAGTAATTAAGCCCCATGTCGCCAAGAAGCCTTGCCATGGCAACAGGCTTGTCGCCGTCATAGACCGATACCCTGAAAAGCGTGTGCTCCATTGCAAGGGCTGTCTGCCGACTGTCGGGGGCGTCGCCCCATACCGACTGCCATATCTCGGTAAATTCATCGGCGGTAAGTTCGTTGTATTTTACTGTTAATCCGTCCATATTATCACTCCTGTTCGGTAGCTGTGTCCTTATAAAATCTGTAGGTGTATGCGTGTCCCTTTTTGCCTGTGCGGACTGCAACGCCGCCCCTTTGCAGGGCGCTGAGAGCCAGCTGTGCGGTCTGCCTTGGGATATTTGCCGCTGCCGCCAGATCTGCCGTGGTGTAATCCTCGTCCATAAGGCAGGGGATAAGCTTTTGCCAGTCCTCGGGGCAGGTGATGTTCACTTCATCAATAAGCGCTGTGGGGATACGGTCGCAGACGGAAAGCCTGCCTCTCCTGTTCTTTTTCCGACCGATGCTTTCGGGTGGGATACGAAGCTCGTCCGCTTCAAGCAGCATGATAGTGAAGCTGAGATTTTCATGCAGCAGAAATTCCGATATGGGGAAAAGCTCCGTGAAAATATCATATGCCGAGCCTTTCAGGGGAGATGTGCGGCGGCTCTTTACCTCGCCCGTGTCGCCGTCCAGCGTTACGATGACCTTTTTTACATAAACGGGATAGACCACCGTTACCCGTGATATGGGCAGAAACTCAGCAAGCTTTCCCCTTAGATGGGAAAAGCTTGCTGTCTGTATCTCGATAATTCCGCTTTCGCCCACAATGTCGGCGATATAGCTGCCTACCTTCTGCTCCTGTGAATCGTGGTATGGCTCAAAGTAATTTTTCAGCACCGCATGAACGGAGCGTTCGCTTTTGGTGCCAATGCCCTTTTGCAGCCTTCCACCCGATGTCACCGTGCGGCAGGCAGTCTCGAACCTGAGTCTGTCTATCATTCCGCAGAGCTTTCGGCAGAAGTGTTTGATGTGCTTCCCGATGCGCCGCAGCTTTCCATTATAGCGCTTACGATCTCGGGGAATCTCCACTCAAAGCTTGTTCTGTTGAAGAGGCCGAAGTTCTCGCCGTTTCCGGTGAAAGCGTTGTTGTCCCACCAGATGCAGGGAATGCCTGCCTCAGTTGCCTTGGATACATAGTAGCGTGCGCATTCCGCTCTCGGCTCGGTGTTGAAGCTGCGGTTTCTTGTGCCGTATTCGCCGATAATAACTGCCTGGCCTTTGTCGATGTATCTCTTCTTGAGATTTGCGATAAGGCTGTCGATGTCCTTGGTATCGGCAAAGTTGTCAGCGCTCCATTCAGATGTGCCGGAGGCATTGTCCGCAAGAGCAAAGGTGTAGGGGAGATATGCGTGAACGGAAACAATCACCTTGTCGTCATTGGGGATAACAAAGTCGTTCAGAACGCTGTCCATAGTGGAAGCAGCGTAGGTGGGTATCATAAGGTGACGCTTTTCATTGTTGCCGCCGCTTGCACGTACAGTCTCAACAAAAGCGGCATTGAGCTGGTTGATGACCTCTCTTGCCTCCTGATTTCCGCCGTTCCATTCCATGGGAGTTCCCTTGAGACGGGGTTCGTTCATGCCCTCGAATATGAGCTTTTCATCATAGTCCTTGAAGTAATCGGCGATCTGAGCCCAGAGAGCACGGAGAATTTTCTCGGCGCTTTCCTCATTGTCCGCAGTGGGCATATGCCATTCCTCGTGGTGCATATTGAGGATAACGAACATATCATTGTCAATGCCGTAATCCACAACTTCCTTGACTCTTGCAAGCCAGTCAGCCTTGATAGTGTAATCTGGAGCCTCGCCGAACTTGCCCTCCCAGGTCACAGGTACACGCAGAACGTTGAAGCCCTGAGCCTTTACGCTGTCTATCATTGCCTTTGTGGTAACAGGCTGACCCCATGCAGTTTCCCAGTCAGTGGGAGTTTCGCTGCCTGTGGGGTTGGTGATCGTGGAATCCAGAGTATTTCCCAGATTCCAGCCCGTTTTCATCTCGCCGATAAGCTCCATTGAGGTGATATCACGGATAGTCTTTGCGTCAGCTGCGTCAGCTGCGTCCGATGCGCTTTCGTCGCCCTTGCCGCAGGCGGTGAACATTCCCACTGACATTACAGCTGCCAGCAGTAAAGCGGTAAGCTTTGATTTTTTCATATTTCAGTCCTCCATAATGTTTGGGTGTTTTTAACAACATCTTATTATATCACATTGCACAAAGGATTTCAACAGGTTTGGAATATTTTAGCACGAATAATTATTTGTCCTATTTTTCGCCCGGGTAATGTGATATTATAGTATCAAAGAAGCAGAAACAATGAGACCCAAGGAGGAAATATGTTCGATTTTTTTAATAACAGGCTTTTTGATCTTAACCGTGACGGCAAAGTGGATATTTTTGAAAAGGCTTTTGTTTATCACACTCTCTTTGAAGATGATGATAAAAATGTCAGCCGCAATGATGATTACGACGATGACGATTGCGATGAATGTGATTGCGATGACTGCGATGATGACGATTATGATGACGAATGTGATTGTGATGATTGCGATGATGATTTTTACGACTTCTGATTTTGCATCTCACCCCGAATAAAATGCAGCTTGCCGCAAAAGCCTTGATTTGCAAAGTCCCTTCTGGTATCATAATATCAGAACACGACACAGAAAGGACCGATGATATGAACATCATACGTGCAGATAAGCTTACAAAGCAGTACGGCGATTTCAAGGCTGTAAACGGCATATCCTTTACCGTTGAAAAGGGCGAGCTTCTGGGCTTTCTCGGAGTAAACGGAGCGGGAAAATCCACCACCATAAATATGCTTTCCACCCTTATCCCGCTCACCTCGGGCAGTGCCGAGATATGTGGCTTTGACGTGATGAAAAACGCCCCCGAGATACGAAGGCGCATAGGCATTGTATATCAGCAGAACTGCCTTGACGATATGCTCACCGTAAAAGAAAACCTTATATGCAGGGGAGTGCTCCACGGTGCTTCATCTTCGGAAGCCAAAAAGCGGCTCACGGAGCTGGCGGACATTCTTTCGCTCAGCGAATTTATAGGCAAGCGCTACAAGACCCTTTCGGGCGGTCAGAAGCGCAGATGTGAGATAGCTGCCGCCCTTATGCACACCCCCGATATCCTTTTCCTTGACGAGCCTACCACAGGTCTCGACCCCGCCTCGAGAAAAGATGTGTGGAAGACCGTGGAGCAGCTCCGCTCAGGCACGGGAATGACCGTTTTCCTTACCACTCATTACATGGAGGAAGCTGCAGGCGCAAACCGCATCATCATCATCGACAAGGGCGCAGTCCGTGCGGAGGGCACTCCCTTTGAGCTGAAAGAGCGATATGCCTACGATTCCTGCAGGCTCTACTGCTCTGCCGAGAAGCTCTCTGTGTTGGACGGCGTGCTCAGGGCAATGGACATTTCACCTCGCCCGGAGGATTACGGAGTGTCATTCAGAGTAAGATCCACTGTAGATGCGCTTCCTGCCATTGAAAAGGTAAAGTCCATGATAAGCGGCTTTGAGGTTATACAGGGAAATATGGACGATGTTTTCCTGAACGCAGTGGGCAGCACAGCTGAGGAGGGAAAGTAAATGGGAAAGCTTACCGAATTTGTTAAAAGAAATATGAAAATATATCTGCGGGACCGTTCTGCGGTGTTTTTCTCGCTGATGACCATGATAATAGTTATCGGACTTATGCTGCTGTTTCTGGGGGATATGAACGTGGAAGCGGTCACGAAAATGCTGTCCGCCCTGCCGGGCAGAGACGCACAGGCTGACGAAGCCAATGCAAAGCTCCTTGTGCTTATGTGGACCTGCGCAGGCATTATCCCCATAAATGCCGTTACCGTTGCCATCTCCGCCCTTTCACCTATGATAAAGGACAGAGCTGAGGGCAGGATAAATTCCATCTACACCGCCCCTGTCAGCAGGCTTACGGTTTCAGCGGGATATATCTGCTCCACTTGCTTTTCCGCAATAGTCATCTGTATCCTTACCCTTGTGATCTCCGAGATATACTGCGTGACCCAGGGAGCGGAAGCCTTTTCCTTTGCCGCTCACATGAAGCTGCTGGGAATGATCGCCGCAAACTCCTTTACATATTCGTCACTGGTGTATCTGCTTTCCGCAGCCGCCAAGACCGAGGGCGCATGGAGCAGCTTAGGTACAGTTATCGGCACCCTTGTGGGATTTATCGGCGGCATATATATTCCCATAGGCACTCTTTCCGACGGAATCGCCGCAGTGCTCAAATGCACTCCCGTTATCTACGGCACATCAATGTTCAGGCAGATAATGACCGCTGATATTATGGAAAAGACCTTTGAGGGCGCTCCCGCAGAAATGGCAGCGGAATATTCCAAAGTCATGGGAATTTCCCTTGAAGTCTTTGACAAGGACGTTTCCATTGCCGCAGGCGTGCTTATAGTCCTCGGAGCGGGAGTTCTGTCCCTTGCCCTTGGGGCGCTGGCAACAAAATACGCACGCAGAACAGACAGATAAGAGAGGTTTGCATGAGAGTTATTATAGAAAAGCCTGCTGACGGCGATGAGGACGAGATAATCGTCAGGTGCAGGGAGCCGGACGATGAGATAATGTCGCTCATATATTCCATAGCGGCAGGCAGGAGCAAGCTCACCGCCTATTCCGAGGACGGCATAGTAAAGCTTTCACCCAAGGAGATATTCTACTTTGAAGCGGTGGATAACAAGGTCTTTGCCTACTGCGAAAAGCAGGTCTATGAGATACGCCGAAAGCTTTACGAGCTGGAGGAGACCTTTGAAAACTCCGATTTTCTGCGCATATCAAAATCCACCATAGTAAATGTTTCAAAGATAGTAAAGCTTGTGCCCTATTTTAACAGCAGGCTGGAGGCTGTGCTTGAAAACGGCGAGAGGACTATAATTTCAAGGCAGTATGTGCCTGACCTTAAAAGGAAGCTGCGTGTGGAGGAGGACAGAAGATGAGATTTTTAAAAGAGCTTTGCCGCTTTTTTGTGCAGATAACCACAGGAATACTTATCATCTGCGCCATAAATTATTCCGTATGGGGCAGCGGTGAGCTTCCCGCAAACATTCTCTGGCAGATAGTTCTGTCGGGAGCGGTAACGGCGGTCATTACCGAAATAGTAATGTCCCTGCCCGAGCCTGAGACGAAAAAAAGGTTCGTTTTATACACCGCTCTGCACTATGTTGTGCTCTGCATAGTAATGTCGGTGATAGGAATGCTGTTCGACTGGGTATCAAAAACAGTTCTGGGAGTGCTTCTGATGTGCCTGAGCGTGGCGGCGGTATATGCCTTTACCATGGCGGTGACATATTTTACAAGCAAGCGTGATGCCGATGACCTTACAAAGCTGATAAGGTCAAAATACAGAAAAAAGTAAAAAAGTCCTCCGATATCACATTTAACTGATATCGGAGGACTTTTTATACTAATCTTTAATCGTTCTATAGACAAAGCCGACAGATGAAATAAGACCAGTCTAGGAAAGCGACTGCAGGCGGGCTTGTCGCCCGGCAAGGGAGCTTGACGAAGAATGGGCTTATTTCAGCCGAGGATTTGTCTATAGGTTGATTGAGGATTAGTATTATATGCTTATTACCAATCACTGTCCCAGTCGGAATCGTTATAATCCCAGCTGTCGTTGCTGTCCCAATCCCAGTCGTTATCGTCCCAGCTGTCGTTTTCCCAACTGGAATCGTTGGCATACCGGCTGTTCTCGAAAGGTTCAATGCCGTAGTCTGCGGAATATCCGCTGTCGCTGTAGTCGCTGTAATGGCTTGAAAGCTCATTGTCAACATACGATGCAGGTGCCCATGAGCTGCTGTTATCATCGTAGTAATACCAGTTGTCCGAGTAGTAGTAATGGGTATCATTATATGTATAGTAGCCCTCGCCCGGGGTGGAGCTTACTTTATATGCAGTTATTGCGAAAATGCTGATGATAATTATTATCAGCACCAAATAATCCGAGATTTTCAGGGAGTCTTTCTTGCGGGGCCCGGCACTTCCGCCTGAGGACGGCTGAGATGAGGGCTTGTTGGCTGTCTTTTGCGCTTTGCGCATACTTACTTCCGACTTCATCTTCTGGTAGATCTCGTTTACCGCATATGCCTCGTCAGTGCCCTGATATCTTACGGTGCGGCTGCCGTCCGCCTTGTTTTTATAGACGATGAAGTTGCCCTCATCGTCCTTGTATATGCCGAATGCCTTAGGCTCGGTGAAGTTCTCACCGATGAAAAAGCGCATCTGCTTCAGCGGCAGATTATGCTTTTGGCAGAAGGCTTTAAGCTCCTCAATGGTTTTGGGTATGCCGTCTGCGCTGCGCATCAGATGTTCGTTGACCGCACCGCAGTTGGGGCATTTTTCGTCGGTATCCTTTATAAAGCTGCCGCAGTAGTTGCATTTTAGCTTCATATTCTGCTCCTTTCAAAGTTATATATCGGTTTCTTCCATTCCGTCAAAAATGCTGCCTGTAATGTTGTAAACATCGTCAATGGGGATATGCTTTCCGCTTTCAAACACCAGCTGTCGGTCATATTCGTCTATCACACGGATATTTCCCGCAAAGTCCTCCATGCGTCCCCCTGGCTTTTTGCCGTCGGGGATAAAATAGTTCACGGTTATCTCGGGACGGTCGGAGAGAATTGTTTTAAGGAACGAAAGCTTGGTGTTAAGCTCGTTTATCTTATCCTCGTCAGGCTCGGGGCGGCTGTCCGTAAGTCTGGCGGCTTCCTTTACCGCTTCCTCATAGCCCGTGAGAGCCGCAAAGGGGGAGAACTGCGCCGCACGCTCGTGAAGCGTCATTTTTCTGCGCTGAGACTGAGGGCGGGGCATATTTATGATATCGTCATATTTGTGGCTTTCCATATTATCTCCTGAACCTTTCCCCGGCAAGCTCTATGAACTGCCTGCGTGTTATGCCGCCGAACTTTTCCGCAAAGCTGTCGCATGGGTCTGCGCAGTCGGATAGCCCCAGATGCTCCGCAAGAGCCGCTTTAAGCTCTGTTTCTTTGGGACTGTAGGGTATGATGCCCGCCTTGTATCCGTTGCGGTCAACATTTATCCCCAGCGCAACTCCGCCGTAATGCTTCCCTGTGCCGTACTCTTTTATGATATCCTCAGTCTCATTGTCATAATCCCAGACCGTAAGGTTCCAGATGATCTGCCTGCGGTAAGTGTTTACGGAAAATCCCAGGTCAATGTCATTTTCCGCAAGCTTTTTGGAGCAGACTATGGGATAGGTCTCCCACAAGATCTCATTGTCCTGAGCTATTCTCATTTCCATAAGCGGGATATTTTCCAGCTCGTCTGCTGTCATATTGCCGTTTTCCGTTACAATGGCATACTGGCGGAAGATTATTGGCTGGGTCATAAGGCTGCGGAGAGGGTGAGCCTGGGGAAGCTCTGCCCATTTTTCCAGCCGGCGTACCTTGCATATTATCAGCCCATAGGTGTAAAGCGATGACGTGAGCTGTACACGGAAGATATCTCCCGCAGTGAATTTCACCGTAACACGCTTTTTGCTGCGGAAATTTTCGAGCAGAGCATCATAGCCGCAGGAACTGTCGCACATGGCAATGTACCGCTGGGAAAAGCTGAAAAAGTCCTCTTTTCGGGGCAAAGATTCAAAAGGTATCGGAAGCTGTTGGTCGTTGGAGCTGTTATAGGAGCTGACTCCGTGGGAGTTTTGTCCTATGCCTGTCACCAGATGCCCCAGCATATATGTGGGCGTTTGCAGCAAAGATGGAGTAAGCGGCTGTTCCCGTCCCCGTGAGGTCTTGGGGAGCACTGTCCGCCTGCCGTTGGTGGCGGCGTTCATATCCGACTCCAGATAATATATGCCTCTGTCCGTGCTGCTTTCAACGATAAGCTTTTTTATAACATCGCCCTCGAACCATATTTCGGTGCGCTCTTTTACAGTGTCATTCACCTTGTAAAAAGCAAGCTTATCCCACTTTTGCTCAAAGGGAGCAAGCCCGTAGTAATGGCGGAGCCTGTCATCAAGGACGATCACATTGTCATTGCCGCTGTAATACTGCTCCTCTGAAGCGCCTTTTCTGCGCTTTGGCTCCTTTCGCTGAACGGAGCCTTTTTCGGGAATGAGCCTTTTGGCAATGTCACTGCCGAATTTCTCAGCCGCAGAGAAGCTTATGCCGTACTTTCCACGCCACAGGTGCAGGGGATAATATATGTCGGTCTCATAAACAAACTCACGCTTGCTGCAGGGCACAAAGCCCTCGGCATAGCTTTTATGCTCGGGAGTATCGAAAAATCCGCAGGAGGACAGCACCCCAAGCACGGAATATGCGTCGGGTACGGTAAGAGGAAGGCTATCTTCCGCTGTGATAAGCTTTAAAAGTGCGTTGACCTTGTTGGCGGAGGATATTTCTTCCGCCAGCCCCAAAATGCGGTTCAGTATCCTGATATCCTCATCGCAGAAATTAACATCGGGGAGCTTTGCAAATTCCCGCAGGTCATTATACACATAGCCTGCGCAGCAGATGTCCATAAAATTCTTCTGCGGAGCCAGTCTGTTTCGGCAATGCTCTTTCATATCCTCAAAGCTCAGGTCATTGCCCTCGCTGAACTCCCCGCCGCATATTCCGCAGATATATCTGCCGTTGTAAGCGGAGACTTTTTCACAGCTGTGCTCAGGCAAAGCTTCTGCCCAGATAAGGCTGGAAAGCGCAGTCCTGTAGCGGAAGTCCCCTGTGGAAATGCTGTACAGAAAGCCCTTTACAGCTTTTTCATGGGTAACAGCTCCCGCAGCTTCCTTTATTTTTCTGATAAATGTGTCGTGCTCCATAGGCTCAATAGCCGTAAGCACGCCCTTTTCGGTGCAGTAGGCTTCTTCCTCGGGTGAAAGCTCACCCCTTTTGCACAGCAGCTTCAGCGCCTTTTTGTCCATATTTTTCCCCGTTACATTGCCATTCCTGCGGCATGACCCGTAGAAAAGGCTATCTGCAAATTAAATCCGCCTGTGTATGCGTCAACGTCAATGACCTCTCCCGCAAAATACAGCCCCTTAACAAGCTTCGATTCCATTGTTTTCGGGTTTATTTCGGAGATGCACACTCCGCCGCCCGTCACTATGGCTTCATCAATGGGGCGGAAGTCCTTTACGGTCACTGTCAGGTCTTTGAGCAGCTGCATAAGGGTGATGCGCTCTTTGCGGCTTATCTGATTTACCTTTTTGCCGCCGTCAATGCCCGAAAGCTTTACGATAACAGGGATAAGCTTTGCAGGCAGCAGCTTGCCCAGGCTGTTTATGAAATCACGGTTGGAATTGTCCGCAAAATCACGCTGTAAACGTGCGTCAAGAGTTTTTTCGTCCAGCGCAGGCTTCAGGTCGATGTGAACGGAATATCTGTCCCGCTGCATTTTGGAGATATGCCCCGATGCGGAAAGCACCAGAGGGCCTGATATGCCGAAGTGGGTGAAGAGCATTTCGCCCAGCTCGGAGTAAAGCATCTTTTCGCTCTCGTTGTCTTTCAGGGTGAGGGTCACATTTTTGAGCGACAGCCCCATTGCGTCCCTGCACCAGTCCTCCTCGCTTACCAGAGGAACGAGAGACGGTCTCAGGGGAGTTACCTTGTGACCCAGCTCCTTGGCAAAGCGGAAGCCGTCGCCGTCCGAGCCTGTCTTGGGGTATGACCTGCCGCCGCAGGCTATAAGCACCGACGGAGCGTGATATGCTATGCCGTCTGCCACAACTCCCGTAACGGCATTATCCTCGGTAAGTATCTTTGTGACCTTGGCATTTTTCACGGTTATAAGCTCACTGCGGTATTTTATAGCCCGCTCAAAGGCGATAACAATGTCCTCCGCCCTGTCGCTTACGGGGAATACCCTGTTTCCACGCTCGGTTTTAAGGGGAACGTCCAGACATTCAAAGAAGCTCATAACGTCCTCGCAGTCATAGCCCGAGTAGGCGGAGTACAAAAAGCGGCTGTTGGTGGGGATATTCTCAAAAAATTCCTCACGGGTGCAGTTGTTGGTCACGTTGCAGCGGCCCTTTCCCGTAATAAGGAGCTTTTTGCCCACACGCTGATTTTTTTCAAATATAATGACCGATTTGCCGCAGTCGGCAGCCGTTACGGCAGCCATAAGCCCTGCGGCGCCTCCGCCGATGATGATGCAGTCAGGCATAATATCTATCCTTTATTTATTTTCATAATCCTGGTCGTCGGATTTTTCAAATACCTCGTACTTGTCCCAGATGTATTCCAGACGCTCGAAGTTGTGGGAAACATATTCCTGCTTCCTCATTCCCACAGCGGAGATAAGGGCGTTGATAAGGCTCATGGGAGCTACCAGAGAATCCGCAAAGGAAGCCATGTCGCTGTGAGCCAGCAGCAGATGATCCGCATACTTTGCCAGGGGAGATGCCTTGCTGTCGGTGATTCCGATTACCTTTGCACCGTTCTCGTGAGCGTATCTGAACGCCTTGACCGTGTGCTTGGAATATCTGGGGAAGCTTACGCCTATCATGATATCACCCTCGCCCACGTTAAGTATCTGCTCGAACATTTCGCTTGTACTGGTGGTGTGGATTATCTTAACATTATCGAACATGATGTTGAAGTAGAAAACGATGAAACGTGCCAGAACCGATGCGGAGCGAGCGCCGATAACGTAGATGTTCTTTGCCTGAACGAGAGCGTCAACGGTGGTGTAGAACTCTTCCTTGTCGATCTCGTCAAGGGTCTTGCGTATCTGCTCGATATCGAAGTTAAGGACCCTGCTGAGAACGTCCTCGCCTGCCAGCTGGTCGTTCATAACGTTCATACGCTGAACTGTGGTGAGCTTGTTGCTGGTAAATTCCTTTAGCGCCTTCTGCATTTCGGGATAGCCCTCAAAGCCCAGCTCCGTTGCAAAACGAACAACGGTGGATTCGCTTACCCCTACGATATTGCCGAGCTTTGAAGCCGTCATAAATGCCGCCTTGTCATAGTGGTTGAGTATATACTCGGCAATTTTCTTGTGGCCCTTTGATAATTTCGGGAGTCTTTCGCTGAGAAGCGCAGGCAGACTGTTCTCCATAATGATCCTTCTTTCATTTTTATAGCTATAAATCCGCTGGGGTCATTCCCACAGTGAGTTTTGCAGACTGATTATATCACGCCGCCTTTTGGCGGTGGCAATGCTGTCGGTGATGTAAAAGCCGTCCTTTATGACAAGCACATCTCCCTCCTTGCAGCCTTTCAGCTGCGAAAGGGGAACGGTGAGCCTGTCATCGCCGTCATATATCACCGCACAGTCGGGTGTTATCCTGTCAAGTATCAGCATAGTTTATTTTCCTTTTGATACATATAGTTTTTCACCGTCCGAATAAACGGATACGGTGGAGGAAAGGTCGGTGCGGTAGATGCTGCTTGTATATTGCTCCAGCCGCTTCATGGTGCTGTCGGCAGGGTGACCGTAGGAGTTGCCCTCGCCGCAGGAAATAACGCATAGCTTCGGAGTTATCTCTTTTAAGAAAGCAGCCGATGATGATGTGGCGGAACCGTGATGACCTACCTTGTAGGCGGTGACATCAATGTCCTGACCGCTGTTTATCAGGTCCTTTTCGCCGTCCTTGGACAGGTCGCCCGTAAGGAGCCATGATATTTTCCCCATATCTATCCTTGCGCATACGGAGTAGTCGTTCAGGTCATCATACTCAGCGCCCTTGACGGGAGCAAGAATAGTCATCTTCACGTTCTTTCCGTTGGCAGTGCCCAGATCATACACCGTTCCCTCCTTTGCTGCGGTGAGCTTGCAGCCCTTGTTTTTTACCGCATTAAGGAAGTTTTCGTAGGTCTTTGTGGTGGGCACCATATTGTCGGGGAGCTTCGGCACGATTATTTTGTCCGCACCGAATTCATTTATAACGTCCGCCATTCCGCCGATGTGGTCGGAGTGGGGGTGGGTGGCAATTATATAGTCAAGCCTTATTATCCCTTTTGAGCGGATAAACTCTGTGACTGCCGCTGCGCTTTCCTTTTCCCCTGCGTCTATGAGAACGCTTTTTGTGGGGGTGGTTATCAGAATGGAATCACCCTGACCCACGTCAATGACGAACACTCCGAAATCCTTTGCGCTGTCGGGGATATTCCCCCCGCTGCTTTGGGAGGGCTTGTCAAATACGGTGAAGCCCAGAGCGTTCTGCACGTCGGAAAGCTTGATAACGCCTGTTTCCACCAGCGCTCCGAAGCATATCCCCACGCATATTATGAGGATTATCACGGAGGCGGGAAGCATTTTCAGCAGCCGTTTCAGTGCTTTTTCTTCCGCTGATCTTCTTTTTGCCATCTGTCATTCCTGCCTTTTGAAGCGAGAGGCGAGCCTGAGGCGTAAAGTGTACCTCTTACGCTGTTATTCGCCTGATGACGGTTTGCGGAATTATTATTGTGAGCCTTGCCGTGGGCGGGCTTGTTATGCGCCTGACTGCCCTTTCCTGACTGCTGCTTTGCAGCCTTTTCACGCAGATATGCGCTGTACTGCTCATCGGGCTTTACAAGGCAGTCCTTGCCCATGCCGATAAGATCGGTGCGGTGAGCCTTGATAAGAGCTTCTATGCACCTGCGGCGGTTTTCGGGCTTGAAATACTGGAGCAGCGCTCGCTGCATTCCCTTTTCCTCGGCAGTTTTGGGGACATACACCTTTTTCATGGTGTATGGGTCAAGCTCGGTGTAGAACATACAGGTGGATATGGTTCCCGGGGTAGGATAAAAGTCCTGCACCTGCTCGGGGCGCATTTTCAGGCTTTTTAAGAACTGCGCCAGCTCCACAGCTTCTTTCAATGTGCTTCCGGGGTGAGAGGACATAAGGTAGGGCACAAGATACTGCTCCTTGCCTATCTGACCTGTCATTTTATAGAACTTGTCCTGGAATTTCCTGTAAGCTTCAATATGGGGCTTGCCCATCATATCAAGCACAGCAGCGGAGCAGTGCTCGGGAGCGACTTTCAGCTGACCGCTTACGTGGTATTCGATAAGCTCACGCATAAACTCGTCGTTCTCGTCCTCGATAAGATAATCGTATCTTATGCCGCTGCGGATAAAAACTCTCTTTACACCTTTAATTTTACGTATCTCACGGAGAATGTCAAGATATTCCTCATGATTTACCTCAAGATTTTTGCATGGCTCAGGCGCAAGGCACTTTCTGCCCTTGCACAGACCGTATTTCAGCTGATGTGTGCAGGAGGGGGCACGGAAGTTTGCGGTGGGACCGCCCACGTCGTGGATATAGCCCTTGAAATTGGGGAGCGTGGTGAGGAGCTTTGCTTCTCTCAGAATGCTCTCCTTGCTTCTTACGGAAATTCGCCTGCCCTGGTGGAGTGCGATGGAACAGAAGTTGCAGTTTCCGAAGCACCCTCTGTTGTGGGTGATGGAGAATTCCACTTCCTTTATTCCGGGAACGCCGCCCTCCGCCTCGTAAATGGGGTGATAGGTTCGCATATAGGGCAGCTCGTAAACGTGGTCAAGCTCGGGCGTGGTAAGGGAAAGGGCAGGGGGAAGCTGAACGAGCATTTTTGAGGTCTGGCGCTGGATAACAGTCTTGCCGTAAACCTCGTCCTGCCAGTCGTATTGTATCTTGCACGCCTTGGCGTATTCTTCCTTATTTTCCCTGCACAGCGCCAGTGAGGGACATTCCGCAGCGCCTAAGGGAGTATCCTTTGGGTCGCACAGATATGCTGTTCCACGGATATCACGCAGGTCATGGATATTCTCGCCCTTTGCAAGGCGGTTGCATATCTCAACTATCTGGTGCTCGCTCATGCCGTACATCAGCAGGTCGGCACCGCTGTCCTCCAGAACGGAGGGGCGGACTGCGTCGTCCCAGTAATCATAGTGGGCAAACCGCCTGAGAGATGCTTCCAGACCGCCCAGCGCCACGGGCATATCATCGCCGTAAATGCGCTTTACCGCCTTGGAATACACTATAGCCGCACGGTCGGGGCGCTTGCCTGCCTTGCCGCCTGCGGTATATGCGTCGTCAGAGCGCTTTTTCTTTGCGGCGGTGTAATGAGCCACCATGGAGTCGATATTTCCCGCCGTTATAAGGAAGGCGTATTTTGGCTTGCCGAGCTTTGTGAAATCCCTGTCGCTGTGCCAGTCGGGCTGAGAAATTATTCCCACGGTAAAGCCCAGGTCTTCTATTATTCGGGAGATTATGGAAATTCCGAATGAGGGGTGGTCAACATAGCTGTCGCCCGTGATGCAGATAAAGTCAAGGGTATCAATACCCCGCTCCTGCATATCGGCTTTTGAAATTGGTAGAAATGGCATATTATCACCCTTTTTTCAAATCAGATTAGGATATCATAATTTACAAAAGCTATTGATACATATACAAAGCCTGCTACTGCCAATAAATACAGCCAGATATTCAGAACAAACATGAATTTCAGCATGATTGTAAACAGAAGATTTTCGCAGTCCGCTTCATATTTTTTCATTGCAATAAAGGAAGCAATACAGCCTCCTGCAAGGCTTAGAGAAATTGTCAGTGCTTTTAATACCGCACTGTGGCTTTTTATTGCCTTAGTGCATATAAACAGGGCAGCCGCATTTGCAACAATCAGCCAGATAAGCAGCTGACGATGACTTATATACAAAAAATACAGCAGGTATATCGAGACTTTGTTTATCAGCAATGTAACTGTTATGCACAGCACTGCTGCGGTAATGTAAACCCGTTTTCCGCCGAAAAAGAACTCTGTAATGGGGAGCCTGAAGCCTTCATCGGGCTTGCCCTCAAAATCCTTCAGCATCAGATGATTTAAAATCGTGGCTGTACTGATGACAACAATAAGCACAAAAACGAAAACAACCTTGCCAAGTACATTTTCAAAAGCATCTGCGTTAATGCTGTACGGTGAGGCTGCTGCTGCAAGTACAAGCAGTGTGATTATAAGAGTGCAGATAACAAGCTTTTTTGAATTGTTCATAATGTCTCCTATAAGCATAAAGCCGATTTATTCCTCAAACGGAAGCTCCTCTGGAACGCCCTCTGAGGGGTCAGCGGAATTGCTGCCCAGCTTTCTCTGTAAAAAC
This sequence comes from Huintestinicola butyrica, assembly GCF_025567215.1. Lineage (NCBI taxonomy): Bacteria > Bacillati > Bacillota > Clostridia > Eubacteriales > Oscillospiraceae > Huintestinicola > Huintestinicola butyrica. The sequence continues at coordinate 116,261 of NZ_JAOQKB010000001.1, forward strand.
ATCTCTCTTGTCATAAGCACCTGACGGGGCTTTGCTCCCTCAAATGCTCCCACAACGCCCAGCTCTTCAAGCTCGTCCATAATGCGGGCGGCTCTTGCGTAGCCAAGCTTTAATTTTCTCTGGAAATAGGAGACGGATACACCTGCACCGCCTGCGTCAACGGCACATTCAATGGCTCTTTCGATAACATCATCGTCGGAGCCTTCATAGGTCTTGCCGTTGTCGGCGGGTTTTTCCTTTTCGCCCTTGGGCTGAGGAATGTTCTGCTCGATTTCCTTCATAATATCATCGCTGTAGGTAACGTCACCTGCGCCGTTCTTGATGAAGTTTACCACCGCAGTTACTTCCTTGTCGGAGGTAAAGCAGTTCTGCACTCTGACAGGCTTTGCGTAGCCTGTGGGGAAATACAGCAGGTCGCCGTTGCCCAGCAGCTTTTCAGCGCCTATCTCGTTGATGATAGAGCGTGAGTCGATGCCCGATGCGACCTTGAGCGCAATACGTGAGGGGATATTTGCCTTGATAAGACCTGTGATAACGTCAACGGTGGGACGCTGTGTGGCGATTATCAGGTGCATACCTGCCGCACGGGCCATCTGAGCCAGTCGGCATATGCTGTCCTCGACTTCGCCCGCAGCTGCCATCATCAGGTCGGCAAGCTCGTCTATAACAATGACTATGCGGGGCAGTGGCTCAACGCCGTCAGTCTCCGCAGCCATTTCGTTGTAGCCCTTGAGGTCACGGACGTTATTGTCCGCAAAGAGCTTGTATCGTTTGAGCATTTCCTGCACAGCCCACGCCAGCGCACCTGCCGCCTTTCTGGGGTCGGTGACAACGGGGATAAGCAGGTGGGGGATACCGTCATATATCTTGAACTCAACCACCTTGGGGTCAATAAGCACAAGCCTTACCTCGTCGGGGCTTGCGTTGTAGAGAATGCTCATTATAATGCCGTTGGTGCATACGGATTTACCTGAACCCGTAGTACCTGCGATGATAACGTGAGGGAGCTTAGAGATATCTCCCAGGATTATCTCGCCGTCAATGTTCTTGCCCACGGCAAAGGTGAGCTTGCTCTCGGCGTTCCTGAACTCCTCCGTGTCGATAACGTCACGGAGCGTAACAATGTCCTTTACTCGGTTGGGGACTTCTATTCCCACAGCCGCCTTGCCGGGGATAGGAGCCTGTATTCTTACGCCTGCCGCAGCAAGGTTCAGGGCGATATCGTCCGCAAGACCTGTGATTTTGGATATCTTCACGCCTGCGTTGGGCTGAAGCTCATATCTTGTAACGGTGGGGCCACGGTGGATATCGACGATACGTGTCATTACGCCGAAGCTTTTCAGTGTCTCCACCAGAGTGTCGGCGTTCTGCTTCATCTCGGCTTCCGCTTCCTCAGCATTAAGCTCGTTGGAGGACTTTTTCAGCAGCTCCATGGGCGGGAAAACATATTCAGCGGGAGCGGGGATATTTTCTGCAATCTCGTTCTGGATATCCTGAGCTGTGGTCTCGGGCATATCAAGATCTTCATCATCGCCGATCTTGTTGGAAGCAAGGGTAGAGCCTTTCTTGTCGTTGCGCTTGAAAATGGAAGCAGGCTTTGCGGCGCTGTTTGAAGCCGCATTTGGCGGAGCAATGCTCTGAGAAGTGTTTTTCTGAGCTTCCTCCGAGCTGCCTATGGGCTTTGTTACAGCCTTCTTTATGATAGAAGCCAGATCGTCGGGCTTTTCCGCCTCTGCCTTTGCGGCAGCCTTGGCAGCCTGCTTTTCGGCTTCCTTTTCTTCAATGGAGCGTGCTATTGCGTCAGCTTCGATTTCAACGGCAGACTTAGGTTTTTCAGGCTCAGGCTCTGCTGCGGGAGTGATATCAGCCGCAGGGTCAGGCTTTTTAGCCTTGCTCTTGCCGAAGGGCAGGGGAATGTCGATATTGAACTCCCTGCGCTTTTCCTCCGCAATAGGCTCGGGAACGTCCGCATTGGGGCAGGGCTTGGCAACAGCCTGCTTTGCAGGCTTCTTTTCGATCTTCTTCTGCGCTCCCGGAGGTGGAACAAAGTCCTGAGTTTCCTCATATTCGGGGCGTGCAGCATTGGCAGCCGCAAAAATATTCCTGATGCTCTTGAAAACATCTACGATAGTCTTGTTTGCAAGGAGCATAACAAAAACAAATGTGAGCAGGATAACTATTACCGCCGCACCTGTTTTTCCGAAAAGCTTCAGCAGAGGAACGCCTATTACTATGCTGAAAAATCCGCCGCCCCTGAAAACCTTGCCGTTTTCGTAAAGGTCGGTTATGAGCTTGCCCAGAGTGATATCGGGGTCAAGAGGCTCGGCAAAGAATATCTGTATCACCGCACAGCAGATGAGAATGAGTATGATACCCTGTATCACCTTTCCCGCAATGGTCTGGCGTGTCCTGTCGGCGGCTATCATTATTGATGCGTAGATAAGCACAAAGGGAACCAGCACAGAGGTTATGCCGAAAAGGCCCAGTATAAGATTATGTACCGCAAGCCACGCAGATTCGCCCTCAATGGCTGCAAATGCGGCAATAAGAACGCCCAATGCAAAAAGCACCGTTGACCACAGCACCTTGTCGTTGGCATTCTGTGCTTCCTGCTGAGCCTTTGTGGTCCTGGGCTTTGAAGCAGGCTTTTTTGATTTTGACCCTGTGGTTTTCTTTGCTGCCGCCACTTATAACATTCCTTTCAAAATTGAGAGTTATCCTATTACGATGAGATTTCCGCTGACGTGCTCGTAAATACCGCAGCCAAGCACGATGATTCCGAGGATAAGGGTGTATATCGAGAAGATTCCGAAACGGTCGGACTTCATTAGCCACTTTATGAGAGATATTGCCAGATATCCCGAAACAGCCGCTACTGCCATGCCTATCAGCAGGGGAACGAAGCTTATGCTCACATCGGAGCTGCCCATGTCGAGAAACTGGGAAAGAGCGCCTGCCAGTATTACTGGGATACCTAAGATAAAGCTGTATTCCACAGCGTCCTCTCGTTTCTGACCGCAGATAAGTCCTGCTGAAATGGTCGAGCCTGAACGGGAAACGCCTGGCAGCAGGGCGATACCCTGCATAAATCCGATGAAAAGTGCGTCCTTGACAGTGGTCTCTCCCGCAGTCTTGCCTATGCCCTTTTCACGGTTCTTCTTTGAGAGCTTGTCGCCGATAAAAAGGATAGCAGCAGTGTAAAGGAAGCATACGCCCTCCACTGCAATGTCGCTGTCCGATGCCACGGAGGAGAAAAAGTCCTTGAATATGTAGAAGATGAACAAAGGCAGTATGGATATGATTATCATCATTATCATGCGCCTGTTGGGGTTCATGGTGCTCCACTTGAATTTGCCCGTGAAGATGTCCTTTATCATGCTGAGAGCTTCAAGGATAAGCGCCCATATCTTCTGCCTGAACGCAATGAAAACGGCTATCAGCGTGCCTATGTGCAGTGCAATGGTGGTAAACACCGCTTCATCGCCGCTTACGCCGAAAAAGTGCTGGAAAAGTGAAAGATGACCCGAGCTGGATACGGGGAGAAACTCCGTAACTCCTTGGATAAGTCCCTGTAATATGGCTTCAAGAATTGTCATAATGTGTTTCCTTTCAGATGTTGTGTTTTTTATATGTATCCCCCTGTTATTTTTCGGGGGGGCTGTCGGGATATCTTGGCTCGCTCGTTTCGATAAGCCCGTAAAGCGCTTCAATAGCGTCGGATAAGCTTCCCAGCCTGTCAATAAGCCCTTCCTTTACGGCAGTTTCGCCGTCAATGACAGTGCCCATGTCAAGCACAAGCTCGCCTGTGTTCATCATCAGCTGAGAAAAACGCTCAGGGGAAATGCTGCTGTTGGCGCAGACAAAATCCGTTATCCGCTTCTGCATGGCCTCAAAATAGGTCAGCGTCTGGGGAACTCCAAGCACAAGACCGTTCATGCGTACAGGGTGTATCGTCATGGTGGCGCTGGGAACGATATAAGATATCTTCGCCGATACCGCCAGCGGAACGCCGATGGAATGACCTCCGCCCAGTACAACGGAAACGGTGGGAGTTTTCATGCCCGAGATAAGCTCGGCAATGGCAAGTCCCGCTTCAACATCGCCGCCCACAGTGTTGAGGATAATGAGCAGACCTTCAATGGAACGGTCCTGCTCAATGGCAACAAGAGCAGGCATGATGTGCTCATATTTTGTGGTCTTGTTCGATGGGGGGGCGGCATAATGCCCCTCGATCTGCCCGATGATAGTAAGGCAGTGGATAAGGTGCTTGGAATTTTCCGAAACAGACTGTCCTGTCCGTTCAATAAGCTCTGCTTTTTCGTTCATTTCGGAAGCGGGAGAGGAGTCCTTGTCCTCCGACTGTTCCGAAGAATAATAGTTATGGCTGTTCACAAAAATGCCTCCTGCGGTAATCATAGTATAATGATATTATAATTAAAATTCCCGCAGATATACGTTTTTGCAGCCCATGTGGCTTATTATACCTTAAAAAAGGCATTATTTTTATTATACATCAAATATTTATAAAAGTCAATTATTTTGAAAACAAGATTGCAAGCGGACAAAACGAAAAATTCGTGCTGTTAAGCGCAAAGGTAAAAAGTTTAGCCCACCTTTGTCGTCCTTGCCGCAGGCACGGACAAATTAAATATACCGCAAACAAGCAAGCATTCAGCCATAAAAAAACTGCGGCCGTATGACCGCAGTTTGGGTGTCAGTTGTTTTTCCTCATTTCCTGTATCTGATTGAAAAGCGCATTGTATCCCTCTTCGGGGTCGGAAATGTTTGCCACAGCAGCTTCCATGGGGCAGATGTTGTCACCTGTGCGGTTGATTATCTGCTCTGTCAGCTTGTCATAGCTGTGGGGGATATGATGTGCCTCCAGATATTCCGATGCCGCTTCCGACATGACTTTGCCGTGAACGGCGCATATCCCTGCTTTTACAAAAAGCATCGCCGCTGCCTTGCCGACTATCATGTCCGCTGCGGAATAGCCTTTCAGGTCTTTTCCCATGCTGATGAACTTCATCATGGGGGATATGCCCCTGCCGTCATCGGTGATGATATCTCCGCCAAACTTCTTTTCCGAAATAATCTGACATATTATGACCGTCTTTCTTTTTTGGTAATCATACTATAGCTGAAAATTTTTGATACATCTCTTAAAAAGTGTAAATATTCAGTTTATACTAAGCACCAATTAAAAACTGTACAAAAAATCAAGCATAATCTTGCATTTAGGGATCATGCAATGATTTTTTGTCTATAGTTTTATCGGTGATTAGTTTTAGAACCTGTCTTCACAAGAAATGTGTGCGGATTTTCGAGCATAATTTTGTCTAAGACAAGGCAAAAATCCGCAGGCGGGCTTGCCGCCCGGCAAGGATTTTTAACGCAGTCTAAGGCAAAATTTGCCGAAAAGACGTTCGCATACGCTTGTGAAGACAGGTTCTTATACTCATCTTGCGATTTCTATGAATTTTAGTATCTCTGTCTCGTCAGCGCCGCTTTTGTAGAGCTTCAGGATAACTTTCAGCATATTTTTCCGCTCATGCTCGTCGGATATCCATTCCATAAGGAAGCGGCGGTATTTTCTGATGAACTCCTCCTCGCCGCTGTCATATTCGGAGATAAGACTTTCCGCTTTTTCACGTATCTCCGAGGGTATCACGGGGCCTTTGTCAGCGATGGATATGCCGATTGTGATGCCGTTTTTCATTGCCACATCGGGAAACAAAAATCCGCTGCCCTCTCTGCTTCCCACAGCCTCGGCGGGAATGTTCTTTTCTTTGCACAGCTCTGCTATGCGCATATTGGTGAGCAGGTCGTCAGTGGCAGCTACCACCATAAAAGCGCCCTCGATGTCGCTGTCCTCAAAGGGACGGGCAATGCAGGTCACTGAGTCCATGGAAGATATCTCGCTCATTATGGCAGGGGCGATGACTGTTATCTGCGGCCCGAACTTCACAAGTGTGTTTATCCTGCGCAGTGCGGCAGCTCCGCCGCCTGCCACAACGCATTTTTTGCCGCCTATCTCAATGAAAAAAGGAAAATATCCCATATAATCACTTTCCCTCGATACAATAATGATATTCCAGCAGAAGATTTACCATTCTGCCGTAGCTCTTTTTTCCGTCGGATACACCGTTGAGTTTCAGAGATGCTTCCATAGCCTTGTTGGAAACTGCGCTGACTGTTTTTGTGGATATGACCGCCTTTTCCTCAACGTGCTGCCTGAATTCCTCGCTGACGAATGTATTGTCATAGGACACCATGGGGGATATCCTTGAACGGAGCCTGTTGACCTCGCTTGCAGATGCGTTTTTCCTTACCTCTGCGAAAAGGTAGTTCATGGCGGAAAGATATCCGCTGTACCTTACCTCGGGGATATCCGATTCAAGGCACGCCCTGTATGCGATAAAGCCAGCCTCGTCCTCACGGATAAAGCCTTTAAGGTGGCTCAGCTCGTGCATTGCGGTGCAGGGCACTCTTGCGGGGCTAAGCTCGCTGTTGATGTTTGCCTCCAGACTGAACGGGAAGTATATTCCCTGCAGGTCAAGCTGCGTCATGAACATGGAAGCCTTTATTTTCTTGGGGCTGGGATATTCGCCTTTCAGCTGGGGATATTCCTCCGCCAGCTTGTTCATAACCTTGTAGGCTTCCTTTTCAAGATCATCGGGAACTATCATGTTGCCGTCATCGTCACGGCTGACTATTGCCGCCAGCTCATTTGTCTTTTCAATGGTCTCCTCGCACATCTGTGTCAGCTGCTCCACCGTAAAGCCCGAAGCCCCTGCACTGTGGTGATACTTGGCGGAAAATTCAGTGGTATGGTAAAGCATGAAGCAGTTTATGGTCTCAAGGAAGAACACGGCGATTATCACCCATATGTAAAATATCCCAAGACCCTTGACAAGCCTGCGTTTTTTTCGGATAATAGAAGGTATGAAAATAAACGGAGCAGCCACGCCCATAACTACCCATGAGGCTATCATCAGCTCGCCCAGCGAAAAGGGCAGGCTGCCTGTCACCATGGAGAAAATGTCCGACATAGGTGCGAATATGGCAGAGGCGTAAAAATCCGTAATGCCCGTGCTGAGCCATGAAACGGCGTTAAGTATGAGCATTGCAGCAATGACGATGATCATTGCGGCTGCATTTTTGGATATCTTCTTTTTTTCGTTCATTTCATCAAATCCTTTTGTTTTGTTCGGAGGCGTTATTTTGAATTTCTATGAAAAGCATTGCGAAAAATATCTGAGGCAGTATGAAAAAACAGAAAGCTTTTTCAGGGCTGACGAGAGAAGGATAAAGGCTTTGAAGCTGTTTTCAAAGCTGTCAACATACGCCGTTTATGCGGCATATGTTTTTCTGCTGGTATATCTTGCGGCAAACAAAGATATGCGCATCGTAAGGGCTGTGATAGTCCCTGCGGCGGCATTTCTGCTGGTAACTGCGGTAAGGAGCGGTCTTAACTTCCCCAGACCTTATGAGAAATACCCCATAAAGTCTTTGGTGAGCAAATCCACCAAGGGAAAATCCTGCCCCAGCCGTCATACAGCCTGCGCCGTTATAATAGCGCTGGCGTGTATGTACATAAGCCTGCCTTTCGGCATAGTTATGATGATAATTGCCCTGCTCATTGCCGCTTCACGGCCTGTTATGGGCGTGCATTTCCCGCTTGATGTGGTGTTCGGGACGGTATTGTCACTGGCTGTCGGCGTTGTTGGCTTCTGGGTGATATAGCGGTTATCTTTCAAGGAAATAGCTTGCTTCCATGTCCGCCGCATGGAGAGCATAGGCAAGGGGGAATTTCTCAAAGGCTCTGCCCACAAGGTTGATGTCCTCCGAGCCTGAAAAGCCCATATGGAAGCGGATAGCAAAGGCTTCTTCACGGGTAAGGCGCATAAAGCCCGTTATGATATACACCGATTTTTCCCCGTGACCGTAGGGGAGAGTATCGTCAATGGTGTAATACGGCACCTTTTCCCACACGCCCCGGTCGTTCTTGGCGTTGCGGTAGTCGGTCTTGTAGAAGTTCACCTTGCATATGTCATGGAGCAATGATATGAGGGCTATGGTCTCATCGTCTGCAGTGAGGTTATAAAGCTCCTTTACACGGGGGCGGTCCATATAGTCCCGCAGGCAGTCGTAAACGTTAAGGCTGTGCTGCAAAAGTCCCCCCTCGTATGAGCCGTGATAGCGGGTGCTGGCGGGGGCTGTGAAAAAGTCGCTTTTGGGAGAGAGCAGGTAGTCAAGAAGCTTATCTGCTCCCTCTCTTTTTATATTTGTTTTGTAAATATCCAGGAATCGCTGCTTTAAGGCGGCGATATCATGCTCTTCATTCTGCATCGGATCATTCCTTTCCTGAAAGGTGCAGTGCCTCGTAATATGAGACTATGCTGAGGTTTTCCTTGAATTTCTTTGCAGTGATCTTTTCGGGAAGATTTGCCTTGCTTGCATAGACCGTCACGCTGCCGCTGTGCATATCGAACCAGTTGTCCGAGAACAGGCAGTCGCCTTCCGTAAGGTCAAGGCACACGCCCTTTGCAAAGGCTTTGGCGTTAATGGTTATCTTAAAGCGCTTGCCTGCGTCCTCCACGTCATATGAAAGTGCAGGGTCAGCAAATCTGAACGCCTTGGGCTGAACATACAGGCAGGTGTTCTCGCTGATGATGCTGCCGTTTTCCGAGAGGGAGAACTCTATGTATGATGTGCTGCGCATATCCTTTGTGACTTTCGTATTTTCGGGAGTGAGCGTCACGAACATCTCAGCCGAAAGGGGAGATATTGTGATATCCTCACTTCCCTCGCAGATGATCTCGCCCGTGTTTTTTCGTGAGCACCAGTGTATCTTACCCTCAAAAGCCTGCTGCCTTTCGGAGGAAACATACAGGTTTATCTCGTCAAGATTTTCGCAGTCTGCGGAGATAAGCACGGGAGCAAAGAAGTGACGGGCACGGTAATGGAGCGCTTTCCAGCGGTGATAACAGTCTATTGACGACCATGAAATAACAGGGTTGGAGTCGTTGACCTGCCAGTAAAGGCAGCCCATGCTTCTGCCTCTGTGGCGGCGCATATGCTCCGCATTAAGGCGTACAGCGTCCGACTGCACCATCTGGGTGGCGTAGATAAGCCCCTTGAAATCATAAGGGTAGCGGGACATCTGAGCAAGGTAGTACATTATCTTTTCCGTGCCTGCCTCGCACTTCTGATGTGCTTCCATAACAGGGGAGCAGAGGTTCAGGTCATCTTCCTCCGCAAAGGTGCGTATCGTTTTTATGGAGGGCAGAGACTCGAAGCCGTACTCCGAGCAAAAACGGAAGTTGTATTTATAGTAATCGGTAAATGGCTTCAGACCGTGCCATACGTCCCAGTAGTGGGAATCGCCCCTGTTTTCGGCGCTGCTTTCGTCAAAGCTTCCGCCCGAAGAGGGGGAAGAAGGGTGATAATAGGTAACAGGGTCATAGTGGCGCAAAACCTTTGGGATAAGGGCTTCAAACAGCCGCAGATAGTCCGATTTGTACTTGGGGTCAGCATCAATGCCCCAGTACTGCCACATGGACTCTATCTCGTTGTTGCCGCACCACAGTGCCAGCGACGGGTGATTTCTTATGCGCTTTACGTTGTCTGCCACCTCGTTCATAACGTTCTCGCAGAAGTCTCTGTCAGCCTTATATACCGAGCAGGCGAACATAAAGTCCTGCCATACCAGCAGACCCATTCTGTCGCAGGCGGAATAGAAGCTGTCGTCGGGATAATATCCGCCGCCCCAGACACGTATCATGTTGAAGTTTGCAAGGCAGCACTGCTTTAAAAGTCTCTCTGTTTTTGAGGGGGAGCACTTGGGGATAATCTGATTTTCGGGAATGTAGTTTGCGCCCATGGCAAAAATTTTCAGCCCGTTTACCACAAAGGCAAATTCCTCGCCGTATTCATCGGGAGCGGTGCTGACGGTAACGGTTCTGAGACCTATCTCGCACTCATATTTGTCGGCTGTATTTTCGCCGTCAAGGAGAGTTACCGAAAGCTTGTACAATGGCTGCTCACCGTATCCTCTGGGGTACCAGAGCTTGGGGTCGCTTATATCAATATGAACGGAAGTGCGTCTGCTGTCAATAACTGCTTTCTCGGTCACGGCGGAGCCGTCGGGAGCAGTGATCTTCACCTCTGCTTCAAGCTCTCTGTCCGAGGTGTAGCCTGCGGTGATGTCAATATCCAGACCTACAGTGCCCTCGGATACCTTGCTGTGATCCTGTTTTACGTAAACGCCGTCAATAAGTCCGCCGTTTACCGCAATAAGTTCAACATCACGCCATATGCCCATGTCTGGGAGCTTTGGGCCCCAGTCCCAGCCGAACATATAATGCGCCTTGCGGATATGGGGATAGCCTGCCATGGTGGAAGCCACGCCCCACAGGGGAGTTTCGGCGTTCTTTTCCTCTATGTACTTTATGGGGGAGTATATCTTCACTTCAAGAAGATTATCCGTCTCTTTTGCTTTTCCCGTGATGTCAAAAACATATTCACGGTGCATATTCTCCGCCCTGCCCAGCAGCTCGCCGTTGAGGAAGATATCTGCTATGGTGTCTATCCCGTGGAATTTCAACAGCAGTGTCTCGGCGGAAAGCATTTCTTCCGTCAGCGGGAAACGGCGCTCATAAACGCAGTCTCCACGGCTGATATCGGTAGCCTTATACTCATTTTCACGGTAATAGGGGTCTTTCATCAGCCCGTACTTCATAAGTGTGTAGTACAAAGAGCCGGGGACTTTGGCTTTAAGGTCATATTTAAGCTTATCATCGGCGCCGTAAAGCCGCCAGATGCCGTTAAGAGACTGTTTCATATAATTTCATTCCTTTCTGTTCGGTGGGGGCAGGTCTCGGTTTCAAAGCTTCTCAGCTCGCAGTTGCCCATAAAAAAGCAGGAAAATTCCTTTCGTGTCATGTTTCGGTAATAGGTCTCGATTACCCTGCACACGCCGCCGTGGCATACCAGCAGGATAGTCTTATCTGCATATTTTTCACGCAGCTCGTCGATAAGACCATACACACGGCTCACCACGTCAAAAACGGATTCTCCTCTGTCGGGCATACGGCAGCCGAATTCCAGCTTTGCGTCCGCATAGCCCTCAGCGTCACGGGGTCTGCCCTCGTAGCTGCCGTAGTTCCATTCCCTGAGGCGGCTGTCGGTGACAGGTTCGATCTCCAGAGCAGCTCCGATGGGAGCGGCAGTTGCCATGGCACGCTTCATAGGCGAGCATATTATCATATCAATGTCACGGTGGTTCACAGCGATATCCGCCGCCAGAGCTTCCGCCTGACCGATGCCCCTTGCGGTAAGGCCGATATCGGTAGTTCCGCATATGACATCACGGCTGTTCCACTCGGTCTCGCCATGGCGGGTAAAATATATTTTCATAGGGTTCTCCTCTGTTTATTTATCACTTTTCTATAATTATTATTATACCTTTGGCGGCGGGCTTTGTCAATATCGGCAATAATATTTACTGCGGTAATGTGGGAAAATATTATGCTGATAAATTGGGTGAGGAGGGCTTTGGCGGCGTTAGAAATATACAGCCATAGCAAAATGAATTGGTAAGATAGTCCGTACCTGCGCCTTACGGCGGAAACCAAAATCGCCATTCCTGACGGAATGTCTCTTGGTTTCAAGCCGCCTGCATTTAATAGTTTTTTATCTGATTGAGATGAAACTTACATTCTGCTTGACTTTGAGTTTTCGGTGCAGGCGGCTTTAGGAATTTTTAATTAGTTGGCTAACGGTTTAATCATTCAAGCCTTTCGCAAACGGATTTCGCTGCTTGCGAGCAGCGACCAGATGGCTCTGCCCTCTGGACACCCGCAAGCCTTTCGGGAAAAAGGCTTGACCTAAACCCTTTACCTTTGTGCTTATTTATGTGGACTTTCTTGTTTTGTCCGCTTTACAAAAAATAGCTGCTGCATCTTGTGCAACAGCTATATGTTATATCTTTTATTTTTCGGTTATCTCATCGGGGAGCGCAGGCTCACTTTCTTTGTCAGCACTGCCGGCAACGGCTTCGGACGCATATACGGCGGAAACGCCGGGCTTATCGTCCGTAGGGCCTTTGGCTCTTACCGAGCTTCTCAGCACGTCGGAAATGTCGTTTATTGTAACATACGCATAGGGGTCAATGGACGAAACTATATCTTTGAGCTTTCCTATCTGGAAACGGTTGATTACAAAATATACAAGAGTTTTTTCGGTATTGAAGTAGTATCCGTTTGCCTTGATAAGCGTGATTCCTCTGCCGAAGCTCTCCGAGAGGCGGGCGCATATCTCGTTCGGCTTGCTGGTGATTATCATTGCTGCCTTTGCCTTGTCGAAACCGTCAACGATAAAGTCCACGGATTTAAGTGCGGCGGCATAGGTGAGAATTGAGTACATTGGAAGCACCCATGAGTTGCAAACTATTCCGATGATGATATACAGGAAAACGTTGTATATCATAACAAATGTGCCTACCGTTATTCCCATTCGCTTTGCGAATATAACGGACATAACTTCCACGCCGTCGATGGCCCCGCCGAACCTGATGGTAAGGCCGCTGCCCACGCCTGAGATAAGTCCGCCGAAGATTGCGCACAGCAGCAGGTCGGTGCCTGCAAATGGCGATGAGCTTGACACATCTATTGGCAGGATATTCGTTATCACGAACGAAGCCAGCGAATATATCAGCACGGCATAAATGGAGTATATGGTGAACACCGTTCCCTGCCGCTTATATCCGAATATGAAGAAGGGGATATTCAGCACCAGCAGGAAAACTGCCAGCGGAATGCCTGTTATCTCGTTGAAGAACATTGCCGTACCTGAAAATCCGCTGTCGAACAGGTTCACGGGGGCGAGAAAGAACACGATGCCTATGGCATTTATCGTGCCCGAAAGGGTAAGCAGCAGAAAGTTCAGGGGTTTGAGCTTTTTAAGCTCCTCTTTGAGTTTGCTCATTGACATACCAACCTTTTTAGTTTTTCGACGTTTCTCCGTCGGTCATTCTGTAGCCTACGCCCACCTCGGTGAAGATATACTTGGGTTCGGCGGGCTTTTTCTCGATCTTTCGTCTGATATTCGCCATATTCACACGGAGTATCTGGTTATCTGTCTTGGCATGGGGTCCCCAGAGCTGCTTTATTATGTAGTCGTAGGTAAGCACCTTTCCTGCGTTCTTGCCCAGGAGAGCCACTATCTTGAACTCGTTCTGGGTAAGGTTCGTGTCCTGACCGTCAACATACACACGGTACTTGTCATAGTCTATTTCCAGACCGCCTGTGCGGAAAACTCCCGTAACTGCGATCTGATTATCGGGCGATGTGGTGCGGGTGTGGCGGATAGCAGTTTTTATCCGTGCCAGCAGCTCCTGGGTGCCGAATGGCTTTGTTATGTAGTCGTCAGCGCCCAGCTCAAGAGCTGTTACCTTGTCCTTTTCGGAGCTTCTTGCCGACACCACGATTATCGGCATAGATGACCACTTCCGTACCGACCTGAGTATCTCGGTGCCGTCCATATCGGGCAGACCAAGGTCAAGGATAATCACATCGGGGCAGTGGGAGTTGATGACAGCGCAGGCGTCATTCCCCGTTACCGCCGATATAACATCATAGTTATTGGCTTTAAGGACTGTGCAGAGAAAGTTGCTTATTCTTCTCTCGTCTTCGATTATCAGCACTTTGTTTTTAATTTCCATTTTTTTACAGCGCCCTTTCCAGTGGAAGTGTAAATGTGAATTCAGCACCGCCCTCGGGGAGATTTCCTGCGGTCATTGTTCCGCCGTGGGCTTTTATTATTGTAAGGCAGACCGAGAGACCTATTCCCATGTTTCTCTTCACGTCTCCGCTCTGCTCTTCTGCGTGGATAAAGTAGCCGCTGAAAAGCATTGGCAGCTTTTTCTCGTTGATGCCGCTGCCGTTGTCCGCCACGGAAAATACTGCGTTTTCCCCGTCAGAGGAAAGCGTCAGCTTTATAAGGGTAGTGGTTTTTCCGTGGAGCACGCTGTTTTCCAGAAGATTTACTATTACCTGCTCTATAAGTATTGCGTCCATTGGTATGAGCATAAGCTCGTCGGGGATAGTTATTTCAACGGGAACATCATAGCGCCGCCTGAACTTCATAACAGCCTCGCTGATTATCTCCTCTGCGGCTTCGGGTGTTTTGCTGATAGTTCCCGTTTCCTCGCTTATGCGTGTGACGGTGAGGATATTTTCCACCATTCTTATGAGCCACTCCGCATCTTCCTTGATGTCGGTAACAAGGCTCATCATGCCCTGTTCATCAAGCTTGTCCTTATTTTCAAGGATTGCGGAGGCAGCGCCCGATATTGATGTAAGGGGAGTTCGGATATCATGGGATACGGCTCTGAGCAGGTTGCCTCTTGTTTTTTCCTTTTCCATTTCAGCCCAGACCTTGCTCTGCTCTTTCATCTGAGAGGTGAGCATTCCTATTATTACAGATACCAGCAGCATTGTGGCAAATGTAACAGGGTAGCCTGTAATACTGAAATTCAGCTTGAAGTAGGGATATGTGAATGCGTAATTTACGGCGAACATTCCCAGCAGCGATGAAATCAGACTGCACAGGTATCCGTTGGTGAACCGTGATATCACCGCCACAGCCAGTACGAATATGAGCTGTACATAGCTGCTGCCGTCAAAGTTTACCAGCAGTGCGCTCAGCACACACGCCACACCAAGCACAGCCAGCGTGAAGATGTAGTCTTTCCGCTCGGGCAAAGCGCCGAGCTGCTTTTTCAGACTGAACTTCCGCATATCCCTTCCTCCGTTTACAGTTGCTCTTTTAACATTATACCATACATTATTGCTAAATTCACGTTAAGAAAAACAGCGGGACGATACGCCCCGCTGCGGAAATTATTATCAGTACTGTTCGCTGAGGTAGATGCTTGCTCTGGACTGGATAAGAGAAGCGGTCTCGTCAACGGATTTTGTGCCCTTGAAGTAATTGTTTGCTTCTTCATTGATGATGTCTGTAAGGCTTTCATCGTATCTTGCAATGGTATCCACTGTGGAGAAGTAATCTATGAGCATATTTACCTCGTCCTGAGTGATGAGGTTTACCTTTACCTCGGTGTTGCCAACATAGTAGGTGTTGTCAACCTGCTGAACGGTTCCGTCAGTATCGGTATAGGTCTGGGGAATAGTCGCCTGCTGACCGAGTGCCTGGAGCTGGGATTTTACAACAGGGAGACCGTAGTATTGGGAAGTAATGCGCTTTACTGCTTCGTCAGCCGCTTCTGCAACAGATGCGTCGCTTGTAATGGCAACACCGTAATTGCCCGAATCCTGCTCGCCTACAGCGTTGTCAAGCACCAGCTTAATGAACTCCCATGCGCCGTCCTTGTACTTGGACTTGGAGGATACTGCGATCTCGGAGCCTGTGCTGATAACGGAGCCTGTAGCGTTTGCAGCGCCCGAACCGGGGAAGCCTACAAAGCTGATGTCCTCGCCGAAGTATGCGTCTCTGGTGTTGGTGTAGATGCTGAAATCGTTGAAATATACGCTGTAAAGCAGCGCTCTGTTCTCACGGCAGGCGGTCTCCTGCTCCATCCAGTAGTTGGGGTTATCGTTGTAGAGAGCGTCATAATCTATCTCAGCGGGATATTTCTTTGCAGTCTCCAGGATTGCCTTGAACTCGGGAGAATCAAAGTTGCAGGTTGCGTTTGTATAGTCAACGAAGTTGGAGAATGTAATGGCTGTGCTGAGGAAGTTAGAAGCAGTCATTGTCTGGCTGTCGTTTGTAAGGGTTGCGCCCTCGGGCATGGTAGCAAGTATCTGGTTTGCCTGATCCATGGTAAGGGAGGTAGCATCGCCTACCAGCGACTTCTTTGCGGCATAGGTCTGGACAGTGAAGGAAGGAGTTATCTCGTAAAGCTTGCCGTCCTTTTCCATAGCCTTCAGCACATTGGGCATAAATGCGTCTCTGTTATAAACGTCGTCCTTATCCATAAACTCGTAAAGGTCAGCGAAAAGTCCCTTGGAAGCGTAGCTGTTGTAGGGCATTCCGCTGCTGATAAGGAGGATATCGGGAACATTGCCCGCAAGTATCTCGTTATTGAACTTTGTGAGCGCTGCTGTATAATCGGAGGTGTCATTGGACTCGCTGTAGCTGGTAGCGTAGATGGTGTAATCCTCGTTTGTCTTGTTGAACTCAGCTATCTGGGAGCGGATATTCCAGTCGATGTAGAAGCAGCCCAGAGTAAGAACCTTCTTTTCCTTGACCTCGGAGGAGTCGATGGGAGTGATGAGGCTCAGAGTGGAGCGTGCAGTCATTCCGCTGTAGTCGTAGCCAACGGTAACAAAGGAGCCGTCGTCGTTTACAGCCATGGAGTTGATGTTTGAGTTGTCGATACCCAGATTAAGGAGGTTAAGAACGCTCTCAGTCTGGAGATTGTCAGCTCTTACGCCAACGATGCCTGTATCGGAGGAGCTGTAGCAGAGGTAATCGCCGCTGCCGCTGTAAATGGTGTTTATGCTGGAGCCAAGCTCGTACTCCTTGCCGTAGCCCTTGGCGTTCAAATCTATCTCCACCAGCTTTGCGGAGCTGCCTGTATCGCTGTAGGAATACTTATATACGGCAGGAACACCGTTGTTGGTGAAGATAAGACCGTTCAGCCACTCATTGTCGCCATTGGCTTCGGGAGTGGTGAAAAGCACATTGCCCGACTTGTCGCAAACTCTTATGCAGGTGGAAAGGCTGATGTAAATATTGCCCTGAGAATCTACTATATAGTTGTTGAAATATCTGTTGTTGTCATTATCTTCCTGAGTAACTACCTTGGAAAGATCGATAGAGCTTACCGGATTGCCTGTGCTGTCATAGGTGTAAAGGGTGTTTGAGCTTTCGCTGTTGCCTTCGTCATCGTACTTGTTATATGAAAGCACGAATGTGATGTTTCCCGCATCATCTGCATAAACATCGCCTGAGATATAGGCATATTCGTTGGGGTCAGTCTGCTTGAAAGCAGGGATAGTGAGCACGGTGTTTCCGGATGCGTCAAATACAACAATGCTGGAATCGGAGAAATAGTTGTCGCCTTCATTGTTATAAACGGTGGAAACACTGTAGAACAGATTGTTCTTACAGGTAACATTGCCGCTCAGCTCAAAATTTATGGGAACATCAGTTACCTTATATGCAAGAGTTTTAAGAGCCTCGCTCTGATCTACAACTGCGCTGTTGGAACCGCTGCCCTGATTTTTATCACCGCAGGCGGTAAAGAGACCTGTGGAAAGAGCCATCATACCCGCTGTAAGAATGCAGGCGGTACGCTTGGCTGCTGTTTTGTTAGACTTTAATAATTTCATATGTCTTACCGTCCTTTCTTTAACTTATGTCATTATATCATATCTCTTTCTTTTTTTCCATACCCCCTTTAAAACTGTAATAATTTGTTATCATTAAGAAATATTTTTTTGTCCTGCGATGATAATTTTGCCGTCATATCACGCAGGAAAGCGGCTAAAATGCACTTCATAAAAAATTTAAAATTAAATTTTGCGAAAACTCTTGACAGATGCCGTCGAAAAGTATATAATAATAAAGCACTTTGATTAGTGCGGTCGCTGATTTAGCTCAGTTGGTAGAGCACATCCTTGGTAAGGATGAGGTCACCAGTTCAAATCTGGTAATCAGCTCCAACCGTAATGCAGTCCGTTTTATGCGGGCTGCATGCATCGGTTCTAAAATCAAATATGCTGATTTAGCTCAGTTGGTAGAGCACATCCTTGGTAAGGATGAGGTCACCAGTTCAAATCTGGTAATCAGCTCCAAAACAAAGCCCCATGGTCCTTAGATCATGGGGCATTTTGGCGTTTATAGGCTCAGCAGTCCTCTGCGGCGGCGTTGAAAATGCGTACAATGGTGTTCCAGGTGCGGATATCCGTCTGCCCTGTGGGGGGAAGTCCCGACGCTGCCTGTATCTCCGACACGGCAAGGGCAGTGTTTTCGCCATAATATCCGTTCATGTCGTTCATGGCAATGTTTATGTGCATTCCCGCAATGGTGTTTAACATTGCCTGCAGCATAAGCACCGATGTTCCGCTGTCGCCCTCGGTCATTATCTCGTCAAGGGCGGGGAATGGGGTTATGCCCTCCTGCATATTTAGGTTGCGCCTGGCATCGTCATATGCGGCGAAAATGGCGTTCCAGGTGTCCTTGTTCACTTCTCCCGTTTCGGGAATGCCTATGCTGCGCTGAAAATCGGAAACTGCGTCCCTTGTGTGCTGACCGTATATCCCGTCGGGTATGACTGAGCGGACGTTTGCCCCACTCTGGTGTATCTCCCTGAGATATGTCTGTATATCCGAAATGTTCTTCCCATGCTCTTCGGGAGAAACGGGTATGATATTTTCCGTCATGCTGTCACCGTCCTTTCGTCATCTTATGGTATATCCCGGGAACTGACCCGCAGGCTTTACATAGCCGTACTTTACACGGCTATAGACATCGCCTATCCTGCTCCACGTTTCCGCTCCCACGCTTCCCGTGGGATTCAGCCCAAAGGTGCGCTGGAATGCGGTGACGGCGCTTTTTGTCACGGGACCGAAATATCCCGTGTCGCTTACCTGGGGTATCTGGGGATATTCCCTGTGTATCTCAGTCAGATATTGCTGGAGTATGCGCACATATTCGTTCTGCATACCCTCACGCTGCATTACTCCGGGGTATAGGGCTATCTCTTCCCTGAAACTGCTGACGGGAACACTGTCTGCTATGCCCTTGTAGGCACGGTAGATGTCCTCCCATGTCCTGCTGTCCGTCTCGCCTGTCTGTGGCAGACCGTAAAGCTGTTGGAAAGCGGATACGGCGTTTGCTGTTGCCTCGTCATAGGTTCCCGTTACGCTTATGGGCGGCACTGCGTCATAATACGCACCGATTACCGAAAGAAGATACTGGAGCGCACGAACATTTCCGCCCGAGTCGCCCATGACCAGCGCCTTGGGGAGATTAAGCCCCAGGTCGCTTATTGTAAGCCCCTCGGAGGTAAGCTCCGCCAGCTGGGTAACGCTTGTGAAGATGAAGTTTATCTTGTACCATGTGGCTTTATCCACCACGCCTGTTACGGGGAGGTTGAATATCCGCTGAAAGGCTTCCACAGCGTCGGCGGTGTTGGTATCAACGTAGCCTGTTACAGGCTCTATCTTAGGTATGGCAGGGTAATTTCCCGCTATCCTGTTTAGCTGTGTCTGGATACGTATAACATTGTCTCCCGCACTGCCTATCTGAATTGGCGTGCCGGGATATGAGGGGATATTGGGCGCAACGGGGGCGTTCTGCACGATGTCGATATTGTCTCCGTAATAATAGGTAAGTATCCGATAAGGGATATAGCCCTGCTCCGCCAGATCCACCGTTCCCCATTGCTTCAGACCCTCACACTGAGTTCTCACACCGTCGCAGTACGAGGCAAAAAGCGGCTCCACCGAGCCTTGCCTGCGGATATAATTGTTGAATATCTCGTCAACGATATCGCTTATGGGCTGGAAAATATCCCTGCCGTGGACGTAATACTGGTCGTACCGTGTGTCGTTGGTGATATCGAAATCATATCCTCTGGAGGGGTACCATTCGGTGTATATGCGGTTGAGCGCAAAGGAGATTATGGCGTAAAGGTTTGCTCTCAGGGCGGATTCTGGCCATGTGGGATAAAGCTCGCTGGAGCCTACGTTTTTGATGTAGTCCACGAAATTCACCGTAACGTTCATGGCGCTCCTGTCATCGGGTGCGCCAAGATGTACGGTTATCTTTTCGGGGATAAAGGGTTCTCCTGTCATTTGCTCCTCCTTTTAAGGTGTTATCCCACAGAGGGGGAGTCAGTTATGCTGTTGTCAGAGCTGTTTCTTGGCTGTATGCCGCCGTATTCGGGCAGAGGGATAAGGTCAATGGGCTGCACTGTCTTTACTCCCGCAAAAATGGGTATCTTTATGTCCCTGATGGTGTAATAGCCCTTAGCCCTTACAGTCACGCTGTATTCCGAGAATGGGCGGGTGGTGCTTCCGGGAGACTGGGAGAATGACCTTGACGGAGCGGGGAGAGCGATGGTCGCAGTGCGTCCGCTTCTGTTTGAGAAAAGTATCCTTACCAGACCCGAGCCTGAGGGCAGCTGCTTTGTTACAGTAACAAGTGCGCCCTGCACGGGATATGCGCCGCCTGCGGTGAAAACGTCGAACTGCAAAAATCCCCAGCTGTTGTCTCCCGTCATGGATACCCAGCCCATTGACGGCAGGAACGAGGCTATTGACGGCGCTGCTTCCGATGAGTCCGCAGGGATATCTGCGGGAAGAGGAAAATCCGGCATTATCTCCTG
Source organism: Huintestinicola butyrica (assembly GCF_025567215.1). NCBI lineage: Bacteria > Bacillati > Bacillota > Clostridia > Eubacteriales > Oscillospiraceae > Huintestinicola > Huintestinicola butyrica. Next base: position 136,623 of record NZ_JAOQKB010000001.1, read on the forward strand.
AGGGTTCTCGCTTTCCGAGGGCACTGTATATGTAGCTTCGTCGGGGGAGGAGTTGAGCATGATGCCGCTAAGTCCCGTATCCACCTGAACACGGCGGGAATTATCCGCAGCCTGACGGGTCTGGCGGGTGTCCTGCTGCTGAGATGAGCGTGGCTGTACCTGAGTGAAAGAATCCTGAACCACAGGGGGAGGGTTATCCTCGGGAGTGATAGGCAGCGTAACAGGCGTTTGGGCAATGCTGTTTATGATGCTCTCCGCCGTGGGAAAGCGGCATTCGCAGGAAACGGGGATATTGACTGTACCCTGAGAATTCTGATTTGCCGAGCCGAAAAAGCTTGCGTTAGGTACATTCGGCACGGGAGTTCCCGACATATCCCTTGTACCGCTTTGAGAAGAGGGACAGGGCTGAGAATGTGATGCCTGATAGCTGTTCTGAGCCGGGAAAGTCTGCATAGATGGGGAATTTTGCTGTGCCTGTGTCTGCTGACGTTCCTGAGGAGCGGAGAAGCTCTGACTGCCTGCCGTGCCGACTGCATTGTCGGAAGCTCCGCTTTTTTTGTAAAGGCGCATCATTTCGTCCTTGTAGCGCTGCGCCATGTTGTTAAGCTCGTTACCGTTCAATCTGCATACCTCCGATATTTATTGTTATGATACACTTTTGTGTGTCTGACAATATATATTCAGCACAGTATGGAGATATGCAAAAAGGAGCGATACACAAGGTACGGACAAATCAAAAAAGGCTGTCGCAGTTCAACTCTGCAACAGCCCATTTCTTTGTTATTTATGCGTAATGATATTTGTTTCGGTATTTGATAAGAAACGTTACCGTTACAGCCAGAGCCATGACCTCCGCTGCGGTAACAGCCAGCCATATGCCGTTTATTCCCAGGATAAGGGGAAGTATCAGCACGGATATCACCTGGAAAAGCAGCGTTCTGAGGAAGGATATGGCTGCGGAGACCGCTCCGTTTCCAAGGGCGGTGAACAGCGAGGAAGCATAGATGTTGAAGCCGCAGAGCAGGAATGACATGGAATAAAGTCTGAAACCGTGGCTTGTCATCTCGTAAAGCTCCTGATCATAGCCTACAAAAATTTTTGTCAGTCTGCCTGCCATGAGTATCGAAAGCAGCGTTATGATGACAGCTGCCGCCGCAAGTATTTTCAGGCTGGTGGCGAAGAGATTTTTCAGCTCGCCGTGATTTTTTGCACCGTAATGATATGATGTGACCGGGGCGCTGCCTATCGAGAAGCCGATATATATTGCCGCAAAGATGTATGCCGCATACATTATAACGCCATATGCCGCAACGCCGTCCTCACCGGCTATCTTCATCAACTGATAGTTGTAGAGCATATTTGCCAGCGACATTGCAATGTTTGTCATAAGCTCAGAGGAGCCGTTTATACAGGCATCGAGCAGCAGCTTCATATCAATAAGAGGCTTGCCGAGCTTCAGCAGGCTGGAATTTTTACGTGCAAAGTAGAACAGGGGAACAAGTCCGCCTATGCACTGGCTGAGAGCTGTCGCAAGAGCCGCTCCCTCTATGCCCCACTTGAAAACGGCGATGAAAAGGTAATCTCCCACAATGTTTGCGCCGCCTGCCGCAACCGTTACCGCAAGACCTATATGTGGCTTTGCGGCAGTGACAAAATAGCTCTGGAACACGTTCTGGAGCATAAAAGGCGTAAGCGCCAGAAGTATTATCCTGCCGTATGAAACGCAGTATTCAAGCAATTCCCCCTCAGCTCCCAGAGCTGCCGACAAGGGGCGCAGGGCAAGCTGACCTACCATGGTAAGAATAATTCCCAGAATTATAGCGGTATATACCATCAGCGAGAAAACGCCGTTTGCCTTTGCGTTATCGCCCTCGCCGAGAGTTTTTGCCGTAATGGCGCTTCCGCCTGAGCCTATCATAAAGCCCAGTGCGCTCATCATCATCAGTATGGGCATAATGAAATTAACCGCCGCAAATGGTGTCTTTCCGACGAAATTCGACACAAACAGACCGTCGATAACGCCGTAGATAGATGTGAATATCATCATCACCACTGACGGCAGAACGAATTTAAGCAGACGTTTGCAGGTAAAATGATCCGAAAGCTGTATCTTCATGCTGATCTTCCTTTCATGTTTTAATACTAATCCTGTAAATACAAAAAGCGCCCGATCAGGTACTTTTTTGTACCGTGACCGAGCGCACTCGACATCTTTTCCGACCGTTAAAGCTGCGGCTTTAAGTCCTCCGATGAACATAATAAGCAAATTATATACTAATGTATATATTATGTCAACAAATAAAATGTTATATACAAATGTATCAGATATTAACGGGCGTTTCAATGCTCTTTGATACCTTGTGTATGCAGTGAATGCACATGGGAAGCACGTACAGGAAAGCTGTCACCCATGCGGTCTGGTCGGCAAAGCATATGGCAGTGTAGCCTAATGTGCCCACAAAGCCCATGCTTACGATGATCCTTGCCGCCATTTCTATAATGCCCGAGATTATGGCTCTGCCCGAGAAGCCAAGTCCCTGAATGCTCATTCTTACAACGCAGAGGGAACCAAGGCACCAGTAGAAGAAGCCAAGACAGCGCAGATATTTTGCCGCTGCGTTAAGTATCTCCGTTTCGGAGGGGTCAATGAATATGAGCGACAGCGTTCTGCCCAGAAAAATAAGCACCAGTCCAGACACAATTCCGTAGGCAACAGCGGAAGCCACTCCCTGAAAAATGCCCTTTTTTATGCGGTCAGGCTTGCCTGCGCCAAGGTTCTGTCCGCAGAATACGGACACTGCCGTTGCAATGGCGTCAAAGGGACACATGGCAAACTGCTTTATCCTCATTCCTGCGGTAAATCCTGAGATATATACGCTGCCCAGACTGTTGTTTGCGGACTGCATCACCATGCTGCCAATGGCGGTTATGGAGTATTGCAGACCCATAGGCACGCCCATTGTAATGAGCTGCCATATCATTTTTCCGTTTGCCTGCCTGTCCTGAGGGGAAAGGGCAAGCTCGGGGAAATGCTTTTTTATGTAGATGAAGCAGAGTATCCCGCTGACTGCCTGAGCGGTTACGGTAGCTGCCGCCGCACCTGCGCAGCCCATTCGGAACACTACTATAAATAAAAGGTCAAGGAAGATATTCAGCACCGAGGATATTCCCAGGAATATAAAAGGCGTTCTGCTGTCTCCCACGGCTCTTAGTATGCAGGCAAGGAGATTGTACAGCAGTGTAAAGGGTATGCCAAGAAATATTATCAGCAGATAGGAATATGCGTCCCCGAAGATATTGTCGGGAGTGGAGAGCATATGGAGTATGGCTGTGCAGAAAACAGCGCAGACGGTGGTTATGATGACCGCCGCCCCTGCGGTGAGCAGTGCGGAATTGAATATGCAGCAGCGCATTTTGTCCCTGTCGCCCGCACCGAAATATTTTGCCAGCGGTATTCCGAAGCCGCAGCATATTCCCGTGCAGAAGCCCAGCACAAGAAACTGCACGCTCGATGACGCTCCCACGGCGGCAAGGGCGTTTGCTCCCAGCACTCTGCCCACAATGGCTGAATCTATTATGTTATAGGTCTGCTGCAGAAGATTTCCCAGCAGCAGTGGTAGGGCAAAGCTGAAAATAAGCTTCAAGGGATTGCCCTCGGTCATGCTTTTAGTCATAATAACACTTCTTTCAGCGGCTCAGGTAATATGCCTTTGCCGAATGGGGCGCAAGGTCGGCACTGATGTTATCGGCATGGAAAGCTTCATTGCTCCAAAGCTCGGTAATGTCCTTTGCCTCATATATCTCAAGCTCCGTAAGGGGGACTGATATGTCTGCCGCATTCTCGCCTATGTTGAAAAGCGCCGCATACTGACCGCCCTCTGCGTCAGCCGCAGTCCAGAGGACTATCTCGCTGCCGTTCATTTTTCTGCGCCATACCTGATGTGAGTGGCGGGCGTTTCGGTGCATTTTAAGGATACCCTCGTTTGTCAGCAGGCTCATGGTGAAATCATCGAATTTGGTCATTTCTCCGCCTATGATAAGAGGGGAGCGGAAGATGCTCCACAGGGTGAGCATTGTTACCTGTTCGTCCTTAGTGAACCGGGTGGTGATGTCGGGGGAGTAATCCTGCTTTATGTATCCTATGGGGAGCATATCGGCGTCTGCCCAGTGACCTGCGCCGTTGTGGGGCGCCCACTTTTCGCAGCGCTCGAACATATTGTAAAGCAGCTGCCAGTTATCCCAGAAATCGTCGGTAATGCGCCACATATTGGACACCTGCTTGTAAAGCTCGGCTTTTTCAAGGAGGGCAGGCCCGGGGGAAAGGCTGAGCACCATATCACGCCCGCAGTTTTTCAGGGAATCGCTCAGCATAATAAGCTCGCTTTCCTCCTTAGGAAGCTCTCTTGCAATGTCGTCGCACTTTACAAAGTCAACGCCCCATGAAGCATAAAGCTCAAAAATGCTGTCGTAATATTCCTTTGCGCCGGGCTTTGCAGGGTCAACGCCGTACATATCCGTGTTCCATGCGCAGATGCTGTCGGTCTTGGCAACATCGGCGGCAGTTTTGTCCGTGCCCTTTATTTTGGTGCGTTCATATACCGCCTGACGGGGAATGCCCCTCATAATATGTATGCCGAATTTAAGTCCCAGCGAGTGAACATATTCTGCCAGAGGTGCAAAGCCCTTTCCCCCTGCGGAAGATGGGAAGCGGTTCTCGGCAGGTATCACCCTGGAATATTCGTCAATGCAGAGCTTTGCAAAGGGAGTGTATTCGTGGGTCTTTACATTAGGTTCGTACCACTGGATATCCACGGTAATGTATTCCCAGCCGTATTTTTTCAGGTGCTTTGCCATAAAATCGGCGTTCTTTCTTACTATATCCTCGGTAACGGCAGCGCCGTAGCAGTCCCAGCTGTTCCAGCCCATGGGAGCGGTCATTGTTTTCATAAAATTATCTCCTTACCTTTGAGTAATCAACAAAGCTCATGTTCAGGTCAACCTCGCCCTCGATACCGTTTACCTTTCCGTCGGAGGCATACTGCCACATGGCAAATTCATAGGGAAATTCAGGCTCGTCACGGTATTCCGCCAGCCAGAAGTCAAAGCCTGCAAGGCGGCTCAGGTCATATTTGAGCAGTGCCATTCGCTTGACGCTGTATATCATGGGGATATATCCTCCACGGGCAATGGTGTTGCAGAACACCGATGCACATTCGTTCAGCTCTTCTGACGAAACCGAATTTGTGCGTGCTGTGTCATCGCCCACTATCTCCCAGTCAAAAACCACGGGATATGTAATCTTGTAGTCGGAAAGCTCGTTCAGTACAAACCTTGCTTCCTCCTCCGCTTCTGAGGCGTTTATTGCCTGGGAATAGAAGTAAACGCCTATTTCAAGCCCTGCGTCAACAGCGCCCTGCGCATATTCGTGGAAGCGCTCGTCAAGATTCAGCTGACCCGATTCATAGCCACGGTAGCCCAGCCTTATCATGGCAAAATCCACGCCGTCCGCCTTGACGGCTTCCCAGTCGATGTCCCCCTGATGATAGGAAACGTCGATGCCTGTGGTGTTCAGGCGCTCGCCGTTTTCGTAGTAGTGCTTATAGCCGTTTTCTGTCTCCACCTTGTCATAATCCAGCGTGTGGCGGGGCACATCGGTAAGGGCGGCAAGCCATGTGTCGCCGTAGGTGGGGTCATCAAGCTTGATAACGTCCTTTTTGCCGTAATACTCAAACACCCGTGAGGACTGGGCGGAAATGTACTGCTCATCGTCCTTCAGCGCATTTGACAGGCGTATCACATTGGCGGCAAGGATCACAACTGTTATCAGCAGGATAAATATGGCTATTGCCTTTATATCGGGCCTTCTGCGGCGCTTTTTGTACCTTGCGCCGTACTGCCCGCCCTGCTGTCGGGGGATATCCTTTAATTCTTCCATATCATTGACCTTTCAGTTCGTTTATCTTATCACGCAGATATGCGGCGTGCTCAAATTCAAGAAGCTTTGCGGCTTCCTTCATCTGGGCGGTGAGCTTTGCGATAAGCTCGTCCTTTTCCTTTTTGCTCATCTTCTTCTTGGCGGCCTTGTCATCGACTTCCGCCTTGGAGGATATCTCGATAACATCTCTGATATCCTTTATGATGGTCTTGGGTACTATGCCGTGCTCCTTGTTGTACGCCAACTGAAGCTCACGGCGGCGGTTTGTCTCGGTAATGGCACGCTCCATGGAGCCTGTAACGCTGTCGGCGTACATTATTACCTTGCCCTCCGCATTACGTGCGGCACGGCCGATGGTCTGTATAAGCGAGGACTCGGAGCGCAGGAAGCCCTCCTTATCCGCATCGAGTATCGCCACAAGGGAGACCTCGGGGATATCAAGGCCCTCACGCAGCAGGTTGATGCCAACAAGCACATCAAACTCGCCCAGACGCAGGTCACGGATTATCTCCATTCTTTCAATGGTGTCGATATCGTGGTGGAGGTACTTGACCCTTACGCCCATGCCCTGGAGATATGTGGTAAGATCCTCCGCCATTTTCTTTGTAAGGGTGGTGACAAGTACACGCTCGTTCTTTTCCGCCCTGATGTTTATTTCGCTGAGCAGGTCTTCTATCTGACCCGCAACGGGCTTGACGATTATCTCGGGGTCAACAAGACCTGTGGGACGTATTACCTGCTCCACTATCTGGGCGGATTTTTCACGCTCGATAGGTCCGGGAGTGGCGGAAACGTATATTGCCTGATTTATCTTTGAGTCAAACTCGTCAAAATTAAGGGGACGGTTATCGAATGCCGAGGGCAGACGGAAGCCGTAATCCACAAGCACGCTCTTTCTGCCCCTGTCGCCTGCGCTCATGCCCCTTACCTGCGGCAGGGAAACATGGCTCTCGTCAACGAACAGCAGGTAGTCCTTGGGGAAGTGGTCAAGCAGGGTGTAGGGAACGCTTCCCGGCGCTCTGCCCGCAAGTATGCGGGAATAGTTTTCTATTCCCTTGCAGAAGCCTATCTCTTCAAGCATCTCAATGTCGTACAGGGTGCGCTGCTTTATGCGCTGAGCCTCCACAAGCTTGCCCTGCTCCTCAAACCATTTTACACGTTCATCAAGCTCTTTCTGTATCTCCTGCACAGCCTCGTGCAGATGTGCCTTTGACACAACATAGTGGGAGGCAGGGTATATGGCTGTGTGGGCAAGGGTGGAGATGATATTTCCCGTTACCACCTGAATTTCCGATATTCTGTCTATCTCATCGCCGAAAAATTCCACACGTATAGCGTTTTCCGAAGAGCCTGCGGGGAATATCTCCACCACGTCTCCACGCACTCTGAACTTGTTTCGCACAAAGTTCACGTCGTTGCGCTCATACTGAATGGATACCAGCCGACCCAGAAGCTCCTCACGGGACATTTCCATGCCCTTTCTCAGCGAGATAACGTTGTTTCGGTATTCCTCGGGCGCACCAAGGGAATATATGCAGGAAACGGAAGCCACGATTATCACATCACGCCTTTCAGCCAGCGCAAGTGTGGCGCTGTGGCGGAGCTTGTCTATTTCGTCGTTTATGGCGCTGTCCTTTTCGATGTAAGCGTCGGTGGAGGGGATATAAGCCTCAGGCTGATAATAGTCGTAATATGAAACGAAATACTCCACGGCATTGTGGGGGAAGAACTCCTTGAACTCGGAGCAGAGCTGAGCCGCAAGTATCTTGTTGTGGGCAAGGATAAGGGTGGGACGGTTCATTTGTGCAATGATGTTCGCCATGGTAAAGGTCTTGCCCGAGCCTGTTACACCAAGCAGAGTCTGGTCACGGTAGCCTTTTTTTATGCCCTCCACAAGCTTGTCGATAGCCTGGGGCTGGTCGCCCGAGGGCTTATAGGGAGAAACAAGTTCAAATTTATCCATAATGACTGCCTTTCAGATAAACCACAGGCGTGCATTGCACGCCCATGAAAAATGTTTGTTGATAGTCCGACAGATATCAGAATCGGAAGTAAAGGAAAGGATTGTAGGTATCGCCCACAAGTGAAACGGTGGAAGCGAAAAGAATGAATGCCAGGAAAAGCATCTTTACTGCGCTTACCAGAGTAAAGCTTGCGGCAGATTTCTTTGCCAGCTTCTCGCCGAAAGCGGAAATGCCCTTGTAAACAGGCATACAGATGATGATAGCCGCAATAATGAGCCACAGGCTGCCTTTGAGCTGTGATTCTGTGAGCAGATCGGTGGCGGCAAGTCCGTTTTTGCCGAACATTGCGCCGAAGCAGGCTCCCATTTTTGAGGTATCGGTGAAATAGAATATCATCCAGCCGAATATCACCGCAATGAGCAGGTAAATGTGACCGATGATCTTAGGCACTTTTTCAAGGACTTTCAGCAGGAATGTCTTTTCGATGACCAGCAGAACGCCGAAGTAAAGGCCCCACATGATAAAGTTCCAGCTGGCGCCGTGCCACAGACCCGTGCAGAACCATACGATGGCGATGTTCAGCAGCTGATGCTTCCTGTTGCCGCCCAGGGGGATATACATATAGTCACGGAAGAATGTTCCCAGCGAGATGTGCCATCTGCGCCAGAAATCGGTTGCGGAAGCTGATATATAGGGGTGCTCGAAGTTTTCGGGAAAGTGGAAGCCGCACATAAGTCCCAGACCGATAGCCATATCGGAATAGCCCGAAAAGTCGTAATATATCTGGAGAGAATAAAGGATAACGCCTGACCATGCCGCAAGAACTGAGGTGGGAGCGGTATCAAAGGTCAGAAACTGCGTTGCCAGCTGACCCATGGAGTTTGCGATAAGTACCTTTTTGCCCAGACCGAAGATAAGTCGGGTGATACCGTCGCTGAATTCGTGTATCTTTACCGAACGGTTCTCTATCTCACGGGCAACGGTGTTGTAGCGCACGATAGGGCCTGCCACCAGCTGGAAGAACATGGAGAGATACAGCAGATATCCGAAGTAATTTTTCTGCGCCCGTGCCTTTTTGCGGTAAACATCGACCACGTAGGTTATGGACTGGAAGGTGTAGAAAGAAATTCCTATTGGCAGGTGGAAATCAGGCACAGGCAGGCTGAGCGACAGCAGAGTGTTTATGCCGTCAACTATCATTCCGCTGTACTTGAACACACCAAGTATTGACAGGTTTACTGCACAGGACACGATAACGCCCAGCACGGCGATCTTTTCGTCCTTGTGCTTGTCGATAAAACGACCGTTAAGAAAGTCAAATACCGAACTGAATATGAGCAGACCCACCCACACAGGCTCGCCCCATGCGTAGAAAAACAGGGAGAAAACTATCAGCACGGCGTTTTTGAGTTTAGTGTTCCGAGCGGCAAAGTAGCATATCAGAAACAGCGGCAGGAACACATACAAGAAGAATATATCAGAAAAAACCAAGCTCTCACGATCCTTTATAACATAGATACAAGTATTATACCACAGGAATGTTTTTTTTTCAACAGCGAAATACATAATATACAGAAAATTTATGAGCGCATTTTGCCATAAAATCGGCGCATCTGTCAAAAAGGCAGATGCGCCTGAAGCTTTATTGAACATGAACTGTCTGCGGGCCGAGGATAAGGTCATAGCTTTCGCCGTCAGCAGTTCGTCTTTGTCCTTCACTTGATATACAATCCTACAGGGCAAAATGTTACATCATTCACGAAGAATAAATATGGGTATAGGAGGACAGTTGGGGCGGTTGGAGAAATCCACGGTAATAACGGAATATTCGGCACTGTCGATGGTCTTTACAAATTCAAGGAGAGCTTCCTTTTCCTCAAAGCCCGTGTCCCTGCCGTAGTAAAGTATCATGGAGATAAGTCCGCCCTGCTTTATGAGCCGAAGAGCTTTTTTCACCGCTTCAATGCTGGTGTCCTTCATAGTGTGTACGGTGTGGTCGCCGCCGGGAAGCCAGCCAAAGTTGAAGGTGATGCAGGAAACTGTGCCCTCCTCCGCATAGCTGTCCATCTGTGTGTGGCTGCCGAGGATAAGCTCCGCACGGCTTGAAAACCCCTTTTCTTCAAGGAGCTTTGCGGTGCTGTCAATGGCTTCCTGCTGGATATCAAAGGCGATGATCTTTCCGCTTTCACCTGCAAGCCCGCAGAGATATGCGGTGTCGTTTCCTCTGCCTGCGGTAGCATCTATGCAGATATCCCCCTCATGGACACGGGAGGCAATGACCTTTCTTGAAATATCAAGTGCGTTGAATGTTTTTCTCATAATTATTCCTTCCCTGCGTATATACAAAAAATTCCGCCTGCCGATAAACAGGCGGAATTTGCCGCAATTTATTTTAATTATCAGACTGTCTGAGCCTCGGGCTTTGTCTCAGGCTCGCTTGTCTTGTCCTTGAAAACAAGCTTCAGCAGAACGGGAGTTACCACTGTGGTGAACACTACCATTATGATAACGGGAGCAAAGAACTTGTCGGACATAAGTCCCACAGCCTCGCCCTTGTTGGCAACGATAAGTGCCACCTCGCCTCGTGATATCATGCCCACGCCTATCTGGAGAGACTCTTTAGAGGTATATTTGCATATCTTTGCGCCCAGTCCGCAGCCGATTACCTTTGTAAGTGCAGCCACAACACAGAGGAGAACTGTGAAGAGAACGATCTCGCCGTTCATCTTTGGAAGCTCGACCTTAAGACCGATTCCTGCGAAGAAGATAGGGGAGAGGAGCAGGTAAGAAAGTGTATCAAATCTCTTGGAGATGTACTCGGATTTCTTTGTGCCCGAAAGAGCAAGACCTGCGAAGAATGCGCCTGTGATATCGGCAACTCCGAAGAATACCTCTGCGCAGTATGCAAGAACGAGGCAGAAAACAAAGCTGATAACAACATATCTTCTGAGCTTTACAGCACTGTTGTCTGTCCACTTCTTGAATGCGTAGTGGTAGCCCACAGCAGCAACAAATGTGAATGCGAAGAAGCCGAGGATCTTAAGCAGCACGATGCCGATGTTTACGCTTTCGTCAGCCATGCTTATAACTACTGTAAGGGCGATGATGCCGAGGATATCATCAATGATAGCCGCACCCAGTATTGCGTTGCCTGCACGGGTGGAAAGCTTGCCCATTTCTTTCAGTGTCTCAACAGTGATACTTACGGAAGTAGCTGTGAGAATGATGCCGATGAAGATATTCTGGAGCATAACGTTGGAATCGGTGCTGTCGTTAAAGAAGTAAGCAACTGCCGCACCGCCTGCCAGAGGAACCAGAACGCCTATGAGGGCGATAAGGAAAGAAGCCTTGCCCGAGCGCTTTAACTCGTCGATGTCGGTCTCAAGACCTGCTGCGAACATAAGTACGATAACGCCTATCTCAGAGAGATTGCTGAGCATCTCCGTTGAGTGGACTATGCCAAGACAGGCAGGTCCAAGAATAATGCCCGCAAGCAGCGCACCTACTACCTGGGGGAGACGCACTACCTTTGAAAAAAGACCCAGAACCTTTGTGCTGAGCAGTATCAGTGCGATAGAAATTAAATAGCTGTAATCCTCCATGACCATACATCCTTTCTCATCTTATATCCTTCCATACCTAATTACAATGTCCTTAAATACAACGATATGAATTATAGCATAATATATATTAACATTCAAGCGATATTTTTTAACGACGAAAATTCTCAAAATATGTCTATCATTAACGGGCTTTTTATGCTGACTTTGTGCAAAAGCTACATATAAAAATAATGCGCTTGGAGAAAATATATAATGGGCTTGTTATATATCTTGAAATGCAAATGAAAGTCAATAAAGATGAGAGTAAAATTTGTATGTAAATTTATCAAAAACGGCAAAAATGTTCATATATAATATGCTTTTTTAGGGTAAAATATATTTAATTGTACGTTTTGCGTTAAACCGGTCGTTTCAGGCATCAGAAGGAGACAGTTTATGACTGAAAGAAAGAAAATAGGGCTTATTATAGTAAATCCCGAATCAATATATCAGCAGCGTGTAATGAACGGCGTTTTCAGCAGATGCGATATGTACGGATATGATGTTGCAGTGTTCTGTCCGCTGGTAAATGCCAAGCATTATTACAGAAATTATCTGCTGGGCGAGCTTAATATTTTCAATCTGGCAGATTTTGATAAGCTGGACGGTGTTATCCTTACTCCACTTACTTATGATACAGAGGGAAACAAGGAGCAGACCGACCGCCTTGTGCAGCGCATAAAGGAAAGCGGTAAGCCTGCTGTGACCCTTGATCTGCCCATGGGCGGCTTTGAGATGATATGCACCGATGACCGTTCCGCAATGGCAGATATAACCGAGCATATCGTAGGTGTGCACGGCTGCAGGGACATTGTTATCCTTGCGGGTATGAAGGACTATTATGTTACGGACGAAAGACTTGAAGGAATAAAGGACACCTATGCCGCTCACAATATCCTCTTTGACGAGAGCAAGGTATTTTACGGCGATTTCTGGTACACAGGCGGCGAGGCTCTGGGGGATAAGATAATTTCTGGAGAGATACCCAGACCCGAAGCTGTGATATCCATGAGCGACCATATGGCTATGGGTCTTGCAAACAGGCTCATGGAAAATGGCATAAGAGTGCCTGAGGATATAATAATCACAGGCTTTGACTGCGTTCCCGAAAGTGCCATCAATACTCCCTCCATCACGTCATATGTGCCTGCGGCGGCTCAGGCTGCGCAGAAGGCTGTGGCAAGGCTCCATGAGCTTATCGAGAATGTGGGACCCGACCCCAATGAAAAGTGGGAGTTTGAAAAGGGTCTGTTCATCGGCAGCAGCTGCGGATGTCCCGAGAATGTTTAGCACGTCAAGGATTCCATCAACAGCCTGATTTATAATGTTAATGAGAATTTCGGCAGAAAAGATATCAACTTCTCCGTGGATATCGGCAGACTTGTCGAAAGCTATATGTTTGAAAATCTTACTGCTGTTGAATCGCCCGATGAATGTCTGGGCGAGATATTCAAGGCTACATATCTTATATCGCCCTATGAGAATTTTTACCTTTGCCTCGATGAGGACTGGCTGGATACCGACAAGCAGATAATAAGCGGCTATCCGGAAAAAATGAAGCTTATGCTTCATGCCATTTACGGCGATAGCGTTACAAAGGGTACATTTATGGACGTCGATTCCACTTCCTTTGATACAAAGCTAATGCTGCCCGACCTGTGGATAGAGCATGACAAGCCGTCTGTTTACTACTTTGCGCCCGTTCACTTCAGTGAGCATACCTTTGGCTACGGAGTGCTTCAATGTTCGCTGGAAAGCAAGACCAAGATAGGTATTGTTTTCAGGAACTGGATAAGAAATGTGAACAATGCCATAGAGCTTACCCGTGTGAGAAGCCGCCTTACCGCCTTTTCTCAGAGAGACGCTATGACGGGACTTTACAACAGGCGTGGAATGGAAGCAAGGATCAGAGAAATGCTTGAACGCCCCGGTGCCGATACCTGCCTTGCGTTTGTTATCGACATGGACGGACTTAAATATGTTAATGACCACTATGGCCATTCCGAGGGGGACTATGGCATCAACGCTATCGCCACCGCTGCCCGTCTCATTACCCGAAACGATGAGATATGCGTAAGGGCAGGCGGAGACGAGTTTTACATTATCGGCTTGGGTGATTATTGCGGAGCGGATATGCTTGCAAGGATAAACAAGTTCACAAACGCTATTGCCGAGGAAAACAAGACCTCGTGCAAGCCCTATGAGATATCCGCCAGCATAGGCGGCTGCTGTGCAGAGCTTACGGCTGATATGACAATAGAAGATGTGGTGCATAAGGCTGACGCAAATATGTACGAAAACAAGACAGCAAGGCAAAAGCTGCGCAGATGATATGCGCAGGAAAAGGAAAGATCAGATGAAGAGAACTTTTGCACGGGCGGGAGTATTCGTATTCTTTGCCACCGTGATAATAGTAAGCCTTGTGCTTATAAAAAAGGGTGATCCCGATTCGGTGGAGACGGTGAACACCATGCCCGAGGAGTACCACACTCAGTCGGACGTTATTTCCGAGCCTGAGGAGACTGATGCAAGGTACGGCCATGACATTGAATTTGAGGAGTATCCCGAGGAAGAGACGGAGACGGAGGTGCTCCCCGAGGAGACTGCCGATTATCCCGAAGCTCCCGAAGAAGCGGCGGAAGAGGCTGCCGAAACCACGGTAACATCAGTGTCACGCACCATAATCACCAGCCGTCAGCGCAAGGATTATGACAGCAACTCCGTTTACATTGATATGGAAAATATCCTGCAAAATCCTGAGCTGCCTGTGGGCTGCGAGATAACCGCACTTACAACTCTTCTGCGCCACTATGGATTTGACGCAGAAAAGACCGACATGGCAAAAAATTATCTTCCCACCTCATGGGGCAATGCCCGCACAGCTGATGGGAAGCTTTACAAAGACAGCTTTTTCGATTATTTCATAGGCGACCCTTTTTCAAGAGGCTACGGCTGTTTTTCGCCCGCCATTGAAAAGGCGGCAAACAAGTACATATCATCTCACGGCGGGGGATATACGGTTAAAAACATATCCGGCTGCCACCCTGATACATTGTACGAATATCTTATCGCAGGCACGCCCGTTCTCTGCTGGGCAACCGATGGCATGATAGAGCCTGAGTATTACGAAACATGGTACGACAATGCCACAGGCGAAAAGCTGGACTGGTACCTGAACGAGCACTGCTTTGTGCTGGCAGGCTTTAACATCGCAAATTCTACCGTTACCCTCAATGACCCCATGAAAGGCATTATCGACTACAATATCGATAAATTTGAGATACGCTTCAAGCAGATGTATTCTCAGGCGATAGTGATCATCCCCGACAGTGCCGAGGCAGTGACTGAGACTGCGGCGGTCGTTACCGAAACGGAAGAGCTGCCCGAGACCTCAGATGTATCTGCCGATATTTCCGAGGAAATATCTTCCGAGACCACTTCCGTAACGGAAGAGACCACAGAGACGGAAGAGACTGTCACTATCCCCTCCGAGACCGAGCCGCCCGCTGACGAATCGGATTTCTTTACGGGAAGCTTTATATACGACTGAAAAAGCTGCTGTGCCGAGATATCGGTGCAGCAGCTTTTAACTTTTAACCTATTGTCTTTTCGCTTACAGGCAGAACCACCATTGCGGTGAAAATTCCGTTTTCCGCAGTGTATTCAAACATACCCTTGTTCTCCTCTGCGGCATTCTTTGCAATGCTTATGCCCAGACCCTTGTGGATATGCCCCTTGCCTGCGGCAATTATATCGTTCTGGGCGTTCTCGTTGTAGTGATTTGTTATCCTTACGTTCAGGCAGCCTGCATTTTCGGTGATATCAACTGTTATTTCCCTGTCATTTTCATCTGCGCTGCCTGCGCCCTCAATGGCATTGTCCAGCAGATTTGCAAATATGGAGCTGAGGCAGTATTCGCTTACATCGGGATAATGCTTTACGCCTGTGGAATTTACCTTTATTGAAGCATCGTTATCCTTTGCCACCTGATATTTGAGCGAAAGAATGGCATCAAGCATCTGAATACCTGTTATATTGTTCCTGAAAGGAACGGAGGTGCGGGAGATGAGTGTTTTCATATAGCTGTCAAAGCGTTCTGTTTCGCCGCTTTTGTTAAGATAATCAAGGGCGGAAAGATGATTGAGCATATCGTGCTTTATGGTGCGTATGCTTTTTTCGGCAGACTTCTGCTGTTCCAGCTGCTGCTCCAGAAAGTCATTTTTCAGGTTGGAGTAGTTAAGCTCCGCTTCTGTGGAAAAGTACTTGCAAAGGTTAAAGAACAGAACCAGCACCAATATCATTACTATCATATATGATGAGCACATTACAACGACCTGAAGGTGGTCCAGTGCTGTGATAACTGTCGAGGTTATCTGACCGAAGAACAGATTTGCGAATGAAAGCAGCAGAAGTATGATATTAAGTATGATGCTGTATTTCAGAGGAACGTTGAAATCAAGCTTACGCAGGAAAAATGCACTGCAAATAACTACCGCCATGGCAAACAGCTTGGAGATTATTCCCAGCACCAGATATATCATGGAATCGGGTGTAACGACAGACATCATCGGCGTGCTTGCCGCAGCTGCGATAAGGTTTGCCGATATGATATCGCAGGCTATAAGCTCATAGCAGCCAAGCAATGATATCATAAGCGAGTTTTGCCATTTGATATCAAAAACACATAAGCAGGCTATTGTATATGCCGCAACTGTAAGAGTAGTTTTGATGTGCAGCGGCAGGTTTATTACAAGTATCGTGAATGCACTTGCAGCTGCTGTTCCGAGAATAAAACTGAGGACCGCTTTTAACCCCTTGAAGCGGGTCCTGAACATAATGAGAAACATTATAACGATTATAACAGCTTCCATTACGGTGAAAAGGTATAGCATTTTTAATCAGTACGCCCCTTAGACATAGAATAATCAGAGTATCTCTTTAAAAAATCCTTACGTCTGTGCTTGCTGACGGATATCTGTTTGTTAAGCTGATCTATATAAAGCTCTTCACCTGTAATTCTTGAAATGCAGTTCATATTGACAATGTAGTTCTGATGAGGAACGGCGAAAGGCAGTTTGTCGAATTTCTGGATTATTTCACGCCACAGACCGCATTTTATCCTGTAGCAGCCGCCATCAACGGTGTTGAGGTATGCCTTTTTCATGATACATTCCAGATAGGCGATGCGGGAATAATCGTAGTTCACACGCTCGCAGCGATTGTCCGATGTGAACACGCAGAGCTGGACGTAATCAGGCTCGCTGGCATTGATGTTGCCCAGTACTCTTATGATGTTATCCTCAAACTTTTCCGCAAGATTGTATTTTGAGAGAAAGCCGTTGGCGTTATAATCGAAGGCATTGACTATCTCGTCCTCGTGGGAGGTGAAGAAGATAAGCTGGCAGTTGGGATATGCTTTTTTCAGTTTTAAAGCGACCTGCTTGCCGTCGATTTCAGGCATATCTATATCAAGGAAAACGATATGGGGAACAGTCTCGCCCTTGTCGATAAGCTCCACAAAATCGCTGCTGCTCTTGAATTTTATACACTGATATTCAAGGTTATGCTTTGACATCACCCTGTTTGCTTCATCGAAAATGATATCAAGAAACACCGCCTCGTCGTCGCAAACTATGATGTTTACCATATATCTTTGTCACGTCCTTTATATCTGAAATACAATACACATATTTATTATACAAATTTATTATACAAAATTTTTCCGTTGATTTCAAGTGATATTTCAAAAAAAGTCGAAAAAAAGATGAAAATCGGTCATCTATCGTTTCCTGCACAAAAAGTCATCGGATACAGCATATAAAGATATTGAAAAAATGAATTATGTATGGTACAATAAAAATATGCAAATATACAGCGAAAGGAGAGCTTTTATGAAAAAATTACCTGCGATACTGTTTGCGGCTGCAGCAGCGATGGTGATGTGTTCCTGCGGTGATGCGGATATCTCTTCCGTTACGATGGAGGGGGAGAAGATAAAATCTGCTTCCAAGGGAGTAAAGATAACCGCCGTTACCGACAATATCACAAAAACTACGGGAAATCCCCTTATCTCCAATATTTTCTGCGCCGACCCTACGGCTGTGGAATATGAGGGCAGGCTGTATGTTTACGGCACCAACGATCAGCAGCAGTATGAGGCTGTGGGCGCCGAGGGCAGCAATACATATGAGCATATAAAGTCACTGGTCATGCTTTCCACCGATGATATGGTAAACTGGACATATCACGGCACTATCGACGTTGGTGAGATATCCCCGTGGGCAATAGCTTCATGGGCGCCGTCAGTGGTATCGAGAGTTGAGGAGGACGGCAAGACGCATTTTTACCTTTACTATTCAAACAGCGGCTGGGGAGTGGGAGTGCTTACCGCAGATTCTCCCACAGGGCCATGGACTGACCCTCTGGGCAAGTCTATCATTGACGGGAATACAAAGGGTCTGGACGGCTGCAAAACTCCCTTTGACCCGGGCGTTGTCATCGACGATGAGGGCACAGGCTGGCTCTCCTTCGGCGGCGGAGAGGACAGCGCAAGAATAGTCCGACTGGGCAGCGATATGATATCCCTGGACAGCGATATCAAGAAGATACCCTCGCCGTATCATTTTGAGGCAAGCGAGTTGAATTTCATCAACGGAACATATGTCTATACATATAACAACGACTGGAGCACCCACCTGAAATGGAATTATCCCAAGACTGAGCGTGCGCCTGCGTGCAGTATGGCGTATCTGACCACCAAGACCCCTCTTGATCCCGACAGCTGGGAGTATCGTGACTATTACTTCAAAAATCCCGGAGAAGCGGGAATGGAGTACAGCAACAACCATACTCATCTCCAGAAATATAAGGACAGATATTATTTGTTTTATCATTCGCTTTTCCTACAGAAAGCGCTGGGCACAGAGGGCGGCTTCAGAAGCCTGTGCGTAAATGAGGCTGTGGTCGATGAGGAGACTGTTACCATCGGCAGAGTGAATGCAGACAAGAACGGTGCAGAGCAGATAAAGCCTCTTGACCCATTTGCCGTAAATCAGGCAGAGACCGCCTTTTCCTCAGCAGATGTTTCCTATAACAACACGGACGTTGCGGGAAATATGACCGTTTCATCTTCTGCTGACGGCGGCAAGGCTGCTGTTGTATGGGTAAAGGGAGCGGATTTTGGCAGCGGAGCGTCCTCATTTGCGGTAAAAGCAAAGGGCAAGGGCAGGATAGAGGTGTATCTTGACGGAAAAGATACGCTTGTTGGTGCAGCCGAGTTTGACTGCAAGGATATGAAAATTGTCTGCGCCAAGCTCAAAAAGAAGATAAGCGGAGAGCATGATATTTATTTTGTTATTTCTCAGAATGCCGAGTTTGATGAGTGGCAGTTTGTGAAGTGACCATATAAGAAAAAGTTTACACCCTTACACAAAAATCGGCTGCCTCATACTCACATATGAGGCAGCCGATTTATATTATAGAAGACTTTTATGGCAATATCTTATTCAGCGAAGAGAGGAGTGGAGTAGTATCTGTCGCCGCTGTCGGGGAGGAGAGCAACAATGGTCTTGCCCTTTGCCTCGGGACGCTTAGCGATCTGGATAGCTGCGTAGAGGGAAGCACCGGAAGAGATACCTACAAGGATACCTTCCTTCTTAGCAAGGAGCTTTGCGGTAGCAAATGCGTCCTCGTTGGTGATAGGCATTACCTCGTCATATACGGAGGTATCAAGAGTGTCGGGAACGAAGCCTGCGCCGATACCCTGGATCTTGTGAGAGCCTGCTCTGCCCTGGGAAAGAACGGGAGAGTCGGAAGGCTCGATAGCTGCAACCTTAACGTTGGGGTTCTTGGACTTAAGGAACTTGCCTACGCCTGTAACGGTTCCGCCTGTACCAACGCCTGCGGTGAAGTAATCAACCTGACCATCGGTATCTTCCCAGATCTCGGGACCTGTGGTCCGGAAGTGCATCTCGGGGTTAGCGGGGTTAACGAACTGACCGGGGATAAAGCTGTTGGGGATCTCCTTTGCAAGCTCATCAGCCTTTGCAATAGCACCCTTCATGCCCTTTGCGCCCTCGGTAAGAACGATCTCTGCGCCGTAAGCCTTAAGGATATTTCTGCGCTCAACGCTCATTGTCTCGGGCATTGTGAGAATGGTTCTGTAGCCCTTGGCAGCTGCGATAGCGGCAAGACCGATACCTGTGTTGCCGGAAGTAGGCTCGATGATTACGGAACCGGGCTTAAGAAGACCCTTTTCCTCAGCAACTTCGATCATGTGCTTTGCGATTCTGTCCTTAACGCTTCCTGCGGGATTGAGATATTCAAGCTTAACGAGAACCTTAGCCTCAAGACCAAGTTCCTTTTCAATGTTTGTAACCTCAACGAGGGGAGTCTTACCGATGAGTTCAAGTGCGCTCTTATAAACCTTTGACATAATAAATTCCTCCTGAAAAATCATTTAAATTATATTTAGTATTTTTAGTTTTAAATTATTTGATTCTGAAACGGTGTGAGCTTATCAGCTTCAGCATCGTGCGATGCCGCCGTCAGCGGAAAATATATGCTTCATAACGTCGCCTCTCAATATCATACTTAATCTATATGATTAGTGTAATATTACTATACAACATAAATTCCTGTTTGTCAATAGGAATACAATTCTTTTGTAGATATGCACATATAATTTGGCTGAATGTGGTGTTGTCGATGTTGATGTTGCACAAGATATGCTTCGGATATCATATATTATATATGGTTATGGCGGGGTAGATAAAAAAATCCCTTTGTTTATACTTTAACAAATGGGATAGCTTTAATGAATGCTAAAATAGCATAACAAAAGCCGAAGAGCATATATTTGGTGAGCTTTTAGCTTGGTACGAAGAATACAAATAAAGGGTATGATCTCAACGGCAAATACTCAAAAATTTCTCGCTCTTTACGGGCGGAAGAAATTTTTGACACCCATGCTTGCAAAAAACTGAGCCAAAATGCCCTGCTTTGAGAAAGCAAACAAGCAAATATTAAAAATAAAAAGCCCCTCAAACCACGTATTATAGTGGTTTAAGGGGCTTTACTCTTTGGAGCTTGTGACGGGACTCGAACCTGCGACCTGCTCATTACGAATGAGCTGCACTACCAACTGTGCTACACAAGCATATCCAAAAGATATAACACATTATACCGCATTTTGAAAGCGATGTCAAGAGAAAATCCGATAATTTATGAAAAAGCGGACAGTATGGCAGCTGTCCGCTTCGGAGTTTCTTTTATACAATGTAATACTAAGAACCAATTAAAAATTATACAAAAAATCGAGCATAATTTTGCGTATATGGATTATGCGATGATTTTTTGTCTATAGTTTTATTGGTGATTAGTATAATATCAGTTTCTTCTTTCCCTGAGCTTCAGAGTGCCTGCCTTTACCGCACGGCAGTAGTCCATAACATCGTTGAACTTTTCTGGGGACTCAACTCCGCCGCCGAACCATCTGGTCGTGGTACTGTGAGCGTCCGAGCCTGCGGTCACGGGGAGATCGTACCACTTGGCATACTCAGCCGCACGATGATTGAAGTCGCTGTCTTTGGGGTGGGAGGCGTTGATTATCTCCACCGCATCGGTGAAATGGGGGCAGTGGGTGGTGCAGTGAATGTAATCGCGGTCCCTGAACGGGTGAGCCTGAACCACGAAAGCTCCGCAGGAGCGGGCATATTCAAGAAAGCGCCACAGCTCCATATCCAGTATGCCCTCGTTCTTTTTCAGCCACTGCTTGTCAAGACCGTATATAAGATAGTCGGAACCGCCGTCGCCGAACTCTATGCCGAAAAATACGTCCAGACCTATCTCGTCGCCCCTTGCCTTGGCGTGCTCGTAGCCCTTGCAGTAAAGCTCCACACGCTCTTCCCACGGCAGATCATGGGGTACGGAGCTGTTTCCGTTGAAAAAATGGTCGGTGATGATTATTCCCGTATAGCCCTCCGCCTTATATTTGTCAGCCATCTGAACGGCAGTGCACTCGGCGCAGGCGCTTGCTTCGGAGGTGTGCATATGTGTTTCGTAGATATACATTAGAACCGTTCCTTTCAGTTTTCCTCAGGGTGCAGTTTTTTGTGTTCCTTTTCAAGCTCGTCCATAAGCTCGGTAAGGGTCATCTTCTGATTGCAGGCGGTGACAGCTGCTTTCAGCGGGATATTTCCCAGTCCCGATGCACGCATGGAATCAAGCACCTTGTTGAGCTGCTTGCCGTCTATGCAGGAGAATATGACGCATCTGCCCTCACGCTCCAGCTTTTCGCCGCATGATGAAAAGCCCGAAAAGCCTGCAAGATAGCCCACCTTTTCACAGGCGCAGTCATGTGGAAGTTCGTTTATTCCTATTTTCAGCGGCTGTGCGCAGGAGCGGAACTTGTCTGCGTCCTCCGAACCGAAGCCGTAAAGAAGTATCTGAGCCTTGAGTGCGTTCATTATCCTTGATCTCATAAGCCTTTCCTTTCATGCTCAACAGATTTTGTAACCGAAATGTAATCTTCTGTATCTCCTTTGTTACTGTATTATAGCACATTTTTTATTGACTTTACAGCGGATAAATGTTAAAATTTAAATACAAAGCGGAATGACCCTCAATATCCGTAATACGGCGTGATTCAGGGAATCACAGCGTGTGTCGGAGGCAGGATCGTCCGCTAAAAAAACATATTTAAGGAGGAATATCTATGTCATCTGCTAAGAAGCTCAGATCAGCTGTCGCTCTTCTTCTGACACTGGTCCTGACACTTACAATGTTCACCTTCCCCGCAAGCGTATCCGCTCTGGGACTGAGCAAGACAAGCATAACGCTTACCAAGGGCTATGCGACCACCCTTACAGTTACTGGTGCAAACGGCGCATCTGTTTCATGGTCGTCCTCCGATAAGACTGTTGCAAGCGTATCAAGCGCAGGCAAGGTAATCGGAAAGAGCGTAGGCACCGCAACCATTTACGCAAATGTAAGCGGCACAAAGCTTTCATGCCGCGTAAAGGTAGTAGGCGGAAAGCTTGCTTTAAGCTCCAAGAACGTTACCCTGGACGAAGGCGAGTCCAAGTACATCACAGTAAGAGCCAAGGGCTCCCACGGTCTTAAGGTGGTTGCAGGCGATAAGAGCATCGTCGGTACAAGCTGGGTAAAGCCTTGGAAGAAAGATGATATCCGTCTCAAGCTTACAGGCAAGGCTTCCGGTTCCACAACCGTAAAGATCTATCTTACAAAGTATCCCGAGGTTTACACCACCATCAACGTTACAGTAGGCGACGGCAATGCTGTTCTTCTCACAAGCCAGTCTTCCGTTTCCACCAAGATCGATACCACAGCTTCTCTCGTTATCTACAGCGACAAGGACAATTCCGTTAACTACACTCTGTCCGACAACACCGTTGCAAGCGTGACCGAGGGCAAGTGGAAGGATCACTACTGCACACTTACCATCAAGGGCCTCAAGTCAGGCACAACCACCCTTACACTTACCCGCAAGGATAAGACTTCCGTAAAGAAGACTGTTTACATCACAGTTTCAGGCTCAGGCTACTACACCATTTCCACCACACAGCCTGCAAAGCTTACTTCCACCGATACTATCTACAAGTGGACAGACCCCAACACCAGGGTAACAAAGTATATGCTCCTTCCCTACGGCTATGACGCAGCTAAGGTAAATACACTTGTTGCTCAGGACAGCGGAGTTTACTCCTACTATGTAGTATATGACGCATCTCCCAAGCAGAAGGCATACGGCGATACTGTCAAGTCTTTCAACACAACAGTTAACAGCGCTACTGCTGTAAGATACGTTCTCGTTCCCAAGAACTACGACGTTCCCTCTTACAACACCGCTGTTGCAAACTACACCAAGAAGTTTGAGTACTGGACCATCTACAACACCAGCCCCGAGAACTACAAGCTCCTTTACACCGATATCGTAAAGAGCTGGACAAGAAATCTCAACGGCGTTCAGACTACCAGATACGTACTTCTCCCCATGAACTACAGCGAAGTAAGACTTAACGAGCTTATCGCTTCCGACTCCGGTTCTTCCGCTGACGGTTACTACACTGTAAGCACAACTCAGCCTGCATTCAAGGTTTCCACTGACCAGGTCATCACATTCCAGGCAATGGTAAACAACAACTACGTAACACTCTTTATCCTCGTTCCCCAGAATTACGATGAAGCAAGAGTAAACGACGCTATCGCAACCTACACAGGCAAGTTTGAGTACTGGAAGGTTTACACCATCGCTCCCACAAAGCAGCTCGCATATGATGTTATCCAGACATGGACAAAGGTAGTTGATTCTCAGACCACCACAAGATATATGCTCCTGCCCACAGGCTATGATGAGGCTCTCTTCCAGCAGTACAAGAGCCAGGATCTTTCCACCTCTTCTTCCGCTTACTACACCGTTTCCACTGCATACCCCACACTTCTCGCTTCCACCGACCAGGTATGGATGTGGTACAACAAGAAGCAGAACGTTACCAAGTATATGCTTCTCCCCGCAAACTTCGATGTTCTCAAGAGAAATGAGATCATCTACAAGGATACAGGCGTATTTGATTACTACACCATTTACTCCACCGTACCCACCAAGCAGCTCGATACCGATCAGGTCCTCGTTGCAAGCTACAACGGCGGAACAGTTTATATGCTGGTTCCCCAGAACTACGATCAGGACAAGGTAAACAAGGGTCTTGCAGGTCTTTACGTTTCATAATGTATCGTTCATTATGAACTGACCAGATAATAACAGGCGCACAGTCTGAGGGCTTAGTCTCACGGACTGTGCGCTTTTTTTGCTGCTGGGCTGTTTTTCGCCCACAAAATGTGGTATAATAATTACTATATGAAAGGAGGTAAGAGCTACGGACAGGACTTATATCGCAATAGACCTAAAATCATTCTATGCCAGCGTGGAATGTATCGAGCGCAGTCTCAACGCTCTTACCACAAACCTTGTTGTTGCCGATGAGAGCCGCACCGAAAAGACTATCTGCCTGGCAGTATCGCCCACTATGAAAGCCTACGGTCTCCCCGGGCGTGCAAGGCTTTTTGAGGTAATACAGAAGATAAACGAGGTCAACCGCAAAAGGCAGAACAGCGCTCCCCGGCATAAATTCACAGGCAGCTCATACGACAGCACCGAGCTTGCGGCGCACCCTGAGCTGTCGGTGGATTACATCATCGCTCCGCCCAGAATGGCGCATTATATGAAGTACAGCACAAGGATATACAAGATATATCTGAAATACATCGCCCCCGAGGACATACACGTTTACTCCATTGACGAGGTTTTCATGGACGTGACCGATTATCTGGCTACCTACCATATGACCCCCAGAGAGCTTGCCATGAAGATGATACGTGATGTCCTTGACGAAACGGGTATCACTGCCACCGCTGGCATAGGCACAAACCTGTATCTTTGCAAGATAGCCATGGATATTGTGGCAAAGCATATCCCTGCCGACGAAAACGGCGTCAGAATTGCGGAGCTTGATGAGGAAAGCTACCGCCGTATGCTGTGGGATCACCGCCCTCTGACGGATTTCTGGCGGGTGGGGCCGGGGTATGCCAAAAAGCTTGAAGCAAACTACATCATGACCATGGGGGATATTGCCCGCTGTTCTATTAAAAATGAGGACTTCCTCTACAGGCTTTTCGGGGTGAATGCGGAGCTGCTCATCGACCACGCATGGGGATATGAACCCTGCACCATTGACGAGATAAAAGCATATCGCCCTGCTGTCAACAGCATTTGTTCGGGGCAGGTGCTCCAGTGCGCCACGGATTTCAGGACCACACGCATCATCATCAGGGAAATGGCGGATATGCTTGCCCTTGACCTGCTGGAAAAGGGGCTTGTTACAGATCAGCTGGTGCTGACCGTGGGCTATGACAAGGAAAATCTCTCCGACCCCGAGCGCCTAAAGCATTACAAGGGCGAAGTGACCGTTGACCGATACGGCAGAAAAACGCCCAAGCATGCTCACGGCACTATAAATCTGAACAGGCACACATCTTCCGCAAAGCTTCTGATAAGTGCCGCAACGGAGCTTTTTGAGCGGATATCCGATGAAGCTCTGCTGTCAAGGCGGCTGAACATCACCGCAAATCACGTTATCCATGAGGGCGATGTGTCTGAGGAAAATGAGCTTGTTCAGCTGGACTTTTTCTCCGATTTTTCTGCCGATGAGGCAAAGCGTGAAGCAGAGGAAAAATCTCTTGAACGTGAAAAAAGCAGGCAGAAAGCCATACTTTCCATAAAAAACAGATACGGCAAGAACGCCATTGTCAAGGGCATGAACCTGCAGGAGGGCGCTACCGCCATGGAGCGCAACAGGCAGATAGGCGGACATAAGGCATAAAATTTTCCTCTCCGAATATACTTATATGATTATACTCGGAGAAAGGAAGATATTATGGGACTGACCTTTTCAAGCACAGGCAAAAGCCTTGCTTCAGATAATGATAACAGCTGCGGCGGGCTGAATATTGCTCTGGCAGGGAACCCAAATGTGGGCAAATCAACGGTTTTCAACGCCCTCACGGGAATGAACCAGCACACGGGAAACTGGACGGGCAAGACCGTTTCCACAGCCCGTGGAAAGTGCCTGCGTGGGGGAGTTGACATGACCCTCACCGACCTGCCCGGCACATATTCCCTTATGGCTCACTCGGCGGAGGAGCAGGTGGCAAGGGATTATATCTGCTTCGGCGGCACTGACGGCGTTATCGTGGTCTGCGATGCGTCATGCCTTGAACGTAACCTTAATCTTGTGCTTCAGGTCATTGAGATAACGCCCCGTGTTATCGTGTGCGTGAACCTGCTGGACGAAGCGGCTAAAAAGAAGATAACCGTTGATACGAAAAAGCTTGAAGAGCTGCTGGGCGTGCCTGTTTGCGGCGTTATTGCACGAAATGACAGCGGACTTGATGAAATGCTCATGCGTACGGAGGATATGCTGTCAGCTGAGGAAAAAAGCCCACTTGTTTATTACGGCGAGGCGGCTGAAAGGGCGATAGGAATTATGGGCGGTGCCCTTGCGGAGCTGCTTGGCGGAAAAATATCCCTGAGATTTGCGGCTCTGCGTATCCTTGAGCGGTGCGACGACCTTATAACTGCCATTGACAGTATGTGCTGCGGCGAGCTGAAAAGATCTCTCAGCGACAGCGATACCGACATCGGAAAGGCTTATGCGGAAGCGGTCAGGATACTGGAGGATGACGGAATAGATACCGCCGCTCTCCGTGATATGTCCGTCACAAGGATAGTCCTTACCGCCGAGCAGATCGCAGAGCAGGCGGTCACAAGAGAAATCCCCGATTACTACGAGCGTGACAGGCGGATAGACGCAGTGCTTACCCACAGGATATGGGGTCTGCCCGCAATGCTGCTTATGCTCATGGTCATATTCTACATAACCATTGCGGGTGCAAATTATCCCTCGCAATGGCTGTCGGAGTCTTTCGGCTCGCTGGGAGAGGTGCTCCGAAATGGGCTGATATCATTATCAGCGCCCAAATGGCTTGAAAGCGTGCTTATTGACGGCATATACTGCGTGCTTACATGGGTAACTTCCGTAATGCTGCCGCCGATGGCGATATTTTTCCCCATGTTCACTCTGCTGGAGGACGTGGGCTATCTGCCCCGTGCGGCGTTCAATCTTGATAAGTATTTCAGCCGTTCCAAGGCGTGCGGAAAGCAGGCACTTACAATGGCAATGGGGCTTGGCTGCAACGCTGCAGGCATCACAGGGTGCAGGATAATTGACTCGCCAAGAGAACGGCTCATAGCAGTGCTCACCAACAACTTTATGCCCTGCAACGGCAGATTTCCTGCACTTATCACTCTGATAGCGGTGTTTTTTGCCGCAGGCGCATCTGGGGCAGTCAGCGCCGCAATGCTTACGGGATTGATAGTCCTGGGCGCAGCGCTCACATTTTTGTGGTCACGTATCCTGTCGGGAACGGTGCTTAAAGGAATGCCTGCTTCCTTTGCGCTGGAGCTTCCGCCATACCGCCGCCCGCAGATAGGAAAGGTGCTGGTGCGCTCGCTGCTTGACCGCACAGTCTTTGTGCTGGGCAGAGCCGTCACAGTCGCCGCTCCTGCGGGTCTGGTCATATGGCTTATGGCAAACGTCCACGCAGGTGACAGCACTCTACTTGCCATATGCGCCGATTTCCTTGACCCTGTGGGACGCTTCTTCGGAATGGACGGAGCAATAATACTGGCATTTATCCTCGGCTTCCCCGCAAACGAGATAGTCATACCGATCATGCTCATGATATACATGGGTCAGAGCACGCTTACCGAGGCAGGGGATACGGCAATGCTGGCGGATATTCTGGGCCGGAACGGCTGGACATGGGTAACGGCGCTGTGCGTAATGGTGTTCATGCTCTGCCATTTTCCATGCTCCACATCATGCCTTACCATAAAAAAAGAAACAGGCTCATGGAAATGGACTGCTGCGGCAATGGTCATACCCACAGTGACGGGACTTCTGCTCTGCGGCATTATTTCATGGACTGCAAGAATATTCGGGGTCATATAATAACAGCGGCTTGCAATCATAAACTGCAAGCCGCTGCTTTTGCGGCGTGTCGCCGCTTCCACCTTGTTGGAATATTTTGCATAAAACATTTCATTTGCGGCTCGGTAACGTTGGTTTGAAAAAGCCGTCAAATTGGAATTTATCTCGTTAAAACAAATCGTGTTACTTTAACATTTCCATCTATTTCACCAGATACTATTTCAAACCCGCATTTTTCTGTATAAAATTTTACATTTTCTTTTTTGTCTGTGGGCGTGATCAACGTAATTTTGTCCCAATCCTCGAAGTACGATGTTACAAATTTAATTGCCTGTGTTCCAATTCCTTTACCTTGATACTCCGGAACAACACACAAACAGCCAACTTCATATATTCCTGTTTCAACCTGTTTATACGAAACGCAGCCAACCGGCTTGTTATTAAACAGAATAATGAACTTAGGATAATTTATGATGGATCTCTCCATCATTTCTTTTGTTTTTCCATACGCAGGACATTCACCATATTTAATATAATCACTATAAAACGCAGAATTATAAATATCTATCAATAATTCTGCATCTGATATGTCCGCTTTCCTATATTCGATATTCATAGATAACAACTCCGCAAACAACGATTTGTCGAGCAGCTGCCCCGACCTATTTTATACATTATACCATACCCGCAGCAATATTACAAGGATTTATGAAGCAGTAAAAAAATCACAGCACCCCGTTATGAGTGCTGTGAGAGTGATTTGCGGCGACACGCCGCAAAATTCGGATTTGATGTTGTCTCAAACTAAAGTTACCGAGCTGCAAATGAGAGGTTTGTTTCTGAAAATCCTAACGAGGTGGCAGCGGTGACACACTGCAAAATTGAGCAGTAAAAATAAACGATATAATTATCAATATATGCAGGATAATGTGATATAGATCGGGAACATATCTTCCCTCTATGCTTATAAGAGAGATGCAATCTTTAAAGTACGTTATTTTGCTGTCAACGTTTCCCATAAACCCTTTACCGAACAGTGTGTACCATTCGTGACTGAGAAACTGGGTAACAAACCACATTCCGAGCCATATAAGATGAAGTATTTTTCCGATTTTCTTTGTGAAAAGCACCAGCAAAAAAGTAACAACAGGAATCAACATAAATATCCATTCATCTTTGAATGCACCTTTAACCAAATACTTATCTCCTATTTTCACCCCGACCATTGCAAGAAAATACCAAATCAATAACAGGATATTACTGCTCAAAAATCTTTTCTTCATAATATTATTCCTCCAAAAATTGTGATTTACCTCTGAATGTCCTAACGAGGTGGCTGCGGCGACACGCCGCCGTTTCATTATCCGATATATCCGAGATATTTCATCAGGAATATCCAGAATGTAAGCGTCACCGATGATAACAGCGTGGTAGCGGCAATAACACTTGACGTAAGTACGCCGTCGTTCTTCATGTTCTTCGCCATGATGTAGCAGGAGGGGGTGGTGGGAGAACCCAGCATTACAACCAGCGCCAGCATCGCTTCTCCGCTGAATCCTGCCTTTACTGCGGCAAATATGAACACCGCAGGGATTACGATAAGCTTTATCAGGCAGCAGACTATTGTGGGCTTTATCTTTGCAATAGCCTTTTTGCCCTCAAAGGAAGCACCTATAACGATAAGCGAAAGGGGCGTTGCCATTACCGAAAGGTTGCTGAGCGTTTTGGAGAACATAACGGGCATATAGTCGTATATCCTTATCAGCGAGCCTATGCAGCCTGCGATTATTCCAAGTATTATCGGGTTTGTGATAATGCCTATCGCTGCCTTTTTCAGCTTGGATCTCTTGTCGGTGTCAAGCTGAGCGTCCTCCGCTTCGAATGTGAGGACTGTAACGGCGTAGATGTTGTACAGCGGCACGCAGCCTATGATTATCATTGGCATAAGTCCCGTGCTGTTGTAGATGTTTTTCATAAATGCAAAGCCCATTACCGCAACGGAGCTTCTGTAAGCCGCCTGAACGAATGCACCGATAATGCTCTTGTCCTTGATGAAAAGCCTTGCGCCTATCCATATTGCGGCGAACATCACCGTTGTGATGACTGCGCTGAAAAGTACCAGCTTGCCGTCAAAGGAATCGGCAATATTTGTTTGTGAAAGGTCAGAAAATATCATTACGGGCAGGCAGATCTTAAAAATGAACTTGTTTGCGGCGGATATGAACCCCTCGTTGAACATTCCCATTCTGTTGAGCACATAGCCTATGACTATGACCAGAAATACGGGAACTGTTGCGTTAAGGCTGTATATCAAGCTTTCCGTAAATATCACCTCAATCCATAGTAAAACCGTTGTACAGACGGTTGTAGATGCCGCCCTGTGCCATAAGCTCATCGTGAGTGCCCTGCTCGGCGATGCCGTTTTCGGTTAGCACGAATATCACGTCCGCATTTTTTACGGTGGTGAGCCTGTGGGCTACGGTTATGGTCGTTCTGCCCTTTGCCAGGCGTTCCAGCGACTTCTGCACGATAAACTCACTTTCGTTATCCAGTGCGGAGGTGGCTTCGTCAAGGATAAGCACGGGAGGATTTTTCAGAAATACCCGTGCAATGGAGATCCTCTGCTTCTGACCGCCCGAAAGCTTAACTCCACGCTCGCCCACATATGTGTCGTATCCGTCGGGGAGCGAGCTGATGAACTCGTCGGCGCCTGCAAGCTTTGCGGCTTCTATGATATCGTCCCTTGAAGCGTTCTCAGCGCCGTAGGCAATGTTTTCCGCCACTGTTCCGCTGAACAGGTAAACGTCCTGCTGGACAACGCCTATGTTCTTTCGCAGGGATTTTATTGTAACATCTCTTACATCATGACCGTCAACCGTTACCTTTCCCTCGGTAACGTCATAAAAGCGGGGGATAAGGTTGCAGAGCGTTGTTTTTCCGCCGCCCGACTGACCTACCAGAGCCGCATGGGAGCCTGCCTTTATTTTCAGGTCAAGCCCTGAAATAACGGCGGTGTCGCTGTCGGAATAATGAAATCCCACATTCTCGAATGCAATATCGCCCTTTACGTTTGCAAGCTCCAGGGCATTTTTCTTGTCGGTAATGTCAGGCTCAACGTCCATGACCTCGAAAAATCTGTCAATGCCCGTCATACCTCTCTGGAACTGTTCAGTGAACTCCACTATCCTGCGGATAGAGGCAAGAAGTGTGGAAGCGTACAGCAGATATGCCGTAAGGTCGGCGGGGGATATCTCACGCTTCATCATAAAATAGCTGCCCAGTGCCACGACGATGATGTACATTATTCCGTCAAAGGCACGGGTGGAGCAGTTGAAAGCGCCCATATATTTGTAGCTCTGCTTTTTGATGTCAAGGAACTTGCTGTTGTCCTTTTCAAACTTTTCGACCTCGGTGTCCTCACGTCCGAAGGACTTTACCACACGTATTCCCAGCAGACAGTCCTCGGTGCGTGCGTTTATCTCGCCCAGCTGCGCCCTCTGCGAGCGGAACACCTTTCTCATGCTGCCGTTGAACTTGATTGAAATGACTATCATCACTGGCATTGCCGCAAACATTATCAGCGTCAGGGGAACGTTCATGGTGCAGAGTATGGCAAAGGAGGAAACTATCTTCAAGCCTGCAATGAAAAATTCCTCGGGGCAGTGGTGGGAAAATTCCGTTACGTCAAACAGGTCGGAGGATATCCTTGCCATTATCTGACCTATCTTGGTGTTGCTGTAGTAGGCAAAGGAAAGCTTCTGGAGATGTGCGAACAGGTCGGAGCGCATATCCGTCTCGATCTTTGCGCCTGTGATGTGACCAACGCTGCTCATGAAATAATAGGCGGCGCAGTCGGCGGCACGCAGTACCACATACAGCAGGGTTATTTTAATGATAATTGTAAGCGTAAGCCCCTCAATGTCGTTTATGCCCATATTGGTAAGGTAGCGGACCATAAGCGGCAGGACTATCTCGCAGATGCTTGTTATGCCTGCGCAGAAAAGGTCAAGCACGATAAGCGGCAGATATTTTTTATAATATGGCAGGAAACGCCGCAGGTTCCCTTTTTTGGCGGTTTGTGGCATATGATACTCCTTTTAAAAATCAATCTAAAAAATCAATCGACCGCCCCATAGGGAACGGCCGATGAATAGCTTTGGTAAAATGACTGAATTACAGAAAAAGTGCAGTAACTGTCAGGTCGTGGGTAACGTTGCTGAAATCGGTGTCCCAGCCGATAAAGGTCTGACCCCTGCTGTTGATGGTGGGGGAGACGGGGGCAACTGCGCTGCTTCCTGCGGAAACGGTTACGGGGTATGAAACTCCGTCAACCACGAATGTTACGGTGTAGGTGGTGGCGCTTGTGTCGGTAGTGCTTCCGTCGGGAACGAGAATTGCGGTGATGGTGCAGTTCTCGGTGATATTATCGGGTGAGCGGTCCCAGCCCATGAATACGTAGCCCGGGATATTTACCGCAGGGAGAACAGCGGAGCCGCCGTATGCTACCTGCTGAGTGGTCGCATTGCCGTTTACCACAACGGTAACGGTGAACATTCTTGAATCGGAAGTTGTGGTTTCGGTGGTATCAAAGGTAACAGAGGTAGATGCGGTGGTAACGGAAGCATCGTCCTCGAATATTGCGGAAATGGTGGTCTCCTCAGTGATATTGGTGAAGGAGCCGTCCCAGCCGACAAATTTCTTGCCCTCGACTACAGGGTCGGCAGGCTGAGTTGCATTGCCGCCGTAAGGAACTTCCTGCATTGTTATCTCATCATCGATGATGACATAAACGGTTATCATCTTGCCGCTGGCGGTGGAAGTGGTCTGTACGGTGGTCTGGGGAGCCTGAGTTGTGGCTGCGGTTGTAGTAGTGTAGGCAGTAGTTGTCTGAGCGGGTGTGGTGGTTGTAACGGTCGTTTCCTCGGAGGGGATAGTGGTCTCTTCGGTCTCGGAGATCTCGGGAACGGTGGTTACTGTTGTTTCCTCGGTAACGCTTTCCTCGGGAACCTCAGGCTCATCAGCGGGAGCCTCTGTGGGAGCAGCGTCATAAGCAGCCTTTATTTCGGCAGCTGTGAACGAAAGCATTCCGTCGTGGAATGCGGATATGGTCAGCAGCTCCTTTAAAGTGTCTGCATTGTAGGCAGAAAGGTCAGTTTTGATATTAAGATACTCAAAAGAGGGAACATCGCCGCTGCTTACTACCTTTGCGCTGAGACCCTCGCCCAGTACCTCGGGGGACTGGAGCTTAATGCCGTCTCTGTCAACAGCATTGCCCAGTGCGTCATAAAGCTGGATCTCGGAAGCTCCGCCGAAGGAAGCCGCCAGAGTGGTTGTTGTGCCATCGCCCAGCTCATATGCTATCCTCATAGCAGCGTCCTTGGTGGTAACGGAAGCGCTGGCTGTGCGGATAATGATATTCTTCTTGGACTTGTTGAGAGCGCTTACCATTACCGAACCTCTGTTAAGGTAAAGCTCGTCATCGGACTTGCCAGTGTATTTGCCTGTGGCAAGCACCTGAGTTGCAGGTTCAAGAACTATGTAGTTCTGGTCGTAATTGTCACGGGTGCGGTAGATAAGTGTGCATGAGCCGCCTGCGTTTACCGTAAGAGCATCGCCTGTTGCAAGGAATGTTTCGGCGGCAGCCTGAGTTGTGCCCTCGGCGTTGCTGATAACAACATCGCCCGAAACAGAGGATATGTACAGTCCGTAGCCGCTGCTGCCCGATGTAAGCACGATCACCGTGGCTATCACAGCGACAAGAGCAAGGGCTCCTGCGATTATTGCGGTTTTAAAGCTTTTCATATATCAGTGTCCTTTCAGTCAGCGGCTGTCACGTTCAGCCGAATTTATGATCTCCCACCATGGTATTGTGGGTGTGGTTGTCTGCGTGGTTTCTACAGTCGGTGCTGTGGTTTCGGAGACTGTCTCAGCAGAAGTTTGGGTTTCATAATAGGTTTCCGAAGCTGTGGTCTGTGATGATGTAGTTTCCGAAAATGTTGTTTCTGAAAACGTTGTTTCAAAAGTCGTTGCTTCGGAAATATCTGTTCCCGAAACCGTTGTTTCGGATATTTCCGTAACTGGCTCCGATACTGTTTCGGCAGTTTCCTCGCTTGGGGAAGTTTCGGTTTCGGATACAGTCGTTTCGGATACGGTAGTTTCCGCAATGCTTTCGGAAACAGCTTCCGATATCTCCGTTGCCGCTATATTTTCATCAAGCGCCAGATATGCACCGCCAAGGCTGTTGAGAGAGAACATCATGCTGCGCTGTGAAGCGATACGCATAAGGCTTTTCAGAGCGCTTTCGGGAAGAGCGGAAACCTCCGCCTCTTCCAGCGTGAGCGTTATTTCTCCGCTTGACGATGTTAGCCGTGCAAGACTGCCTGCCGCAAGCTTTTGAGCTGTGCCGCCGCCTGAGATATCAGCCTCGCCGTCAGCACAAATGATCTCTGCTGCATTATCGGTACGGCTTACCCTGAAAACAGAGCCGCTTGCCGTAACGATAACATTCAGCGCAGATACCTTTATATCGGCAGCTTTGTCAAGCCTAACCGCCGCAGCGCCCGTCAGCAGTTCAGCCCCGAAAGACTTGTCTTCCTTGCTGCGGGTAACAGTCACAGCCGAATCAGCCTCAGGATATATGTACCTGTCCCTGCCCAGCGTTATCCGTGCGGAGCCGCCTGACAGAACCTTTACGCAGTCACCGCTTTCCAGCCGCATACCTTGCTTGGCACTTATCTGCCCGCCGCTTCGCTCCACGATGACATTGCCATAGACCTCGTCAATGGCTATCCTGTTCCTGCCCGAGACAATTATCCATGCGGCGATAATGCCGATGATAATCACAGCCATCAGCACGGCGTAAAGGATAACAGTCGCCGAATGCTTCAATCGTGACCGAGCATTTATATTCATTTGTTTATATTCACACTCCGATGCTAAGAGAATTGTGAGCATTATTCCATATATTATATCATACTCTGCGTGATTTGTCAAACGGCGGCAGAAATTTCATTTTGATGATTTGTGCTGTTTTAAATCCTCTCACAAATTATTGCAATTTGCAGAAATATGTGTTATAATAATAAACAGTAAATTTTTCGCTTTGGGCGGCCAAGGGAGCAAGGCAGAAGATGACAATAAATATACCCGATAACATAAGTATCGTACTTGACAAACTCCATAACGCAGGCTATGAAGCCTATCTGGCGGGCGGCTGTGTCCGTGACGGGCTTATGGGCAGAGAACCGAGTGATTATGATATCACCACAAACGCTCTTCCCCGGCAGACTGCTGCCTGTTTCGAGGACTTTACCGTTATTGAAACTGGGATAAAGCACGGCACCGTAACAGTTGTCAGCGGCGGAGAAAATGTGGAGATCACCACCTACCGCATTGACGGTACATATGCCGATCACCGCAGACCCGATACTGTCTGTTTCACGCCCCGCCTGGAGGACGACCTTTCACGGCGTGATTTCACTATGAACGCCATGGCGTATTCCCCCGAAAGAGGGCTGGTGGATAAGTTCGGCGGTCAGGACGATATCATCGAGCGTGTTGTCCGCTGCGTTGGCGACCCATACGAAAGATTTGAGGAGGACGCACTGCGTATCCTACGTGCTCTAAGATTTGCTTCCGAGCTGGGCTTTGTCATTGACGCCGAAACAGCCCGTGCGATCCACGAGAAGAAATATCTGCTCAAAGAGATATCAGCCGAGCGCATAAGCAGCGAGCTTACCCGCTTTGTAACAGGAAAGACCCCATGCACTCTCATGATGGAATTCAGCGATGTTTTCAGCACAATTATCCCCGAGATAACCCCCTGCAACGGCTTTGACCAGAAGAGCAGGTATCATGTATATGACGTGTGGGGGCACATTGCCCACGCTGTTGAAAGATCCAAGCCCGATAAGTATGTCCGCCTGGCACTGCTGTTCCATGACATAGCAAAGCCTGCCTGCTGCCGCACAGATGATGAGGGTCACAGGCATTTCTTCGGCCATGAAAAGCAAAGCGCCGAAATGGCTGAAAAGATTATGGAAAGGCTGCATTTTAACGGTGAGACCGTGCGAAATGTGACGGAGCTTATAAAATATCACTACGTTACTCCCATTGAGAGCAAGCGTGTGGTAAGGCGCCTTGTTTCGGTAATGGGCATGGAGCAGTTCATACGGCTCATTGAGGTCATGAAAGGCGATAACCGTGCAAAGCAGAGCTTCTGCCTTGAACGTATCCCTGTGCTTGACGGCATGAAGATAATTGCATATGAGATAGTTCGCAGCGATGAGTGTTTTTCGCTCAGGCAGCTGGCTATCAACGGCAATGATATTGCGGCGCTGGGCATAAGCGGCAGGCAGATAGGGGAGGCCCTTGACAAGCTGCTTTCCAAGGTCATTGACGAGGAGCTGCCCAATGAAAAGGAAGCTCTTCTTACGGCGGCACAGAGCTTGCAGCAATAAAAAAACGGGGGATATACCCCCGTGTATCAATATAAATTTGTGGGAATAATATATAATGCGGTTTACTTATCCTTGCGAAGGTCGCTGATAAGATCAAGGAAGCAGTCAACATCGCTGAAATCCTTGTTTACCGAGGCGAAACGGACATATGCCACCTCGTCCAGCTTTTTGAGTTGCTCGAGCACCATATCGCTTATCTCGCTTGTGGATATCTGGCTGAGCATATTGTTGGCGCAGTAGTTTTCGATGCTGTCGGCAATGGCGATAATGGCAGAGCCGGGGACGGGACGCTTCTTGACGGCAAATGAAAGCCCTCTGATAAGCTTGTTCCTGTCAAAAGGCTCATAAGTGTTGTCCTTTTTATTAACAAGCAGCTCGGGCAGTTCAACGCATTCGTAGGTGGTAAAACGCCTTCCGCAGTTGGTACAGCGGCGGCGGCGGCGCTTTTTTCCGTCGATAAAACGTGAATCTATAACTTTGGTATCTTCAAATCCGCAGAACGGGCATTTCATTTTTATGGCCTCCTCGCCTATGAGTACATAGTTTGCATACACATACTACAATTATATTATACAATTTCTGCGGTCAGATGTCAATATTTTGATAACAAAAGGATGATAATAATTGAGGAAAAGAAGAAAATATAACGGCGTAAGGATATTTGCGGTATCAACTGTAATTTTATTTGCGGCGGTGTTTTTAATGGCGCATTTTTCCAAAGGTAAAACCGATGATATCACATCTGAAAACAAGCTTCCCGCTGAGACTTCGGGTGCTTCCGACACACAGCAGGCAGGCTCCGAGACACTTCCGTCTGACGGAACTGACGAGGCTGGCGTGACTGACGCTGAGGGACCGGAGACCGGTGTGTCCGATGGCGATGTTACCGATGTTTCCGAGACCGAGGCTGCGGCTGAGCCTATGCCCGACCCTGCCGATGCGGACAACGTTTGGGCGATGTTCCTGGTAAACGGCAAAAACCCCGTTTCTGCCGAATACTGCGACGGCATCGAGACTGCTAAGGTCTATGAGAGCTGGAGAGAATATTACATGGACGCAAGAATGTCCGAATATATGACCCAGATGCTCAAGGCTGCCTCTGAGGACGGACATCAGCTCATAGTTATGTCCGCCTACCGCTCTGTGGAGTATCAGCAGAAGAACTTTGACAAGAGCGTGCAGGATCGTATGGACAACAGGGGAATGACCTATGATGAGGCTTATGCCGATACTCTGAAAGAGGTGCAGCTCCCCGGCTACAGCGAGCATAACGCAGGTCTTGCGGCGGATATCATGTCTGATGAATATGTTGATATGAACGACGACGGCTTCAAGAATACTGAGGCGTACAAGTGGCTCCGGGAGCACGCAGCGGATTATGGTTTTATCCTCCGCTATCCCGAGGGCAAGGAGGATATTACGGGCATAATCTACGAGCCTTGGCATTACCGCTTTGTGGGCGTATATTATGCAAAGCTCCTTACCGACAAGCAGGTCACTCTTGAAGAATATTTTGAGGAAATGAACTGGGTGGATAAGGACGGCGTTGCTGTCAGCCATATACCGACACTGGAGTGAGAATATGCTTGAAAATAAGCTTGGCATCACAAACTCTGCGGAGCTTGCCCGTGAAGAGGAGCGGATAAGCAAAACAAAGGCTTCCGTGATGTTTGAAAGCGGCTTCCTTGATACGCTTGAAGCGGGAACAGTGTCCACTTTGTGTGAGATACACCGTTTCCTTTTCTGTGACATCTATGATTTTGCGGGAAAGCTGCGGACGGTCAATATCTCAAAGGGAAAATTTCGCTTTGCTTCGGTCATGTATCTTGAAGATGCGCTGGCGGCAGTGGAAAAGATGCCCCAGAGCAGCTTTGATGAGATAATCGAAAAATATGTTGAAATGAACATTGCTCACCCGTTCAGGGAGGGCAACGGGCGCAGTATGCGCATATGGCTCGACCTTATGCTGAAAGCCTCCCTTGGCAAAGTCACCGACTGGAACAGCGTTGACAAGGAAAGCTATCTTGCCGCCATGGAGCACAGCCCCGTAAGCGACAGGGACATCAAGGCGGTCATCGCTTCGGCTCTCACCGACAGGATAAGCGACCGTGATACCTTTATGAAAGGCATCGACAACAGCTATTATTACGAGGGTTACACTGCCTACAGTACAGCCCGTCTGTCGGAATTGCACAATAAAATAAACAGGGAATGCCCCTGAAAAAAGGAGATATAAATATGAATAAGATGATGAATATGCCCGAAATACGTCTCGGAATAGTTGCGGTGAGCCGTGACTGCTTCCCCGCAAGCCTTTCCGCAGGCAGAAGAACAGCCGTATGCAAGGCCTGTTCCGCAAAAGGAATAGATGTTTATGAATGTCCCACCACAGTTGAGAGCGAAAAGGATATGCTCAAAGCGGTGGAAGAGCTGAAAGAAGCGGGAGTAAATGCACTGGTGGTAT
The DNA here is from genome assembly GCF_025567215.1 of Huintestinicola butyrica. Taxonomy (NCBI): domain Bacteria; kingdom Bacillati; phylum Bacillota; class Clostridia; order Eubacteriales; family Oscillospiraceae; genus Huintestinicola; species Huintestinicola butyrica. The sequence goes on from NZ_JAOQKB010000001.1 coordinate 175,615, forward strand.
ATTTGGGCAACTTCGGCCCCGAGACTGCCGAAACTCTCCTTGCCAAGAGATTTGGTCTGCCTGTAATGTTTGCGGCTGCTGCCGAGGAAACAGGCGATAACCTTGTGAGCGGCAGAGGAGACGCATACTGCGGTATGCTCAACGCAAGCTACAACCTGGGGCTTAGAGGCGTTAAGGCTTATATCCCCGAATATCCCGTAGGCACTGCCGATGAAGTGGCTGATATGATAGGCGGATTTATCCCCGTGGCAAGAGTCGTTCTCGGTCTTTCAAAGCTCAAGGTCATCTCCTTTGGCCCCCGTCCTCAGGACTTCCTTGCCTGCAACGCACCTATCGCACGAATCTACAATCTGGGCGCTGAGATAGAGGAAAACTCCGAGCTTGACCTGTTTGCTGCATTCAATGCTCATGCAGGCGATGCAAGGATCGAAAAGGTCGTTGCCGAAATGGCTGAGGAGCTTGGACAGGGCAACAAGATGCCCGGCATTCTCCCCAAGCTTGCTCAGTATGAGATAACTCTCCTTGACTGGGCTGAGGAGCACAAGGGCGAAAGAGAATTTGTTATCTTTGCCAACAAGTGCTGGCCCTCTTTCCAGACACAGTTCGGCTTCGTTCCCTGCTATGTTAACAGTCGTCTTACGGGAAGAGGCATTCCTGTTTCCTGCGAGGTTGATATCTGGGGAGCTGTAAGCGAGTACATAGGACAGTGCGTTTCCGATGATGCGGTAACACTGCTTGATATCAACAACACTGTTCCTGCGGACATTTACGAGAATGACATCAAGGGCAAGTTCACTTATGCTCATACAGACACATTCATGGGCTTCCACTGCGGAAACACCACCGCAAAGAAGCTTACCTCCTGCGAGATGAAGTATCAGCTCATCATGCACAGAGGTCTGGAGCCTGATAAGGAGCCTGATATCACAAGAGGTACTCTCGAGGGCGATATCATTCCCTCTCAGATAACCTTCTTCCGTCTCCAGTCCACAGCTGACGCTCAGCTTGCGGCATACGTTGCAGAGGGCGAGATACTCCCTGTTGCCACACGTTCCTTCGGCGGCATTGGAATTTTTGCCATCAACGAAATGGGAAGATTTTACCGCCATGTGCTTATCGAGGGCAGATTCCCTCACCACGGCGCTGTGACCTTTGCTCACAACGGCAAGGCTCTGTTCAATGTGTTCAGATATCTTGGCGTGGCAAGCATCGGCTTCAATCAGCCCAAGGGAATGCTCTACAAGTCCGAAAATCCTTTTGCGTGATTTTCTCTTTGATTTTGAAAGGAAATGTTCAATGAAAAAATTTATCTTTGTTCTTTTTGATGTTCTGGGCTTTGCTCTGAAGCTCATTCTCCTGTTCAGTCTTGCTATCGTTGGCATGGATCTTATCAACAAGCATAACGACGAAAAGAACGCCGCAAATAAGTGATATGAGATTTACTGTTGATGAGATAATTGCAGGCTGGCTCAATGTGACCTTTGATATGGGCAGCGACGTTTTCTGCATTCTGGCAACAGATGTGTGGAAAACGGACAGCGCCCGTCAGCTCATAAAGGCGTGTTCCGACGCATTATCGGGGGACGGCAGTTTTTATGCCGTCCTTGATAATGAGCCCGGGGCGTGGGCTGTTGAGATAAACGGCTCTGGACTTTTTAAGATATATCTCAGCAAGGAGGATCTTAAAGGCGCCTTTGATAAGGACAGGTGTGAGGAAGCTTTTGCGGCTCAGACTGACCTTAAACAGCTTGCTGCAGAGATATACGGTGCTTTCAAGCCCTATTCCGAGGGCGAGAGCCGCCGTGAATATGAAAATGAATGGATGCCTTTCCCCGATGATGAATTCAACGAGCTGGGCAGAAAACTGGGGGTAATATAATGTCGGTTCTGCTGGCTTCCGCTTCACCCAGACGGCAGGAGCTTCTGAAATTTGCCGTTCCCGATTTTGGGATATGCCCTGCGGATATTGACGAGACAATTCCGCCCGAGATAGCCCCCGAAAAGGCATCGGAGTATCTTGCGGTGCAGAAAGCAAGAGCTGTGGCAAAGGCTCACCCTGAGGATGTTGTTATCGGCTGCGATACTATAGTGATCCTTGACGGTGAGATAATGGGCAAGCCCAAGAATGGGGAAAACGCCTTTGAAATGCTGAGCAGGCTTTCGGGGCATACCCACAAGGTCATAACAGGCGTGTGCATATGCTCAAAGGACGGCGAGAAAGGCTTTTCCCAGTGCACCGAGGTTGACTTTTATCCCCTGACCGATGAGGAGATACGTGCCTACATCGCAACGGGCGACCCTATGGACAAGGCTGGGGCTTACGGTATCCAGTCCGAGGGCTGCACACTGGTAAAGGGTATCAGAGGCGACTTTTTCAACGTTGTGGGTCTGCCTGTGGCAAGGCTCAGGCGTGAGCTTAAAGGTCTTATATGATTTGAGCAATTTTAACAAAATATGCAGTGTCAATCAGCTTTTGTTTGACAATTATAAATTTGTAATAATACAAATGCTAAATAGTGCTTGACCCTGTGTATTAAATATGGTAAAATATAAACAGTAATATTTACTGTTTATATTTTTTTATGCCGTGATAATGTTCCGTTGGGGCGTTATTTGTCTTTTGACAAAATTCTCAGAAGGGTGGTAATATTTGTGGAAATAGAATATCTTTCAGCGCTTAAAAAGCCCGAAGATACCATCGATCTTTACAAATCACTGGAATGGTACCAGCTTCCCGGATATACAGATGAGGATATTGCAAAGGCAAATGCCAGCTTCTACTCCATATATGCATATGACGGCGACAAGCTCATAGGTCTGGGCAGAGTTGCTTCCGACGGACTTATTGCCGCTGTTATGAGCGGTATCTGCGTAAGGAACGATTACCGCAGGCACGGCATCGGCGCCGAGATTGTAAGGCGGTTGGTGGAATACTGCCAGACAGGCATTTACAAACTCAATGTTCAGCTTTTCTGTGAGGACAGCCTTATAAAATGGTATGAGGGTATGGGCTTTGAAAAGCTGGCTGTGGGTATGAAGAAATCCATGCCCATGAACGAAGAGCACTGCGCTCTGCGAAAGAATTTCGGCGAGATATACGGTATCGAGCAGATAACCGACCTTTCCGAGGACTTTTACTGGTACAATTTTGACGCTTTCGGCGATTTCAGCTATTACAGCGGCATCGGCAGCGAGGGCGTAAAGGTGCCTTTCATAAGAATGACTTTTTACAGCAATGAGCCTGTAAAATTCAATGCGGAGATAATTTTTGAAAACGTCAGCGAGCTGGAGATAGGCTGCATCGGCGTGAGAACTCCGCTTTTCGGCTTTGACATAATCTGCACCGAGAAATACGGCTATGCAGACAGGAAAAGATATAAGATACGCTCTCTGGAGGACGATGATATCTCGTTCTTCTGCGAGACATTCAGGGTAATGAACGTATCCGCATCGAAAAATCATGCGGTCATTGCCTGTCACAAGAAGCCTAAGACCGAAGAAGAGCCTGAGGAGCAGGAAGTTCAGAATGAAGCTCCCGAGGCAGCTCCTGAGGACGACGGTATCCCCGTAATAACCATGGACGACCTTATCCCCGATGAGGAAAAGGCGGCAAAGGCTGAAAAGGCAGAGAAAAAGCGTGACCTTACCGAAGAGCTGAGGTCGCTTATGAATGCTGCCGCAGACGCTGACAGTCTGCTTAAATCCATGCGTGACGAGGGCTGAAATTAAAAAAATGAGAGGAGGACGCATATTCCGTCAAAGGGGTATGCGTCATAACTATGGAGCCGTTCAAGAAAGTCTTTTACACAAATTCCCCTGAGGAGACCATAGAGCTTGGCAGGCAGATAGGCTCCCGTCTTAAAGGCGGCGAGATAATTGCCTACAAGGGCGGACTGGGCGCAGGAAAGACCACCATCACCCGTGGCATCGCTCTGGGAATGGGGCTTCCCGACAACGTTTCATCGCCTACATTTTCCATTGTCAATGAGTATCACGGCAGCGGGCTTTCACTGTATCATTTCGATATGTACCGCATAAGCGGCGGCGAAGATCTGGAAACCACGGGATATTTTGATTATATGTCCGACGATGCGGTCATTGCGGCTGAATGGTCGGAGAATATCGAGGACGAGCTGGACAGCTCTGTCATAACTATTGAACTTGAATCAACAGGCGGGGACGGCAGAAAAATAACCGTCACCGACCCTAATGGAGCTGATAGATTTGCTGGTAATTGGAATTGACACATCGGGAAAGACCGCTTCATGTGCGCTCTGTACCGAAGATGCTGTTCTTGCTCAGAATACGTTTGTTACAAAGCTTACCCATTCTCAGGTAATTCTTCCCATGGTGAAGAAAATGCTGGAGGATTCGGGCAAAAAGCTTGAGGAGATAGACGGCTTTGCGGCTGTGAGCGGTCCAGGTTCATACACGGGTCTGAGGATCGGCATTTCCGCAGTGAAGGGGATTTGCTTTGCGCTGGATAAGCCCTGTGCGGGAGTATCTGCGCTGGAATCGCTGGCGTATAATTTCAGCGGAACGGACACTGTTATATGCTCCGTTATGCACGCAAGGCAGAACCTGGTTTACTCTGCTTTTTTTGAGTCGGACTATTTGGGAAATGTGGAAAGACTTTCCGAGGACGAGATAATCACCGTTGAGGAGCTTGCAATCCGCCTTAATGAATGTGCCCGCAAGGGTGCGGTGGTCTGCACCGGCGATTACAGCGCTGAGGCTGTCAAGGCTGCGGACAATGAGATGGTATTCAGGGCAGCGCCTCTTCTCAACTCTCCGCTGGCGTCCAGCCTTTGCTTTGCGGCAATGAAAAAGGGCTTTTCTTCCCCCGATGAGCTTAATGCGGAATATATGCAGATAACCAAGGCGGAAAAGGACCTGATAGACAAGAACAAAGTCTGAGTATTAACATCTGAACATATAAAACGGCAGCGGTAGGCAAAAAAGCTCCGCTGCCGTTTTTATTTGCTTTTGAGTTTTATTGTTGCAAAAAAATAGGTGAATATTTGTGCAAAAAGTATAAAAATAGGGCGGCAGTTTAAAAAATAGTTGACTTTATTGGCACAATATGCTATGATGTATAAAACACGGACAGTAAATCCAAACAGTATTAAGCAAAATTTGCAAACGATTTCAAAACAAAGCTTTTATAAACCGAGTTTAAGGAGGATGTTGAAAAATGAATTATAAGAAGCTTACAGCCGGAATACTGGCACTTTCCCTTACCGCTTCCCTTACTGCCTGCGGAGGCAGCTCTGACAGTGGCAGCGCAACAACAGGGGACACTACCACTGCCGATGTTACCACTACAGCCGCTACCGAGTGGACAGGCGACGATATCGAGGTAGATGCTCTTGATGAGACCCTTGATGTTGATATCAGCGGCAAGACCCTGAAGTGGCTTGGCATTTACGACCTTAACCCCACAAACGACTCTCCCGAGAGAAGCCCCGAGCTTGCACTTTTTGAAGATACCTACGGCGCTAAGATAGAGTATATGCCCACAACAAGCGACAAGCGCTTTGATGACCTGGCAACCTCTATCCTCGGCGGTACATCTCCCGATATCTTTGCTTATGAGTGGAGAACCTTCCCCTATGACATTTCCAAGGGTCAGTATCAGGCTATCGACTCCCTTGTTAACTGGGACGACCCCAAGTGGGCTGCCGTTAAGGACACCGCTGACAGCTTTATCTGGAAGGGCGAGCATTACATCGCACCTCTGGGATACAGCTTCAACGATACCCAGGTACTTATGTACAACAAGACTACCATGGCTGACAATGGTTTTGAAGATCCCTATGAGCTTTACCTCAACGGTGAGTGGGACTGGAACACCTTTGTTGATATGATGAAGACCTACGTTGAGAGCAACGACTCCGGTTCCGAAAGATACGGCATCGGCGGCTGGTGGGCAAACGCTTTCGTTTACACTTCAGGCGAGACCATGGTAACATATGACGGAACCAAGTTCGGCAACAACCTGAGAAGCCAGAAGATTGAAAGGGCTCAGGGCGTTCTGGAGGATATCTTCAAGAACAACCTTATCAAGAGAGGCTGGATCGGCGGCGAGTCTGCTTTCGTTGATGACAGTATTCTCTTCTACTCCATGGGTACATGGGCATACAATGCTGCTGCAAAGTCCTGCCCTGATGATGTTATCCAGATAGTTCCTTTCCCCAAGGATCCTGATTCCGACAAGTACTATGTTTCCAACAAGGTATTCGCATATATGTGGGTAAAGGGTTCTGAGAACGCTGACTGCGTAAAGGCATGGTTCGACTGCAACAGAACCGTTAACTACGATGAAAAGTATGTTGAAGCTACCAAGGAGAAGTTCCTAAAGAATAACGACGGCTGGACTTCCGAGATGTATGATATCGCTATGAACTTCTACGATCCCGACCAGTTCGTTCAGGCTTATGATTACGGCTATGGCCTCAGTACCTATATGTCCGATACTCTTATGACCGTTCTCTATGAGGGAATTGCAAACGAGCAGTTTGAGGACTGGGTACAGGCTCGTGAAGAATACTACTCCATCGTTGATGAAGAGATCAAGGTTTATAACGATGCTGAATAAGCTTTTTACTCAAATACTTCCTGTAGGTCAAACGACATGATATGCTGCACGCAGCCGTCCGAAAATGGGCGGCTGCGTTTTTACTTTGTTACATTTTTAACCAAATTGTGATTTCTTTTGATACCAAAATTATTGCATTCGTTGAAAAAATGGTGTATAATTATACTAAAGACAGTATGCGATGAAGCTGCCTGTTGATAAGTACAATATCCATTGGAAAGGATGGTCATAATGAAGAAACGTGTAACAAAAGTCATTGCGGCTGCGTCTATGGCGGCACTGACAGCTCTCCAGTGTACAGTAACCGTTTTTGCAGATGTCCCTGCGGGCACTGACGAAAATGTTCCTGCTGTAACTGAAGTAACTGTGCCCGACGTGACCGAACCCGACATCACCGAACCTGACGTAACCGAGCTTGACGTAACCGAACCTGACGTAACCGAGCCTGACGTAACCGAACCAGACGTAACAGAACCCGACGTAACCGAACCCGACATCACCGAGCCTGACGTAACAGAGCCAGATGTAACAGAACCCGACGTAACCGAACCCGACGTAACCGAGCCTGATGTAACAGAACCTGATGTAACAGAACCTGATGTAACTGAACCCGATGTAACAGAACCTGATGTCACCGAACCAGATGAGACTGAGACTGTCGAGACAACAGATGATACTGCTAAGACAGGAAAGTCCGCTGAGGATATTATGGCAGAGGATTCCAACATGGTTCTCCCCGATGTTGGTGTTGAGGGCATCTACACCGACGATGACGATATGGCAGCTATCAGAGAGATGATCGACAAGGACAAGGCTCTTAATGAGACTGATGCCTACAGCGAGACTTTAGACGCTACATACCGTTACAACACCAGCTATTTCTACAATCAGCTGAACTCAGCCGAACGTACTCTGTACAACAATCTGGCAAATGCCTGCAACGCAGTGCTTTCTTCCAGCCAGACCTACACATCTCAGTACATCGACTACATTTCCTTCGATTCCAACAGCATCTCCAGCTCACGTCTTGAGCAGATACTGTATATGTTCTACTACTCAAATCCCCAGTATTTCTTCCTTACAAACGGCTACAGATTCGGTCAGAACTTTGTTTACCCCATGATGTATTCCGATTACCAGAACGGTACCGTAAGAAGAAATGCTTACAACAGCATCAACAGCATCACCAACACATGGATGGCTGATATCAACAAGTGCACCAATGACCTTACCAAGGAGCAGGCTATTTATCAGAAGATAGCTAACGCTGTTTCCTATTCCACAGGCGCACATCATCAGTCTATCGCAGGCGCTCTCCTTGACAGACAGTGCTATGGCAGCGGATATGCCATGACAATGACATATTTCTGCAATGCGGCAGGTCTTGACTGTATCACAGTCATCACCGAAAACCACGCATGGAACAGAGTAAAGATATTCAACGACTGGTATGAGATAGATGTAAGCCTTATGGATCAGGGAAGCTACATTGACAGCAGATACTGCAATAAGAGCACCACATACTTCCAGAGCCTTGATTCACGCCACAACATCAACTACACCGTGATGAACAAGTATTACACCAACATCACTCTTCCCAGCTGCGTGAAGAACGACCCTGCTTCTCCCAATGCTCTTAACCTAAAGGTAACCTCCGCAATAAACGGAACCGCTTCCCTCCAGTGGAGCAAGATACCCGGCGCATCACAGTATAACGTTTATACCTATATGAACGGCTATCTTACATATATAGGTGCTACCACAGGCAATACCTACACCGTAACAGGACTTACAAATAACGTCCGCTACGGATTTTTGGTACGTTACTATATCAACGGCAACCTCAGCTCCTATACCGCAAACGACGTGGTATATGCAACCCCCACTTATTCTCCCAAGCCCGTTATCACCAAGGTAATTCCCGGCAGCGGTCAGGCTTATCTTACATGGACAGCTGTAAGCGGCGCTACCAATTATGCGGTTTATACCAAGAATAACAATCAGTGGGTGCTCAGAGGCTACACCACAGCTACAAGCATGACCGTTACAGGTCTTACAGGCGGCTTGAAGTACGGCTTCGCAGTAAAGGCACTGGTAAACGGTGTATGGTCTTCCGTTTCAAGCTCCGATATCGTTTATGCAACTCCCACAGCTGCAAACAAGCCCAAGATCACAAAGGCAACTCCCGATAACGGTCAGGTTACACTTTCATGGTCGGGCGTAAGCGGCGCTACCAATTATGCAGTATATTCCGTTGTCAACGGTCAGTGGCAGAACCACGGATACACCAGAAACGGATACATGACAGTAACAGGTCTTGCAAACGGCATCAGATACGGCTTTGCGGTTAAGGCTTATGTAAACGGCGCATGGACTTCCGTTACATCTTCCGATATCGTTTATGCAACTCCCGCTGCAAGCACAAAGCCCAAGATCACAAAGGCAACTCCCGATAACGGTCAGGTAACACTTACATGGACATCTGTAAACGGAGCTACCAGATATGCGGTTTATTCCGTTATCAACGGTCAGTGGACCAACAGAGGCAGCACCACAGCAACATCTATGAGAGTAAAGAACCTCGCAAACGGCATCAAGTACGGCTTTGCAGTCAAGGCTTATGTAAACGGCGCATGGAGCACCGTTACATCTTCCGATATCGTTTATGCAACTCCCGCAGTAAGCACAAAGCCCAAGATCACAAAGGCAGCAGCCGGTAACGGTCAGGTAACACTTACATGGTCGGGCATAAGCGGAGCTTCCAAGTATGCGGTTTACTCTTATCTGAACGGTCAGTGGACTAACAGAGGAACCACCACAGCGACATCTATGACAGTAAAGAACCTCGCAAACGGCATCAAGTACGGCTTTGCAGTCAAGGCTTACGTAAACGGCGCATGGTCTGCTGTTACATCTTCCGATATCGTTTATGCAACTCCCACAGCTCCCTCTTCACCTAAGATAACCAGTGCAACCGCAGGCGTTGAGAGCGTATCCCTCAAGTGGACAGCTGTAACAGGCGCTTCCAGATATGCTATCTACACCTACATCAACGGCTCCATGAATCAGGTAGCCACCGTAAAAGGCACAAGCTACAATGTTCAGGGTCTTGTAGGCGGCATCAGATACGGCTTCCTGGTAAGAGCATATGTGGGCAGCACATGGACAAGCTACACAGGTTCTGACATAGTTTACTGCACACCTCTTACTTACTCCTCAACTCCTAAGATCACCAGTGCGGCAGCAGGCAACGGATATGTTTCCCTCCAGTGGACAGCAGTAAACGGCGCCGACAGATACATGGTATATACCTACATCAACGGCGATTATAACAGTGTTGCAACAGTTTACTCCACTTCCTACACAGTTTCGGGACTGGTAAACGGCATTAACTACGGCTTTGCAGTACGTGCCTGCGTAAACGGCAACTGGACAAACCTCAGCAGCTCCGATGTTGTATATGCAACTCCCAGAGCATAATGACAATATGAACACATAAAAATAGCGGTATCGTCCGAAAGGGCGGTACCGCTTTTGTGTTATTTGATCGAGGTTATAAAATACAATGGCATTTTATCCTGCAATAAGTCCGTATATAAAAGGAATTATTATGGCAGGCAGCATATTGCCCACCTTGAATTTCTTGCCGAAGGAAAGGTTAACGCCCACGCAGAAGATGAGCATTGAGCCGATGAACGAGATGTTTGCAATAATGCTGTCGTTCATTATGGGGGCGATAAAGCCTGCGCATATGGTTACGGTGCCCTGGAGAATTGCAACGGGAATGGCTGAGAATGCCACGCATACCATTACGATAACAAGGTCAAGGGCTGCCTTTGCAAAGAGCGTGTCGTGATTGCCCGAGATGCCGTCCTCAATGGAGCCGACTATTGCCATTGCTCCTATGCAGACTGTCAGGGAAGCGGTCACAAAGCCCTCAACGAACTTGGTATCTCCGCTGCTTTTTGCCTTGTCCTTGAGCCATTCGCCGAAGCGTTCCATCTGAGCCTCAATGTTTATAAGCTCGCCCAGCAGCGCTCCTATGGTAAGGGATGCTATCATCAGCATTGTGCCGCCTGTTTCAAGGAAACCGTCCTTTACAGTGAATATCCCTCGCAGAGCGCCTGAAGCTCCTATGAACATTACCGCCAGACCCATTACCTGCATTATAATGTCCTGAA
>NZ_JAOQKB010000001.1:186692-406670 GCF_025567215.1 Huintestinicola butyrica
TCAATGTAGCTCTCAATGATCTTGATACATCTGTCAAAGCCAAGCTGGCTGGTATTGAGGCACAGGTCGTAATTTCTCACGTCTGTCCACTCGTTGCCTGTGTGAGCCTTATAATAAGCGCTGCGCTCACGGTTAATCTTCTCAACCTGCTTTTCGGCTTCCTTGCGGTCATAGCCGCAGACCTTCATGGAATTGTTGATGCAGGTTTCCTTGTCAGCCCAGATGTAAATTCTCAGCACATTGGCTCTGTCAGCAAGGACAAAATCCGCACATCTTCCGATGATGATGCAGGGAGCTTTTTCATCTGCCAGGTTCTTTATGACCTTTGCCTGGAAGTTGAAAAGATTTTCCTGAGAGGTAAAATCGGATCTTTCCGGAGTGATAACATCACCGTCATAGACCTTTACCTTTTTGAAAAGTCCCGACTTTGCTTTTTCGTCAGCCAGACCGAAAAGAGCCTCGTTTATGCCGCTGTCCTCGGAGGCAAGCTTTATAAGATCCTTGTCATAATAGGGAATGGAAAGCTTTTCGCTGAGCGTTTTGCCGATGGAGCGTCCGCCGCTGCCGAATTCTCTTGCTATTGTAATTACAAGGTTGTCCATGATCCTTATCCTTTCTTTATAGGGTATCCCCATATTATTCGCCAAGATATGCTTTCTTTACGGAGTCGTTGTTCATAAGCTCGTGAGCGTCTCCCGAAAGAACTATCTTTCCTGTTTCAAGAACATATGCTCTGTTTGCGATGGAAAGTGCCTTTTTAGCGTTCTGCTCAACCAGAAGAACTGTTGTGCCCGATTCGTTTACCGAGCGGATAATATCAAATATCTCTGTTACATAAAGAGGGGAGAGACCCATTGAAGGCTCGTCCATAAGGATTATCTTAGGGTGGGACATAAGCGCTCTGCCCATTGCAAGCATCTGCTGCTCGCCGCCGGAAAGGGTTCCTGCGATCTGGGTGCGGCGCTCTTTAAGACGGGGGAAGCGCTCATAGACCAGTTCCAGAGTATCGGCGATCTCTTTCTTGTCCTTTCGGGTGTAAGCGCCCAGCTTAAGGTTCTCGAAAACCGTGAGCTGCTGGAAAATGCGTCGTCCCTCGGGAACGTGGGCGATGCCCATGCTTACGATCTTGTGTGCAGGAGTTTTGAGCAGATCCTTGTCCTCAAACTTTATGGAGCCTGATTTTGCGGGGACAAGACCTGTGATTGTGTTAAGGATAGTTGTTTTTCCTGCGCCGTTTGCGCCGATGAGTGCGATTATCTCGCCCTCGTTTACTTCAAAGGAAATGCCCTTGATAGCATTGATAACGCCGTAAAATACTTCAAGATTTTCGATAGTGAGCAATGACATTTTATGAGCCTCCTTATTATTCGCCAAGATATGCGGTGATAACTCTGGGATCGTTGAGAACGTCAGATGTCTTGCCATGAGCAAGCTCCTGACCAAAGTTCAGTACAGTGACTTCTTCGCAGATTCCCGAAACAAGCTTCATATCATGCTCGATAAGCAGGATAGTCATATCAAAATTTTCACGTACAAAGCGGATAGTGTCCATCAGCTCGGCAGTCTCGTTGGGGTTCATGCCTGCCGCAGGCTCGTCCAGAAGCAGGAGCTTGGGGGCGGTGGCAAGAGCACGGGCGATCTCCAGCTTACGCTGCTTTCCGTAGGGGAGGTTTGAAGCGATAACGTCTCTTTCCTCCTCAAGACCCATGACATTGAGAAGCTCCAGCGCTCTTTCTTCTATTTCCTTTTCTACCTTGAAGTATTTGGGGAGACGGAACACGCCCTCAAATGTGCTGTAGGAATGGTGATTGTGGAGACCGACCTTAACGTTGTCGATAACTGAAAGCTCCTTGAAAAGACGGATATTCTGGAATGTTCTTGCGATACCCGCAAGGTTTGCCTCAATGGTGCTCATCTTTGTGATGTTTGTGCCGTCAAGGATAATGGAGCCTGTGTCAGCCTTGTAAACGCCTGTCAGCATATTGAACACTGTGGTCTTTCCTGCGCCGTTGGGGCCGATAAGACCGTAAAGCTGACCTTTTTTGATAGTAAGATTAAATTCGCTTACGGCTTTAAGACCGCCGAAGGAAATGCTCAGATTTGATACCTCTAACATATTCATTCCGCAGCTTCCTCCTTATTCTTACCGAATTTGCTCTTGAATTTATAGGCGATTATCTGCTTATATTCTTGTGCCTTGGGAGCCCAGTTCATAAGCATTACGATGATAAGCACGATTGCATATACCAGCATTCTGTAGTCGCCGATGAAGCGGAGCTTTTCGGGGAGGATATACAGAACGATGGCTGCGATAACGGAGCCTCTGATGTTTCCGATTCCGCCGAGTACCACGTAAACCAGTATCATGATAGATGCGTTGTAGTTGAACTTGTCGCCTGCGGGGGTAAGTGTTGCGTAGTTGTGGGAGTAGAGCGCACCTGCTGCGCCTGCGAGAGAAGCGGAGATAGTGAATACCATGAGCTTGTACTTTGTGATGTTGATGCCCACGGATTCGGCAGCGATGCGGTTATCTCTTATCGCCATGATAGCACGGCCGTCTCTGGACTTGATAAGGTTCTGAACGATGAACAGTGTAAGGAGAACGAGGATAACGCCCACGGTGAAGTTTGCGTCCTTAGGTGTGCCCGAGATACCCTGAGCGCCCTTGATGATGACGTTTCCGTCAGCCTCAAGACCAAGCTCCATGGTGCTCTTGGTGGAGAAATGCCAGCCATTGGAGTCAACGCCGAAGTTGATGATGTTTACCACGTTCTTGATTATCTCGCCGAATGCCAGTGTTACGATAGCAAGGTAGTCGCCTTTAAGACGGAGAACGGGGATTCCGATCAGTATTCCGAAGACAGCTGCAAAAAATGCACCTACAAGAATTGCAAGAGTAAATCTCAGGGGAGCTGCTGTAATGGTGGATTCTGTAAGCTTTGAGAAGATCGCGCTGGTGTAGGCACCCACGCACATAAAGCCTGCGTGGCCAAGGCTCAGCTCGCCAAGGATTCCGACAACCAGATTAAGGGAAACTGCCATTATAACATAGATACAAACGGGAACGAGAAAGCCCTTCATGGAGCTTGAAAGATTGCCTGTTGCCTGCATTATCATCATTATTATGTAGAGCACGATAACGATGCCGTAGTTTATCAGGCTGTCCGTTGTGGACTTTGTAAGCTTTTTAGCAGGTTTTGTTTTAACGTTACTCATCATCAGCCCTCCTTATACCTTTTCCTGAATGTTCTTGCCGAGGATACCCGTAGGCTTTACCAGAAGAACGATAACGAGGATAGCGAACACGATAGCATCAGTGATCTGAGAGGAGATGTAAGCCTTGCCGATTATCTCGATAACGCCGATGAGCAGTCCGCCGATCATAGCGCCGGGGATAGAGCCGATTCCGCCGAATACCGCTGCAACGAATGCTTTGATACCGGGCATTGTGCCTGAATAAGGGGTAAGGTTGGGATATGCGGAGCACATGAGAGCGCCTGCAACTGCCGCAAGAGCGGAGCCGATAGCAAAGGTAAGGGTTATTGTGGCATTTACGTTGATGCCCATGAGCTGAGCCGCACCCTTGTCCTCGGAAACTGCCTGCATTGCCTTTCCTGCCTTTGTCTTGTTGACAAAGAGGGTAAGACCTACCATGATAACGATACAGGTGATGATAGTTACCACAGCTTCTCCCGTGATAGATACCTGACCGTCAAAAAGCTTTATGGGCTTGAGTGAAACTACCGATGTGAAGGACTTTGCGTCTGCGCCGAATATGAGCAGTGCAAGGTTCTGGAGCAGGTAGCTGACACCGATGGCTGTGATAAGCACCGCCAGCGAGGAGCTTACGTTTCTGAGAGGCTTATATGCCACCTTTTCGATAACAACGCCCAGGATCGTGCAGGCTATCATTGCGATAATGATGCTGACAATAGGGCTAAGGCCTGCGTTCTTCATGCAGAGGAACACCACATATGCACCTACCATGATAATGTCGCCGTGAGCGAAGTTCAGCATTTTTGCGATACCGTAAACCATTGTGTAGCCAAGAGCAATGATCGCATAAACGCTTCCCAGGCTGAGACCGTTGATCAAGTAATTCAGAAAGCTCATTTTCTCAATCCCCATTCTTATGTTTATTTTGTTTTGAGTTTTCGTTGAATCTTAAGTTTAAAAAACTCAAAAGCGGAAGGAAATATTCGGATTTCCTTCTGCTTTTCAGTTTTTTAAAGCTGAAAATACAAGTCCTTATAACCACATAAACCGCCGGTATCAAAATATCGACACCGACGGTAATATTATGCGGATAAAACTATCAGACTTTATAAGTCAGATCACATTGCCTTGTAGGAACCAGTGCCGTCCTCAGCAATGTCGATTACAACAGCCTTAGGAGCCTTGGAGGGCTCGCCGTCTGCACTCCATGTCATGCCTGTACCGGTAAGACCATCATATGTGATCTCGGTCATAGCAACCTTCATAGCATCGCAGATATCGGAAACGGACATATCTGGTGTTACGTTTGCCTTTTCGGCAGCAGCCTTGATGATGTACATTGCATCATATGTATCGGCAGCGAACTGGTTGGGAACCTCTCCGTACTTTTCCTGATAGGAGGTTACGAACTTCTGAGTAAGATCGTCCTGAGCATCAGCTGCGAAAGGAGTAAGAAGCATTACGCCCTTAGCAAGGCTGAGGTCGAAGTTTTCAACTGCAAGGATACCGTCAAGACCATCGCAGCCGAAGAACTTGGGAGAATAATCCATAGCAGCTACCTGCTGGAGGATAAGAGATGCTTCCTGATAGTAGATAGGAAGGAAGATAAGGTCAGCGCCTGCGTCCTTAGCCTTCTGGAGCTGAACGGTGAAGTCAGTCTTGGAGTCATCGGTGAATGCTTCTGCAGCAACTACCTCGAAGGGCTGATTTGCAGCTTCTGCAGCGAACTTCTCGTAAATACCGGAAGAGTAAACATCGGAGCTGTTGTAGATAACTGCTACCTTTTCAGCAAGGTTGTTCTGACCGATGTACTGAGCTGCGCCGACACCCTGGTTAGGATCGGAGAAGCATACTCTGAAAGCATTGTCATACTTGATACTCTCGATAGCGGAGCCGGAAGGAGTGAGCTGGAACATATTGTCGTTGTGGGACTCCTCAACTACTGCCTGGCAGGGAGTGGAGGTAACGGTACCCATGAGCATCTGCATACCCCAGTCCTTAAGGGTGTTGTATGCGTTTACGGACTTCTCTGCATCGTGAACATCGTCCTCGAACTTGAAGTCTATCTGGTAGCCGTTGATACCGCCTGCTGCGTTGATCTCCTCAACAGCCATCTCAGCAGCGTTCTTTACAGCCTGACCGTAAACAGCAGCGCCGCCTGTGATAGGACCGATACCGCCGATCTTGAAGGAAGCGCCTGTGGAAGCAGCATCGCCGCTTGTGGAATTATCGCCGCAAGCTGTAAAGAAAGGTACAGTCATGCAGGCAGCAAGACTAAGTGCAAGAATTTTCTTTGAAGTTTTCATTGTAAACCCCTTGTTTCTCCGTCGGTGGGATTTTTTACCGCATAGCATTACGACGGTTCATGCCAGCGGGGTAATCTTGTACGCAAAATCATGGATTGGAGCTGTAAAATACATCACAGACTGCACAGATTTTACATATACAACTTTAATTACACCTATATTTTACAATTTTTTGCCTTAAAAGTCAATGTTAAAAAAATGGTATTTTAAACTATATAAACGGTTGTATTGGTCAGTTTACACATATAATTAACGATATGTTAACTCTGTTTGGCTATACTTTTTCCATTTATCTGACTGGATATGACCTGAGATGATGATACAAAGTCATTATGAATATTTGCACTTTAAATTATGCAAAAACAAATCTTATGAGCAGCATATAGCATATGGTTCCCGCCGCAATGGAGAGAAACATATTTTTCTTCCGGAAGTGAAGCCCTGCCGTAAGTCCTCCTGCGATAAATTCGGGCAGTCCGAAAGGGTATGATGTGACCGAAACGGACTTGTAGCAGTATATTGCCAGAAGCCCCGTAACGGCGCAGGGAAGCACCTTTCCAAGATATTTTATGTAGTTCGGCGTTTCCTTTCCCGCAGGAAAGATGATGAACGGCAGGAACCTTGTGCAAAGTGTTCCGAGAGTAACAGCCCCTATTGTGATTATCTGCTGTGCGATAGTCATTTCCTTATCCTCCTTTTATGATCTGTCGGGCTTTTTCAGCATTTCCTCTGGCAGATCGAGCTTCTTCCTGAAAATGGTCAGGGAGAGCAGAATGGCTATCATTGAGGGAATGATGAAGTTATCGCTGCCGAAGATCACCAGACACAGCGTCGTAAGCCCCAGTCCCAGCAGTGCGGGGAGGTGGACACGGCGTGTCATGAAGCGGTCGGTGAAGATGACTGTGAACAGGGCTGTCATAACGAAATCAAGCCCCTTTGTATCAAAGGTGATAAGGTTTCCCAGCAGTCCTCCGAGGGTTGCACCGAAAACCCAGTATGCCTGATTGAACAGGGTCACAAAGAACATGAACCAGCCCTTGTCAACGCCCTCGGGAGCGTCAACGGAGCAGTTTATTGAAAAGGATTCATCGCACATTCCGTAGATAAGGTATATCTTACGAAAGTCCTTGACGTTGTACTTTTCCAGCATGGAAATGCCGTAGAAAAGATGACGGGCGTTTACCATAAGCGTTGTGACAAAGGCTGCCAGCGGGTCAAATTTGCTCAGCAGCATGGTCGCTGCCACAAATTCCATAGAGCCTGCAAATATGGTAACGCTCATTATCATCGGATAAACGAATGAGAACCCCAGACTGTTCATATAAACGCCGTAGGCGATGCCCAGAAACAGGAAGCCTGTAAGTATGGGAAGAGTGTAGGGAAAAGCCGCTTTTGCAGCTTTTGCTTTAACACCTTGCATAATGGGGAAGATCCTTTCTTGCCGTAAAAAAAAGACACCTACAGATGTGGTGTCACTTTTTTGCGCCGCTTTAAATGCTATTTAAATATAGCACATATGGGGAATAATGTCAAGATACCTCTGAAAAACAGGCTTTATGCCGTAAATCTTAACGGTCTGACAGCGGTTATACGCCGCCGCACGCTTGACAATTTCTTCCGATTTGGTATAATATACTTATATATAAAGTAAATAGTAAGGATGATATTTCCAGATGATGACCCCCGAAGAGAAAAGACATGATATGCTCCACTCTCCCGTTGAGCTTCTTGTCTGCAAAATGGCAGTGCCTACGATAATAACCATGCTTATCACGGCGCTTTACAACATGGCTGACACTTATTTTGTGGGCAGGCTCGACACCGTTTCCACGGCTGCTGTGGGACTGGCTCTGCCGCTTATGAACGTTATACAGGCAATAGGCTTTTTCTTCGGTCACGGTTCGGGAAACTATATGGCACGAAAGCTGGGCGAGGGCGATGTAAAGGCTTCCGCACAGATGGCTGACACGGCAGCGGTGCTGTCCCTTATGATGGGCGTTACACTTTCGCTGCTGGGCTATATGAATATCCGCCCGCTGTCGCAGCTTCTGGGAGCAACGCCCTTGCTTATGGAAAGCACGGTGGAATACGTATCGGTGCTGCTTATCGGTATTCCCTTTGTAATGGCATCATTTACAATGAACAACCAACTGAGATTTCAGGGCAACGCTTTCTATGGCATGATAGGCATGGCAAGCGGAGCGGTGCTGAATGTTATCCTTGACCCCGTTTTTATCTTCATTTTGGGCATGAAGGTCCGTGGAGCTGCTCTGGCGACTGTTTCAAGCCAGATCATCTCCTTTATAGTGCTGCTTGTAATGAGCGGACGTATCCCTTTCCGCAAGCCGGATTTTGTATTGAACGGCGAAATAGTTTCGGCAATATTCCGCTTCGGCACGCCCTCGCTTTTCAGGCAGTCCATCATGAGCGTGTCCATTATCTGCCTGAACCACGCAGCGGGAAATTTCGGCGAGGCTGTTATTGCGGCGGTGTCGGTTGTTAACAAGATAGTTATGATAGGCGCTTCCGTGGTCATAGGCTTTGGTCAGGGCTTCCAGCCCGTGTGCGGATTCAACAACGGTGCAAAGCGGTATGACAGGATAAAGCGTATGTATCTTTTCTGCATAAAGGCATCGACCCTGTTCATGATGGTGTTCGGCGCAATAGTGTTTGTGTTTGCACCTCAGCTGGTGGCATTCTTCCGTGATGATCCCGACGTTATCAGCGCAGGCACGCCGCTTCTCAGGTTCCAGTGCGTAACGGGATTTTTGCAGGGCATCATCATCATGACGAATATGATAGTCCAGAACATGGGAAAAACACTGCTTGCAAGCTTTCTTGCCATTGCAAGGCAGGGCGTTTTCTTCATTCCGCTGGTGCTTATACTGCCGCAGGTTTTCGGACTTACGGGACTTCAGATGACACAGTCCGTCGCAGATGTGCTTACGGCGGCGTTTACGGCTATATTTACCGTAAAGACACTCAGAAGCCTTGACAAACTTATAGAGGAAAATCAGAACAAAGGGGAAGTTATATGAATATTCTGGTCACACTTAACCGAGGTTATCTTTACCAGCTCTGCGTAATGCTTTCATCGCTCATAAAGTCAAATCCCGACACGGAATTTGATGTTTACGTTATGAACGCTTCTCTTACCGAGGCGGATTTTGAGGCTGTCCGTCAGCGTATCCCTGCCGATAAATGCAGGCTCATTGACATAAAGACAGGGGAGAACGAATTTGCGGACGCCCCCATTACCGACAGATATCCCCGTGAGATGTATTTTCGGATATTTGCCGCAAAGTACCTCCCCGAAAGCCTTGACAGGATATTGTATCTTGACCCCGATATCGTGGTGCTGGGTTCCGTAAAGGAGCTTTACGAGACCCGGCTGGACGGCTATTATTATGCTGCGGCTTCCCACGTAAATGAAGTCATGCGAATGATAAACAAAATACGCCTTGGCATGGACGATGAAGGCCCTTACATAAATTCGGGCGTAATGCTTATGAATTTAGATCTTCTCCGCAGCAGCCAGAGCGAGGAAGAGGTATATAACTACATCAGTGAGAACGAAAAGCTGCTTATCCTGCCCGATCAGGACGTTCTCAGCGGGCTTTATTCCGATAAGATATATCCCCTTGAACCGCTCAGATACAATATGACCGAGCGGCTTATGATGTATCATATGATGACCCCCGAAAATGTGCGGAACATTTCTGCCATAGTCCATTACATCGGCAGGAACAAGCCGTGGAAGGATTCTTACATCGGCAAGCTTGGCGTGTTCTATGAGGAAGCGTCCAAGGATATTCCGCCTATTGAATAAGGAGCTTTGCATGGGATATTTTGAGCTGTTTGGGGATTGCTATCCCGAACTTCAATTAAACAGGGGGATGTTTGTTCAACTGCTCGATATCGGCGGCTGCACTGCTTTTGAGCATAAGGAAAACGGCGGTATCGTTGGCTTTGCGGCGGTAAAGGATAACTGCCTGCGGCTGATATGCGTTTCGGAAAAGTACCGCCGACAGGGTATAGGTTCGGAGCTTTTGGCTCAGGCGGAAGAGCATATAGGCAAAGAACATAATGAAGTCATTCTCGGCGGAGCTTCGGGGCTTTTTATCGGAGCACCCGTTTCAAAGGGGAATTTCGACAAGCGGAGCTTTCCGTTTTTTGAAAAGCGTGGATATGTTTTTGATGACGGCTGCGCTGAAATGGAGCTTCTGCTTGATGATTTTTCCGCATCTGAGCATGATCTGCCCGTTGCTGAGAATGTTACCTTCGGATATATTGACGGCACTTCGGAAGCGCTGAAAAAAGCCGTGGAGGAGACTGTTCCCGACTGGGTGCAGTATTTCGGCGGCTCAAAGGTGTTCTGCGGCTTCTGCGGCGGAGAGATAGCCTCTTTCTGCATAACAGAAGAGTGGGAGCCTTCCGTTGTCTCCGACGGAGTGCATCGGACAGGTGCTGTGGGCTGTGTTGGCACTGTTCCACGGTTCAGGCGGCAGGGAATAGGACTTAAAATGGTCGCCCTTGCGGCGGAAGAGCTTAAAAAGCAGGGCTTCGGCAAATGCTTTATCCATCACACAGGTGTGTATGACTGGTATGAAAAAATAGGCTGCCGCACTGTGCTTTGGGAGCTTTTCGGCAAAAAAGCATTATCATGACTTGAAAGGAAGCATAAGTATATATGAATATTATCATTGTGGGCTGCGGAAAGGTAGGACAGGCGCTTGCCGAACAGCTCAATGAGGAAGGCAACAACATCACGGTCATTGACCTTAACCCCAAAAAGGTGAACTCGGTCTCCGCAAGGCTGGATATAATGGGCGTTGTGGGAAACGGCGCTACCCATATGACCCAGCAGGAGGCAGGCATCAAGCGTGCAGACCTGCTCATTGCGGTAACTGCGTCAGATGAGCTGAATCTGCTGTGCTGCCTTATCGCCAAAAAAGCAGGTAACTGCCAGACCATAGCCCGTGTAAGAAGCCCCGAATACAGCACCGAGGCGCCTTATCTTAAAGAAGAGCTTGGACTTGCAATGGTCATCAACCCCGAATATGCTGCGGCTCAGGAGATAGCCAGAGTTCTGCGCTTCCCCTCCGCCATAAAGATAGACACCTTCGCAAAGGGCAGGGTGGAGCTGCTTAAATTCAGGCTCCCCGAAAACAGCCGCCTTGCGGGCTGCTCCGTAAAGGAGATAGTTGCAAAGCTCCACTGTGATGTACTCGTATGCACCATCGAGCGTGGGGACGACGCATTCATTGCAAATGCGGACTTCGTTTTCCGGGAAAAGGACGTTATCTCAATAGTCGCTTCTCCCAGAAATGCCAATGAGTTCTTCCGCAAAATAGACTACAAGATAAATTCCGTCAAGGACGTTATGATAGTCGGCGGCGGCGAGATTACCCATTATCTCTGCGATATCCTCCAGCGCTCTGGCATTGCCATCAAGATAATAGAAAAGAATGCGGAAAAGTGCGAGGAGCTTTGCACCACATGGCCCGATGTTTCCGTAATAAACGGCGACGCTGTGGATCAGGAGATACTTCTTGAAGAGGGACTGGCAAACTGCGGCGCATTTGCGGCTCTTACCAATCTTGACGAGGAAAATATCCTGCTTTCGCTTTTTGCAAAGAGCGCAGGCAAGGGAAAGCTCGTCACCAAGATAAACCGTATCGACTTTGACACGGTAATCAAGAAGCTTGACCTTGATTCCATAATCTACCCCAAGAACATCACCTCCGATATGATAGTGCGGTATGTCCGTGCAATGAAAAACACCATCGGCAGCAACGTTGAGACGCTTTACAATATCATCAAGGGTAAGATAGAGGCGGCGGAGTTTATCGTCAAGGAAAACTCGCCTATTGCGGGCGTTCCTCTTGCGGAGCTTAAATTCAAGGATAACGTGCTTATCGCAGCTGTTCTCCGTGAGCGCAAGGTCATAATCCCGAGAGGTCACGATATCATTCAGCCCGGGGACGCAGTTGTTGTTGTCTCCAACCTTATGCAGCTCCATGATATAGCGGATATTTTAAGATAAGGAAGGAGTTTGGCTTTTGCTCTTGCAAAGGCAGCCACACATATGAATTTTAAAATGATTCTCAATATCCTGGGCTGGATACTTATTTTTGAAGCGCTGTTTTTTTTAGTGCCAATTATAACCGCTGTGGTTTACGGCGAGGCAGTGCTGGCGGATTTTCTCATATCCGCAGGGCTTTGCCTTATATGCGGCGGACTGCTTATAATGAAAAAGCCGGAAAACAAGGCACTTTATTCCCGTGAGGGCTATGTTATAGTGTCCCTCAGCTGGATAGTGCTCAGTCTTTTCGGCGCACTGCCCTTTTATATCTCGGGCGTGATACCCAATTTCGTTGACGCACTGTTCGAGACGGTCTCGGGCTTCACCACAACGGGAGCAACAGTTCTCGGAGAGGTAGAGACACTTCCCAAAGCCATACTTATCTGGCGAAGCTTCACCCACTGGGTAGGCGGCATGGGCGTGCTGGTCTTTATAATGGCGTTCGTTCCCCTCAGCGGCGGACAGAATATGCACATCATGAAAGCGGAAAGCCCCGGCCCCTCGGTAAGCAAGCTTGTTCCCAGAGTAAAGACCACCGCAATGATACTTTATTCCATATACTTTGTGCTGACCTTTGCTGAGTTCATTGTTCTGCTCATAGGCGGAATGAGAGTGTTCGATGCACTGAACACCGCTTTTTCCACAGCAGGCACAGGCGGATTCGGCTTCAGGAATGACAGCTTTGCAAGCTTTTCTCCCGCACTGCAAATTATCGTTACGGTATTTATGCTCATATTCTCCATAAATTTCAGCTCCTATTATCTGCTGATAACAGGCAAGCTGAAAGAGGTGTTCAACAGCGAGCTGAAAGTGTTTGCGCTTATCGTCATTTCCGCCATAACCGTCATAACTTTGAACATCAGGCACCTTTTCCCCAGTGTGGGAGATGCTTTGAGAAATGCTTCATTCACCGTGGCTTCAATAGTTTCCACAACGGGATTTTCCACAGCTGACTTTGACATGTGGCCCGAGCTTTCCAGAACTATCATCGTGCTGATAATGTTCATCGGCGCCTGCGCAGGAAGTACGGGCGGCGGCATAAAGGTATCGAGAATAATCATTCTCTTCAAGAGCATGGCAAAGGAACTCAGCGTTATGATCCACCCCAAGCAGGTGCGTAAGATAACCGTTGATTCCCACGCCATCGACCACGAGACCGTGCGCTCGGTAAATGTGTATATGGTCTGCTATATAATGGTTTTCGTTATCTCAATGGGCGTTATGTCCTTCGATAACTATGACCTGATAACGAACTTCACCGCTGTAGCCGCAACGCTCAACAACGTTGGCCCCGGCCTTGAAATGGTCGGCCCCACTCAGAATTTCGGCTTTATGTCCTCGCCTACAAAGCTAATACTTATCTTTGATATGCTGGCAGGCAGACTGGAGCTTTTCCCCATGCTGCTCCTGTTTGCTCCCGCAACATGGAAAAAATAATATCCGAACACCTCCGTGTTTTCATCATAATATGAAATACGGAGGTGTTTTTATGGATATAGCTTATGAGACCGCTGTTATTTTCATATTTTCGGCTGTTATAATGTGCCTGTCGGCAGTGTCGGCTCTGCGGGGAGCGGAAAAGTCCTTCGGTCAGAGGATACTTATATTCGCCGACGACAGCGCAGATAATATAGAGCTTTTGCTCCGCCGCCTTGCCACAGCGGAATGTGATATAATCGTCTGCTGTGCCGATGAAAACAGCGAAACGGCCGAGATATGCCGCCGCTTTGCCTGTGACAACGGCATCCCAAGGCTGTGCACCGTCTGCAATACATCGGGGGAGAGAACATAGGAGATCGTATAAAGTCACCGAGCCGCAAATGAAATAATCTTTGCATAAATAGCCCACGGGTGGAAGCGGCGACACGCCGTCCTGCATTTTAGATGATATCCACAAACAATAGTTACCGAGCCTCAAATGAGAGTTTTATTGCTGTAATTTCTAACGAGGTGGCTGCGGCGACACGCTGCATACCTATATTTTAAATAATGCCATAAATAATAGTTACCGAGCCGCAAATGAAATAGTCCCCATATATTAAAGTACGGGTGGAGGCGGCAACATGCCGTCCTGCATTTCAGAAAATATCTACTAATAACAGTTACCGAGCTGCAGATGAAATAGTCCCAACTTAAATAACTTACGGGTGGAGGCGGCGACACGCCGCTTTTTACTTTTTTACTATTGACAGAGGGGAGACAATTTGTTATAATAATATAGTAATGCGGAAAATCCGCTTCCTGAAAATATTTCATTCAAGAAATGAGGAATTTTAAATGTCTGCTAATATCGTAATCGGTACCCAGTGGGGCGACGAAGGCAAGGGAAAGGTAATTGATATACTGGCTTCCCGTGCAGATGTTGTTGTACGTTCCCAGGGCGGCAACAATGCGGGTCACACTGTTGCAAGCAACGGCGAGACCTATAAGCTTCACCTTATCCCCTCAGGTATTCTCTATAAAAACACCCTCTGCCTTATCGGCGCAGGCGTAGTTCTTGACCCTAAGGATCTTCTCGGCGAGATCGACGACCTCTCCAAGAGAGGGATCTCCTTCGATAACCTGAAGATCGACCCCAGAGCGCACATCATTATGCCTTGGCACATCGCTCTTGACGGACTTTCCGAAAAGTTCAGAGGCAATAAGGACATCGGAACCACTCACCGTGGAATCGGCCCTACCTATATGGATAAGTACGAGAGAAGCGGTCTGAGATTTTACGATCTGGTTCACCCCGACATCTTCCGTGAAAAGGCTAAGAGCGTGGGCGAGCTTAAGAACGCTATCATCACAAAGGTTTACGGCGGCGAGGCTATCGACCTTGACGCAGTTATCGAGGAATATATCGGCTACGGTCAGCGTCTGGCTAAGTACATGGACGACGTTTCCGTTCTTACCTATGAGGCTAAGAAGGCAGGAAAGACTATCCTCTTCGAGGGCGCACAGGCTACTCTCCTTGATATCGACTTCGGTACATATCCTTACGTTACAAGCTCTCATCCCCTGTCCGCAGGCGTTTGCACAGGTACAGGCGTAGGCCCCATGACCATTGACGCTATCTACGGCGTTGCAAAGGCATATACCACAAGAGTCGGCAAGGGTCCTTTCCCCACAGAGCTTAACGACGAAACAGGCGATTATATCCGCAATAAGGGCGGCGAGTTCGGTACCATCACAGGCAGACCCAGAAGAACAGGCTGGTTCGATTCTGTTATCGTTCGCCACGCAGTTCGTGTAAACGGTCTTTCTTCCCTCGTTATCAACAAGCTTGATACACTTGCAGGTCTTGACACACTCAAGGTTTGCGTAGCATATAAGAAGCCCGACGGCACTATCATCAAGGACTTCCCCCCCACACTTGAGGGACTTGAGGGCTGCGAGCCTGTTTATGAGGAGTTTAAGGGCTTTAGCGAGGATCTCTCCGCTTGCAGAAAGTTTGAAGAGCTTCCGGAGGTTTGCCGCAAGTACATCTCCCGCCTTGAAGAGCTTTGCGAGTGCCCCATCAGCATGGTAGGCGTTGGCCCCGACAGAGCACAGGTGATCGAGAGATAATCACAGCTTATAAGCCATATGGCATGAAAAAACTGAGAAGGAGTTTTCCTTCTCAGTTTTTTTGTATAGTAGCCTCAGTTAAGCTTACTATACAAAAATATCCCGACAGCGGTAAAACTGTCGGGATATTCACGTTTACAATATATTTATGCACACAGCTTATTCAGCCATAAGTGCGCATATCTTGTTGGAAAATTCAACAGGGTCTTCGATCTGCATACCCTCGATGAGAAGTGCCTGATCGTAGAGGATAGATGCGTAATCCTTGAACTTTTCCTTGTCCTCGCCGTAAAGCTTCTGCATTGCGGCAAATATCTTGTGGTTGGGGTTGATCTCCAGGACTTTTTCGGACTTGACTTTCTCGTTCTGAGGATTCTGGTTGAGTATCTTCTCCATTTCAAGGGAGATCTGACCGGAGCTGGAGATGCAGACAGGGTGAGATTTCAGCTTGTCGGATATCTTTGTTTCCTTTACCTTGCCATCAAGAGCTGCGGTGATGAATGAGAGCATATCCTTGTTTTCCTCGGCAAGCTTCTTGGTCTCTTCCTTTTCAGCCTCGGTGTCAATGCCAAGATCACCCTCGGAAACGTTCCTGAACTCCTTGTCGCCGTGGCGCATGAGCACCTTGACAGCAAACTCGTCCACGTTATCGGTGAGGTAAAGTATCTCATAACCCTTGTCACGAAGCAGCTCGGTCTGGGGGAGAGCCTGTATCTTCTCAACGCTGTCGCCTGCAGCATAGTAGATGTACTTCTGCTCTTCCTTCATTCTGGAAACATACTCATCAAGGGTGGTGAGCTTGTTTTCGTGGGAGGAGGTGAACATCAGCAGATCCTCAACAGCGTCCTTGTCTCTGCCGTAATTGTCGTAAACGCCGAACTTTATCTGGATACCGAAGGTCTTCCAGAACTGCTCGTACTTTTCACGCTCGTTGTTGAGCATCTTTTTCAGCTCGCTCTTGATCGTCTTTTCAATGGACTTTGCAATGGTTTTGAGCTGGTGATCGTGCTGAAGCATTTCACGGGAGATGTTCAGCGACAGGTCTGCGGAATCTACCAGACCTCTTACAAATGAGAAGTAGTCGGGGAGCAGGTCAGCGCACTTGTCGGAGATAAGCACGCCGCTGGAATAAAGCTGCAGACCCTTTTCGTAGTCCTTGGAGTAGAAGTTGAAAGGCGCTCTTGCGGGAATGAACAGCAGGGAATCATATGTAACGGTACCCTCGATCTTTGAGTGGATATATTTGAGAGGGTCGGTGTAGTCGAAGAACTTTTCCTTGTAGAAGTTGTTGTAATCCTCGGGTTTAAGCTCGTTCTTGTTCTTTCTCCAGAGGGGGACCATGCTGTTGAGGGTCTCGTTCTCGATAACGGTCTCGTAAGCGTCGTCGGAATAATCGTCCTCCTTGGCGTCAGCCTTTCTCTTAGTCTTTTCCACGTCCATCTTGATGGGGAAGCGGATATAGTCGGAGTATTTCTTTACAAGCTCCTTGATGGTGGAGGCTTCAAGATACTCGTCATAGCACTCGGTTTCGGTGTCGTCCTTGAGGGTCAGGCGAATTTCTGTACCAACGCTGTCCTTGTCGCACTCTTCAATAGTGTAGCCGTCAGCGCCGCTGGACTTCCACATATAAGCCTTGTCGGAACCGTAAGCCTTGGAACGGACCTCAACTTCCTTTGCTACCATGAAAGCGGAGTAGAAGCCTACGCCGAACTGACCGATGATATCAACATCGTCTGTCTTTTCGTTCTCGTTCTTGAACTTGAAGGAGCCGCTGTTTGCGATGATACCAAGGTTGTTTTCCAGCTCATCGGCGGTCATACCGATACCGTTATCGGAGATAGTGAGCACCTTGTTTTCCTTGTCGGCAGTTATCTCAATCTTGAAATCGTCCTTGTTCATGCCAACCTTGTCATCAGTAAGAGACTTGAAATACAGCTTGTCGATAGCATCGCTGGCGTTGGAGATAAGCTCACGGAGGAATATTTCCTTATGAGTATAAATGGAGTTGATCATCATATCAAGCAGACGCTTGGATTCTGCTTTGAACTGTTTTGTTTCAGCCATAATAACACATCCTTTTATGTAAATGTACTGTTCCCGAACGGAAGCAGTGGATTTTAGCACTTTCATCTTGTAAGTGTTAGCACTCTTTCTTTTTGAGTGCTAACATTAGTATATACCTTTCCTTTGGCAAAATCAAGAGCGGAATGCCAAATTTTACATTTTGTTCATATTTGGCATATCAGCGGCGCATTGCTGTTTATAATTATCCGTTGAATTATTCCCTGCGATATGCTATAATTATTCGGAAACTTTTTTGAAGAGAGGATCTCAGATGATAAAATTTATCGCCGCCGATCTTGACGGCACACTTCTGAACAGCAGTCATGCTCTTCCCGACGGCTTTATGGAGCTGGTGGAAAAGCTTTATGATATGGGCATCACCTTTGCCGCCGCTTCCGGCAGGCAGTATTACGGCGTGGAAAAGCTTTTTATGCCCGTGCGTGACAAGATGATGTTCATTGCCGAAAACGGCGGCGTGGCATATGAAAAGGGTCAGCTTATCTACTCCCTGCCCATGCCCGCCGATGATGTTCTTGCCATGGTGCATGAGGCGGAGAAGCTTTACGACAAGGGTGTGCGTATTCTGCTTTCGGGAGAGAACTGCGCATATGTGGCTGACAGCGACAAGGATTTTTCCGACAGCTGCAACACCTACTGCGCCCGCCTGAAAACGGTGAATGACTTCAGCGTGATACCGGACGACGACAGGATAATCAAGATAGCACTTTTTGACAAGAACGCCGAAACGCAGGTCTATCCTGCAATGAAGCGCTTTTCCGATGATTTCAACGTTATCCTTTCAAACACCTGCTGGGTGGATATCGTGGGAAAAACGGTCAACAAGGGCACTGCCGTAACAAAGCTTATGGAAAGGCTTGGCGCAGGCTATGACGAGGCAATGGTTTTCGGCGATTATCTTAACGACTATGAGATGATGAGCTGCTGCAAATACAGCTTTGCCATGGAAAATGCTCACCCGCAGCTTAAAAGTGCGGCGCATTATATTGCCCCCTCAAATGATGATAACGGCGTTGTCCGTGAGATAAAAGCTCATATCCCCGAGCTGAAAATATGACGTGGAATATTACAAAAGGAACTGATAATGGAACTTAAAGATAAAATTCAGAAGCAGCTGCTTAAAGTTAAATCCCCCTCAAGATACATCGGCGGAGAGTTCAACAGCGTTGTAAAGGATAAAAGCAAGGTAGATGTGCGCTTTGCTTTCTGCTTCCCCGACGCATACGACGTGGGAATGTCCCACATCGGCATGAAAATACTCTACTCCCTGAAAAATGCCCGTGAGAACTGGTGGTGCGAGCGTGTTTTTGCGCCGTGGCCCGATTACGAGGCGCTCATGCGTGAAAATGACATACCCCTTTACGGTCTGGAGAGCCTTGACCCCATAAAGGAGTTCGATTTCATCGGCTTTACTATTCAGTACGAGCTTTGCTACACAAATATCCTGAATATGCTTGACCTGGCAGGTCTGCCTGTGCCGGCGGCTGAACGCAGTGAAGATGACCCCATTGTAATTGCGGGCGGCCCATGCGTATGCAATCCCGAACCCCTGTGTGATTTTATCGACCTGTTTGTTATCGGCGAGGGCGAGGAAGCCAACCTTGAGCTGATGGAGCTTTACGAGCAGATGAAAAAGTCGGGCGAATACACAAAGCAGAGCTTCCTTGAAAGGGCTGCACAGATAGGCGGCATATATGTTCCGTCCTTCTATGACGTTTCCTACAAGGAGGACGGCAGGATAGAAAGCGTTGTGCCCAACCGTGCAGGCGTGCCAGAAAAGGTTACAAAGCGCATCATTGCCGACTTTGACAAGGTGTTCTATCCCGAAAAGTTCGTTATTCCCTTTTCCGAGATAGTTCACGACCGCTCCGTGGTTGAGGTGCTGAGAGGCTGCATACGTGGCTGCCGTTTCTGTCAGGCAGGCTTTATCTATCGTCCGTTCAGAGAGAAAAGGGCGGATACTATATTAAAAGAAGCCAAATGCCTTTGCAGCTCATCGGGCTATGAGGAGCTGTCACTTGCATCGCTGAGCACCAGCGACCATTACGATATCGAGGGCGTGCTTTCCAAGATGACGGGCTACACCGAGGGCGAGAGGATAAATCTTGCGCTGCCCTCCATGCGTATCGACCGCTTCAACAAGGAGCTTATGGAGCAGCTTTCCAAGGTAAGAAAAAGCGGACTTACCTTTGCGCCGGAAGCGGGAACGGCACGTCTCCGTGATGTTATCAACAAAAATCTCACGGAAGATGAGATAATGTCTGCCTGCTGCACGGCTTTCGAGGGCGGATATGCGGGAGTAAAGCTTTATTTCATGCTGGGACTTCCCACCGAAACGGACGAGGACATCATCGGCATAGCCGACCTTGCCAAGCGCATAGCAGACCTGTACTTTAATATGAAGGACAGACCGAGAGGTCAGAAGCTGAGCATTTCCATCAGCTGCGCCACCTTTGTGCCAAAGCCATTTACACCTTTCCAGTTTGAGCCGCAGATATCCGTTGACGAGATAAACCGCCGCCAGAAGCTGCTGCTTGACTGCGTAAAGGGCAAGCGATACATCAACGTAAGCTACCATAATTACAAGATAAGCGTTCTTGAAGCGGCTCTTGCCAAGGGCGACAGGCGGCAGGGAGCGGTAATAAAGCGTGCATGGGAGCTGGGCTGCAAGTTTGACGGCTGGGACGAGCTTTATAACTTCGATGCGTGGATGCAGGCGTTTGCCGATACGAATACCGACATTGAGTTCTATTCCCATCGTGGCTCCGCATATGATGAGCAGATGCCATGGGAGCACCTTGACTATATGGTCACAAAGGAGTTCCTTATCCGTGAGAACAAAAAGGCTCACGAGGGCATTGCAACGAAAAACTGCCGTGAGGGCTGCTCGGGCTGCGGCGTGAACAAGGCTGCGGGAAAAGAATGCTTTGCCGATGAAAAGAGCGGCGCACTCACAAGCTCCGTGCCTGCTCAGGCAACAGCCGAAGTGCCTCACGGTGAGCCGCTTGCAAACAAGAAGCCTGTTCGTGTGTTCTTTGAGAAAAAGGGGAGAGCGGTCTATATCTCTCACCTTGACCTGCTCAGAGCCATGCAGAGGGCACTTAAAAGGTCGGAACTGCCTGTGTGGTATTCCGAGGGCTTCAATCCAAGAATATACCTGAACTTCCCCCTTGCCCTGTCGCTGGGCGTTGAGGGCACAAGGGAGCCGATGGACTTTTACATCGTGGAGGATATTTCCTTTGAGGAGATAGTCAGCAGGCTGAACGGCGAGCTTCCCGAGGGGCTTTGCGCTGTGGGAGCGGCTGCACCCGTTCATCTCAACAAGGAGATAGGCTTTGCGGAATATACCCTGACCTACAGCGGCAGCATGGCTGATGTAAAGGCTGCCCTTGACAGCTTTATGGCGCAGGAAAAGATAGAAGTGGAAAAGCGCTCCAAGAAAAAGGGCATGATAACTGTTGATATCAAGCCGTATGTGGAGATAAAAGGCGTTTCGGAGGGCGACAGCGTGTATGTTGATATAAGGCTGCCTGCGGGGCTGGAGCTCAACCTGAATGCGGCTATTTTTACCGACGCATTTGCGGCTTACTGTGCCGAAAATAACGTTAAGGCAGAGCTTATATGTGCAAAACGCACAAATATATTGTGCGCAGACGGTTCTGCATTTGAATAATCGGACGAAATTTTATTTGTGAGCAAAAACACTTGAAATCTAAGAATAAATGTGTTAAAATAAATAAGCATTTAAAATCCGCCGAAGTATGCCCTCGGGAGGAAAAGGCGAGATTAGTGCTGCGGTTTTCCGCAACATTAAAAGGACAGTCCGCTGCTCTGTCCCGCCGTGCGCCATTGGCGGGGTAACAAACGGGGTAAGAATGTCTTGAAGATTTAGGAGGATATTAAAATGGACGCATTAAAGCTTATCAGCGAATCCAGCATGAAGAGCGAAGTTCCCGCTTTTGAAGTGGGCGACACTGTAAAGGTACACGTAAGAATCAAGGAAGGCCAGAAGTACAGAATCCAGGTTTTCGAGGGCACCGTTATCGCTAAGAGACACGGCGGCATCCAGGAGACCTTTACCGTTAGACGTGTAGCTCACGGCTGCGGCATTGAGAGAGTTTTCCCTGTACATTCTCCCGTTGTTGACAAGGTTGAGGTCGTTAGACACGGTAAGGTTAGAAGAAGCAAGCTTTACTACCTCAGAGACAGAGTCGGCAAGGCTGCCAAGGTCAAGGAGAACATTCAGTAATCCTGCTGCGCAGTATCTTTATATGATGAAAGGAATAAGACTCCTTTCAATTAACCTGAAAAAGCAGTGCAGAGTGGGCTTGTTTGAGCTTGCCCGCTCTGTATAATATGCTTTTATCGGTTGTTTGGGGGCTTATTGCAAGTCCCTTTTTTGCTGTTTGGGAATGTACACGTCTGAGGATATCAACGAAAGGAATGAGCAGCTATGGCTAAGTATCAGATAAATTACGAAGCGCTGGACGCAGACAAAAACAAGGAAAACGGTACTCCCTACGAGGAATTCCTCGAGTGGGTCGAGACCATAATTTTCGCATTCTTTGCGGTTATCCTTATCTTTACGTTCCTGCTCAGACAGGCAAACGTTGACGGCGAATCTATGGTGCCTACTCTTCAGAACGGAGAGAAGCTCATAGTTCACCATCTTTTCTATACACCCGAAAAGGGTGATATCGTTATAGTTGACAGCTCCAACCTCGGCAAGCCTATCGTAAAGAGAGTTATTGCAGAGGGCGGCGATACTATTGATATCAACTTTGATACAGGCGCTGTTACCGTAAACGGTGAAGTTCTTGATGAACCTTACATCAACGACCTTACCAAGCGTGATGAGGACGGTCAGGTTTATCCTTTGACTATCCCCGACGGCTACTATTTTGTAATGGGCGACAACAGAATGAACTCCCTTGACAGCCGAAGCGCTGCCGTGGGTCTTGTTCCTGAGGACGAGATCATGGGCAAGGTAGTGTTCAGGATCTGGCCCTTTGACAGAATAGGTACGGTCAGCTGAGTGTACTTATAAAGATTTTGGAGGAAAGTCAGACGGAAAGACAATCGCCTTTCATCTGCTTTCCTCTTTTAGTTTAAAACGGTTTTAAGGAGTGAGGCAGATGAACGAGATACCGTCAATACAGTGGTTCCCCGGTCACATGACCAAAACAAAGCGCATGATGGAAAAGTGTCTGCCTTTGGTTGACGCAGTGGTCGAGGTCATCGACGCACGAGTTCCCATGTCAAGCCGAAACCCCGATATAAATGTCCTTACCGCAGGCAAGCCCAGGATCATCGTGATGAACAAGTGCGATGCTGCCGATGAGAAGGTCACTTCCCAGTGGATAGACTATTTCCGCAGGCAGGGCATTATGGCGATAGCTGCCGACTGCCGCACCGGAAAGGGTCTTAACAGATTTGTCCCCGCAGTGCGTGAAGTTCTGGCTGACCTTATTGCAAAGAATACCGCAAAGGGCATGGCAGGCAAGGTGCTGCACCTGATGGTGGTGGGTATCCCCAACGTGGGGAAATCCTCGTTCATCAACCGCATGGCAGGGCAGAAAAAAGCCAAGGTGGAGGATCGCCCCGGCGTTACCCGTGAAAAGCAGTGGGTAATGCTGGATAACGATATCGAGCTGCTGGATATGCCCGGTGTTCTCTGGCCTAAGTTCGAGGATATGTCCGTAGGCGAAAAGCTGGCGTTCACAGGCGCTGTCAAGGACGATGTTGTGGATACAGAGCTGCTGGCGTGCAGACTTCTGATAAAGCTCAGGGAGATAGCTCCCGACAGCCTGACGGAGCGCTACAAGATAAAGCTTGACACTCCCGAAGAGGACGAAATGGTCGAAAGCGGAGAGGCTATGGGCTGTATAAACGGCTACGAGCTTCTTATGAGAGTCGGCAAGGCAAGAGGAATGCTCATCTCAGGCGGTGAGATAAATACCGAGAGAGCCGCAGCTGCCGTTCTGGACGAGTTCAGAGGCGGAAAGCTGGGACGCATTACCCTCGAGACCCCTGCGGATTTTGGTGACTGATATGGAAACTCAGCAGTTATTTGAATATGACAAGGAGATAAGAACGCTCCACCCCATATTCTGCGGGCTTGATGAAGCAGGCAGAGGGCCTCTTGCGGGAGATGTTTATGCGGCGGCTGTGGTTTTTGATGACGGCGTGTGCATAGATGGTCTCAACGACAGCAAGAAGCTTACGGAGAAAAAGCGTGAGCTGCTCTTTGACGAGATAATCAACAAAGCTAAGGTGTTCTGCATCGCTACCGCCTCTGTGGAGGAGATAGAGGAGCTGAATATCCTGAATGCCGCCATGCTTGCCATGAAAAGGGCATATGAGGGGCTTGACATAAAGCCTGATTACGCTCTGGCTGACGGCAACAAGTTCCCGCCCCTGGGCATTGCGGGGGAGGCTGTGGTAAAGGGAGACGGAACGTCTGCCAGCATTGCCGCCGCTTCCGTTCTGGCAAAGACTGCCCGTGACAGGTACATGAAGGATATCGCCGAGCAGTACCCTCAGTGGCAGTTTGAACGCCACAAGGGCTACGGCACAAAGCTCCATTATGAGATGCTGGACAAATACGGTCCGTCTCCCGTGCACCGTATGTCTTTCCTGAAAAAATACTATGCAGCAAAGCAGAAGTGAGATAGGAAAGCTGGGGGAGGAGCTTACAGCCTATTATCTGAAAAGATCGGGCTATGAGATACTCCGCAGGAACTTTCGCATAAAGGGCGGGGAGATAGATATTATCGCCTCAAAGGACGGCATTATCGCTTTTGTTGAGGTTAAGACCCGTGACATCAGCGCATTTGAGCATGGCGCTCAGGCGGTGAATGTCAGGAAGCGGAGCCTTATTATCCGTGCCGCTCAGGAGTATTCCTACAGATATCCCCACGAAATGCAGCCCAGATTTGACGTTGCCGAGGTGACTGTCAGGGAGGGCAGGGCTGTGGGACTTAAATATTTTGACAATGCTTTCTGTGCCGAAAGTGATTCTTCTCTTTAAAAGCCTAAAAAGCATATCTGCGGCGGACGCCGCTTCAATAATAAAAATTATCGGGATATCCCGAAGAAAAAGGTGATAAAATGTTTTACAAAAGCACAAGAAACAGCGGCGTAAGCATCAGCTCCGCCGAAGCTATTGTTCAGGGAATTTCCGCAGACGGCGGACTTTTTGTGCCCTCCGAAATTCCTCAGATGTCAATGGACGAGATCGTAAAGCTTGGCGATATGAGCTATGCTGAGAGAGCAGCTGTTGTTTTCAGCAAGTTCCTTACCGACTTTACCGATGCTGAGCTTAAGTACTGCACTGAAAGCGCTTACAACGACAAGAACTTTGCTTCCGCAGATATCGCTGAGATATCCCATCTTTTTGACGGTACATATGTTCTTGAGCTGTGGCACGGCCCCACCTGCGCATTCAAGGATATGGCTCTCCAGATCCTTCCTTATCTTCTCACCACATCTCTCAAGAAGATAAAGATGAACAAGAAGGTAGTTATCCTTGTTGCTACTTCGGGCGATACAGGAAAGGCTGCTCTCGAGGGCTTTGCCGATGTTGAGGGTACCTCCATCATGGTATTCTATCCTCAGGACGGCGTATCCGCTATGCAGAAGCGTCAGATGGCTACTCAGGACGGAAACAACGTTACCGTATGCGCTCTCAACGGCAATTTCGATGATTGCCAGAACGGCGTAAAGGCTATCTTCACCAATGAAGAGATCAAGCAGAAGCTTGCAGACGGCGGCATGATGTTCTCCTCCGCAAACTCCATCAACTGGGGCAGACTTGCACCTCAGATAATCTACTACATCTCCACCTATGCAGAGCTGGTAAAGGACGAGCAGATCAAGGCAGGAGACAAGATCAATATTGTGGTTCCCACAGGAAACTTCGGAAATATCCTTGCAGCTTACTATGCAAAGCACATGGGTATGCCCGTCAACAAGCTCATCTGCGCTTCCAACGCAAACAACGTTCTTACCGACTTTATAAATACAGGTATCTACGACAGAAACAGAAAGTTCATCACCACTGTTTCTCCCTCAATGGATATCCTTATCTCCTCCAACCTTGAAAGACTTCTCTACATTCTCTGCGGCGAAAATGACGCTCAGATAAGAGAGTGGTTCGGCAAGCTGGCTTCCGAGGGCAGATATGAGGTAACCGACGACGTTAAGGCAAAGCTCAAGGCTGACTTTGCGGCAGGCTTCTGCGACGACGCTCAGACCAAGGCTGTCATCAAGGAGATCTACGACAAGTATTCCTACACTCTCGATACCCACACCGCTGTTGCAGTAAAGGTTTACGAGGATTACAAGAAGGCTACCGGCGACAACACCAAGACTGTTATCGCTTCCACCGCAAGCCCCTACAAGTTCAGCACAGCTGTTCTTGAAGCAATAGAGGGCAAGGTTTCCGATATGGACGAGTTCGACAAGGTTGAGCGTCTCCACGAGGTTTCCGGCTATGATGTTCCCAAGTCTCTTGCAGAGCTGAAGAACAAGCCTATCCGCTTCACAGGAGCTATCGGAAGAGATGAGATGAAGGATTTCGTTCTCAAGTCCCTTTCCCTTTGATATTGAACGAACGCAGCAGAGGAGGATGAAATGGCGCTTTTTACAATGGGTGATCTGCACCTTTCCTTTGCCGTAAACAAGCCGATGGATAAATTCGGAGGCTGGGAGAATTACGTGGAGCGCATCTCGGAAAACTGGGAAAAGACCGTGTCCCCCGAGGATACGGTGGTAATTCCCGGGGATATATCATGGGCGATGAATTTCAGGGAAGCGCTTCCCGATTTTGACTTCATACATAAATTAAAGGGCACAAAGATAATTTCCAAGGGCAACCACGATTACTGGTGGAACACTTATGCCAAGATGAACCGATTCCTTGAAGAAAACGGTTTTGACAGCATAAAAATTCTGCACAACAATCATTTTGCATATGATACATACGGTATCTGCGGCACAAGAGGCTGGATAAACGACAACAGCGAGCCTGCCGATGCCAAGGTGCTTGCAAGGGAAGCGGGCAGGCTGGAAACGTCCCTCTGCTCGGCTGAGGCGGCAGGGCTGGAGCCTATCGTGTTCCTGCACTACCCGCCCATATACGGCACGGAGTACAATTACGACATACTGGACGTGATGTACAGGCATAATATAAAAAAGTGCTATTACGGCCATGTTCACGGCAGAGCCCATCAGTACGCCGTGTGCGGCGAGCGTGACGGCATTGATTTCCGCCTTGTATCCGCCGATTATGTGCAGTTTTGCCCTGTGAGGATATTATAATTTGTGCAAAATGCAGAAATTGCATATTTGCTATAGCTTTATTAAATTTTGTATGGTATAATCTTTTTATATGCTTTGTATTAAAATGGAGGATGTTGTAAATGAGCTTAAAATCTACAAATAAAATCGAAACAAACACATATGAACTTGAAATTGAGGCTTCCGCTGAGGAATTTGAGGCTGCCGTTCAGGCCGCTTACTTAAAGGCTAAGAATAAGATCAACGTTCCCGGATTCAGAAAGGGCAAGGCTACCCGTAAGATGATCGAAAATCTCTACGGCGAGAGCTGCTTCTATGATGATGCTGTAAATGCTATGGTTCCCGAGATCGTTGGCGGCGCTATCGACGAGGCTAAGCTTACTCTCGTTGACAGACCCGAGATCGACGTTACCGCTCTTTCCAAGGAGAACGGCGTTTCTTTCAAGGTAAAGTGCATCACCAAGCCCGAGGTTGAAATTTCCGACTATATGGGTATAGAAGTTGAAAAGCCCGCCAAGACTGTAACCGATGAGGATGTTGAAAAGCAGCTCAAGGCTATGCAGGAAAAGAACGGCAGACTCGTTACCGTTGAGGACAGAGCAGTCGAGAACGGCGATACCGTTGTTATCGACTTTGAGGGCTTCATGGACGGCAAGGCATTCGACGGCGGCAAGGAAGACGGCTTCGAGCTTAAGATCGGCTCCGGTCAGTTTATCCCCGGCTTTGAGGAGCAGATCGTTGGCAAGAACACCGATGAGGAGTTCACCATCAACGTAACATTCCCCGAGAACTATCAGATGGAAGAGCTTGCAGGCAAGCCCGCTGAGTTCAAGATCAAGCTCCACGAGATCAAGAAGACTGAGCTTCCCGACCTCGATGACGATTTCGCAAAGGATACTTCCGAGTTCGACACTCTCGACGAGCTGAAGGCTGATATCAAGAAGAAGCTTGAGGACAACGCTGAGAAGGCTGCCGACGCAGAAGTTGAAAACAAGATCTATGATACAATTCTTGCAAACATGAAGGCTGAGATCCCTCAGGTTATGTTTGAGCACAAGATCGACGATATGGTAAGAGATTTCGAGATCAGACTTTCCCAGCAGGGACTTGACCTTGATATGTACCTCTCCTTCGTTGGCATGGATAAGGCGGCTTTCAGAAAGACCTTCGAGGAGCAGGCTCAGAAGACCGTTAAGCTCAGACTGGCTCTCGAGAAGATCGCTCAGCTTGAGAACCTCACCGTAAGCGACGATGAAGTTCTTGAGGAGCTCAAGAAGATGTCCGAGACCTACAAGGTTCCCGTTGAGCAGCTCATGAATGTTGTTAGTCCTGAGACTCTCAAGACTGACATGGTTGTTACAGCAGCTTCCAAGCTCGTAAAGGAAAAGGCTGTAATCAAGTAATCTACGGGGTAATTTGAATTTGACGTATTGGGGTTTCGTTATTTAGTGGAGGTATAGTTAATGAGTTTAGTACCATATGTAGTAGAGCAGACCAACCGCGGCGAGCGCAGCATGGATATCTACTCCCGCCTTTTGAATGACAGAATAATCATTCTGTCTGAGGAAGTAAATAACACCACAGCCAGCCTCGTTATTGCTCAGATGCTGTTCCTTGAGGGACAGGATCCCGAAAAGGACATCTCCTTCTACATCAACAGCCCCGGCGGCGTCATTACTGCTGGTATGGCAATATATGACACCATGCAGTATATCAAGTGCGATGTGTCAACCATTTGTATGGGTATGGCAGCTTCGATGGGCGCATTCCTGCTTTCATCAGGAACCAAGGGCAAGAGACTTGCTCTTCCCAACTCTGAGATCCTTATCCACCAGCCTCTCATTGCAGGCGGCGGAATTTCAGGTCAGTGCACCGATATCAAGATCCATTCAGACCACATGGTTTATACCAGAAACAAGCTGAATGAGATACTTTCCAAGAATACAGGAAAGCCTCTTGATGTTATCGAGCGTGATACTGAGAGAGATAATTATCTCACTGCTCAGGAAGCAATGGAATACGGTCTTATCGACAAGGTCATCGAGCACAGATAAAGATAAGAGAGATAGCTCCGCCGTCTTTACGGAAATGTCCGTATGGGCAGCGGAGCTTTATTTTAAAACCCCTATGAAAGGATTGATACGGATGCCCGCAGACAGAAACTTTAAAAGATGCAGCTTTTGCGGCAAGACTGAGCCTGAGGTTCAGAACCTCTTTTCAGCAGGCAACGCAAACATCTGCGACGAGTGCATTATTTACTGCTATGAAATGCTCATGAATAATGAGGCACTCGGATATGTTCCGTCTCCCGATCATCTTGAAAAGTTCGGCAAGCCTTCCAAGGCTCTCAGCCTTAAAAAGCCCCTTGAAATAAAGAAGATCATGGACGAATACATCATCGGTCAGGACGCTG
The DNA here is from genome assembly GCF_025567215.1 of Huintestinicola butyrica. NCBI lineage: Bacteria > Bacillati > Bacillota > Clostridia > Eubacteriales > Oscillospiraceae > Huintestinicola > Huintestinicola butyrica. The sequence goes on from NZ_JAOQKB010000001.1 coordinate 215,647, forward strand.
CAAAGATAGCTCTTGCCGTTGCGGTGTATAACCATTACAAGAGAATAAACAGCCTTTCCGACAAGGACGACAACGCTGTTGAGCTTCAGAAGTCAAACGTTATCCTTCTGGGCCCCACAGGTGTCGGTAAGACGCTGCTTGCTCAGACCCTTGCAAAGATACTTGACGTACCCTTTGCAATAGCCGATGCGACCACCCTTACCGAGGCAGGTTACGTTGGCGATGACGTTGAGAACGTGCTTCTCAGACTTATTCAGGCGGCTGATTATGATATCCAGGCTGCCGAGAGAGGCATCGTTTATATCGATGAGATCGACAAGATCGCAAGAAAGTCGGAGAATATGTCCATCACCCGTGATGTAAGCGGTGAGGGCGTTCAGCAGGCTCTGCTCAAGATAATCGAGGGTACAGTTTCCAACGTTCCTCCTCAGGGCGGCAGAAAGAACCCTTATCAGGAGTGCCTGCACATCAATACAAAGAATATCCTCTTCATCTGCGGCGGTGCGTTTGACGGACTGGAGCAGACGATCAAGAAGAGAATTGATTCCTCTACACTGGGCTTCGGTGCAGATGTAAGAAGCAAGTCCGAAAAGGAAGTAAACATCTTCAAGGACGTTACTCCTCAGGACCTGGTAAAGTTCGGCATGGTTCCCGAGCTGGTGGGCCGTCTTCCTGTTATCACAGTGCTTGACGAGCTGGACGAAGCTGCCCTTGTAAGAATACTCAGCGAGCCTAAGAACGCTCTGGTAAAGCAGTATCAGAAGCTGTTCGAGCTTGACGGCATTGAGCTTGTGTTTGATGATGCCGCACTTACTGCCATTGCAGAAAAGGCTATCAAGCAGAAAACAGGCGCAAGAGGCCTCAGAGCTATCGTTGAAGGGCTTTTACAGGATACTATGTTCACAGCTCCTTCCGATGAGAATATTGTCAAGGTGACTATCACTGAGGCGTGCGTAACAGAGGGCGCAAAGCCCCTTATCGCCACAGGCACCAAGCCTGCTCAGAAGAAAAAGGCATAAGAATTATAAAAATGACCGACCTGAAACGCAACTTGATTTGTTTGCGTTTCAGGTCGGATTTTTTTATGTGTAATACTAATCTTCAATCAACCTATAGACAAATCCTCGGATAGAATAAGCCCATTCTTCGTCAAGCTCCCTTGCCAGGCGGCAAGCCCGCCTGCGGTCACTTTCCTTGACTGGTCTTATTCTATCTGTGGGCTTTATCTACAGAACGATTGAAGATTAGTATAAATCAGTTTCAAATATTTATATTTTTACTTTGGGGCGAAAAAGCTTATATTGACAAAGGGTGGATTTTGCGGTATAATTCAGTTAAATCATACAAAATTTTTCACGAGGACATAAACTTTTTCGGAGAAACTCCCTCCTGGGCACGGAACAGCTTGCAGAAATAACTGGCATCGTGATATCCCACCGCCTCCGACACCTGAGAAACGGTCATGTTTCCCTTGGTGAGCAGCTGCTTTGCATAGGAAAGCCGGCGGCAGTTGATGTACTGGAATGGACGCATATCGGTCTTGCGCTTGAAAATTCGGCACAGGTACTGGGGGGAAACTCCTGCGGCAGCGGCGATATCCTCCATGGCTATCTCTTCCGACAGATGAGCGGAGATGTATTCCTCCGCCAGCTTGAAAGCGGAAAATTCCGAGGGTGTTCCCGCAGGCTTCATGCGGCTTATCTGGTATTCGGTAAGAAATCGGTACATATAGGAATCCGCACGGAGAGAGGCGTTTTCGTTATTGCGCTTGAGAATGGTGTAGATGGACTGCCATGCACGCTCCATTTCGCTTGGATCCTCATGGAATGCGGTGACGGCGTTTTTCAGCCCGAACTGCTCCAGCAGTGCAGCGCAGCCGCAGCCTGAAAATGTTACCCATTCAAGCGACCACACATCGCCCAGAGCGTAGTATTCGTGTGGCACATCGGCAGGGAGAAAAAAAGACATTCCCTTTGTTATCTCCGTGTTTTTTCCCTCTGTGACAAGAACGCCTTTGCCCTCGGTGCAGTAGTTTATCTGGGGCTGAGGGTATCCGTCCTTGCGTATGCAGTGATATTGCAGGTCGCACCAGCCCACTCCTGCGGCAGTCAGCAGCGACTTGTTAGGGTTCTTGGCTATGGGGTAAATGGCTTCGTCCATGTCCGCACGTCCTTTGGTTTAAAATTTTTACATAGTAAATTATAATATATATGGAAGGAAAAATCAATATGAATCTCAACGAAATCTCAAAAGATCATCTTTTCTGTGACGGCTGGGAATTTTCAAAAAATCCCATTGATACCGAGTATTCCTCTGACCTTAAATGGACAAGAGTGGATATTCCCCACGACTGGATGATCTATGAAACAAGAAATCTTTACGAGACCTCCACAGGCTGGTACAGAAAAAAGTTCAGCTATGAAAAGCTTGACGGCGTTCGCACCTCCATTCGCTTCGAGGGCGTTTATATGGACAGCAAGACCTACGTTAACGGTGAACTGGCAGGGGAGTGGAAGTACGGCTATTCCACATTCGAGTTTGACATTACTGACCTGCTCCGTGACGGCGAGAACGAGATAACCGTTCGTGTTGATTACCGCTGCCCCAACTCCAGATGGTACTCGGGCGCAGGAATTTACCGCCGTGTATGGCTGAGAAATTACCCCGACTGCCATATCACAAGTGACGGTGTTTATATCTCCGCCGATATTGAGGGCAATGTTACAGTTTCCGCCGAGGCAGTTCGCCCCGCAGGCGTTACCGTCGAGGGGCTTTCAATAAGAGAGACCGTTTATGATGGCGACAAGGCAGTATGTTCTTCCGAATATCCCTGCTGCGCATATGACAGGACACGTATCCCCGAGGCTATCCGCAGCGACAAGGTGAACTACTCCGTAAATACCATAACAATGCACGTTGACAAGCCCGTGCTGTGGGATATCGACGATCCTCACCTTTACACCATGGTAACAGAGCTTGTAAAGAACGGCGAGACCATACAGACCGTAAAGAACCGCTTCGGCTTCCGCAAGGCTGAGTTCACCACCGACAAGGGCTTCTTTCTTAACGACAGGCATGTAAAGCTCCACGGCTGCTGCGAGCACCATGACCTTGGCTCACTTGGTGCTGCCGTTAACCGTGCGGCTATCGTAAGAAAGCTGAAAAAGCTCAGAGTTATGGGCATCAACGCTATAAGAACCAGCCACAATATGCCCGCTGTTGAGCTTATGGAGCTGGCAGATGAAATGGGCTTCCTCATTCTCTCCGAGGGCTTTGATATGTGGGAGAGACACAAGACCGACTATGACTATGCAGGATTTTTCCACGAGTGGGCTCCCACAGATGTTGCTTCATGGGTACGCCGTGACCGAAACCACCCCTCAGTTATCGGCTGGAGCATAGGAAACGAAATATATGACACCCACGCTGACGAAAGAGGTCAGGAGATAGCTTCATGGCTACTGGGACTTGTCCGTGAGCATGATTACAGAGCAAACGGATATGTTACCATCGGCTCCAACTTCATGCAGTGGGAGGGCGCACAGAAGTGTGCGGATATCGTAAAGCTGGCAGGCTACAACTATGCCGAGAGACTTTACCATGAGCAGCACGAAAAGCACCCCGACTGGATGATCTACGGCAGTGAGACCTCCTCCGTTGTGCAGAGCCGTGGCGTATATCACTTTCCCCTTGCACAGTCCGTCCTCTCCGATGATGACGAGCAGTGCTCCGCCCTTGGCAACAGCACCACAGGCTGGGCTGCAAAGAACACCGAGGCGTGCATCATTCCCGACCGTGACGCCGAGTTCTGCGCAGGTCAGTTCATCTGGACAGGCTTTGACTACATCGGTGAGCCTACTCCATACGATACAAAGAACAGCTACTTTGGTCAGATAGATACCGCAGGCTTCCCCAAGGACAGCGCATATATCTTCCGTGCCGAGTGGACAGATTATAAGAAGTCTCCTTTCGTTCATATCTTCCCTTACTGGGATTTCATCGAGGGTCAGGAAATCGATATAAGAGTTACCACCAACGCCCCCAGAGTTGAGCTTTTCCTCAACGGTGAAAAAATTGCCGAAAAGGATATCGACCATGTAAAGGGCACGGAGCTTACCCTCAACACCATTGCAAAATACACCAAGGGCGAGCTGCTGGCGATTGCTTACGACGAGAGCGGCAATGAGATCGCACGTGATGTTCAGCGCTCCTTCGGCGATACCGCTGAGATACGCCTTATCCCCGAAAATGATACTGTCAAGGCAGACGGCACCGACCTTGCATTTGTTGAGATATCCGCATTCGACGCAGAGGGCAACCACGTTGCAAATGCCAACAACCGTGTATTCGTTGAGGTAAGCGGCGCAGGCAGACTTGTGGGACTGGACAACGGCGACTCCACCGATTACGAGCAGTACAAGGGAACCTCCCGCAGACTTTTCTCAGGCAAGCTTATTGCAATAATCGCAGCCAAGGAGGAAGCAGGGGATATCACCGTCAAGGTAACCTCTCCCTCTCTCCCCGACAGCACAGTTACCCTCAAGGCTGTTCAGGCTGATAAGGTGAGCGGTATCTCCGCAATGGAAGAGAACACTCACAGAAATGCCGAGTGCCCCGATGAGACTATCGACATTCCTGTCCGCAAGATAGAATTTGTAAGCGACTCCAGAACATTCACTCCCGACTGCAAGGAGATGAAGTTCAGAGCAAAGGTATATCCCGCAAATGCGACCTACGCAAATGATATTGAGTTTAGGATCACAACAGTTCTCGGCATTAAGTCCAATATCGCCGAGATAGTTTCCGTTGAAAACGGCGAGATTACAGTTCGCTGCAAGGGCGACGGCGAGTTCTTCCTGAGAGCGCTCTGCAAGAACGGCACAGAGAAGTACCATATCCTTACCGCCCTGAAGCTCACAGGCGAGGGACTGGGCGCAGCTTCCTTCAATCCCTACGAGCTTGTACTTGGCGGACTTCACACCGTTCAGACCGATAACATCAGCAACGGCATCGAAAGAGGCGCAGGCTTTGCAAATGAAAACAGCTGGTTTGGCTTCGAGAACGTTGACTTCGGCAGCATAGGAAGCGACACTGTAACAGTGCCCATCTTCGCAAACTGCACCACACCCGTAAAGATCCGCTTCTATGACGGTATCCCCGGCGAGGGCGGCGAGATGATAGGCGAGTTCAGCTACCATGAGCCTCCCCAGTGGCTCACCTATATCCCCAACACCTTCAAGCTCAATAAGGTGCTCAAGGGTATGCACACCTTTGTAATGGAGTCCGATGACGGCTACAACGTTCAGGGCTTTGTATTCCGGAAGCCCGACAAGGAGTTCGGCGAGATAAACGCTGCGGACAATGAGAGCGTTTACGGTGACAAGTTTACCGCCGAGCCTGACGCAGTTACAGGAATAGGCAACAACGTTATGCTGAATTTCGGCGAGTTTGATTTCAGCGAGAAGCAGCCCACAAAGATAATCATCACAGGTAAGTCCCACCTGCCCCTCAACAGTATTCACGTTATCTTCACAGGCGACACCGAAAAGCGTGTTCTTGCCGAGTTCAAGGGTGCAGATGAATACACTCCCAGAGAGTTTGCTCTTGAAGGAATAAGCGGCAAGTGCAAGGTAGCGTTTGCATTCCTCCCCGGCAGCGACTTTGACTTCAAGTCCTTTAAGTTCGAGGCGTGATATGAGCTTTCTTACGGAAGAAAACATCGGATATATCCCCATAGTGATATGCGCAGTCATATTGATAATTGCGGGAGCGGTATATCTGATAGTTCAGCATTTTAAGGATAAATAAACAAAAGCGGAGCATTTCAGTAAAATGGAATGCTCCGCTTTATTTTATGTCAGCGTTATAAAATCCTTTGCCGCATATCCCGTTGTGTCACCGCATTTAACAATGTACCAGTTCCCGGATTCACCGTAAATATTTACATGACCGCCGTCAGGTATCTTTCCCACAATGTAGGATTCCGTTGAGGGATAGCTGCGGATATTAAGGTTGGAGCCGTCAGTTGCGGCTACTCCCGTTCTCACAGGTCCGGGCTCCACAAAGGGTATGCCGAAATAATCGCATAATGACTGCACCAGTGTGCGGGCAATGGTCTCCAGATTGTTTTTCAGCCACGCTTCGTCCTCAAAATTGTCGTGATAGCCCAGCTCAGCCAGCACCGCCACTGCCTTTGTCCTTGTCACCTCCGCAAGAGATGTGGTGGGTATCGCCGACACCTTGGCGGGGATAGGATAAATAGTCTCCATATTGTTTGCGATAATGGTTGCAAGCCGCCTGCTGTACTCGGAGTAGGGGGAGTAGTATATCTCAACGCCCCGTGTAACATTGGCATACTGACCGCCCCCCGCATTGGTATGCAGCGCCAGATGAACGTCATGCCAGCCGTTGTTGGAGTCCTGTATCGCTCCGTTAACGTTCCTTGCAGGATCGTTCCGTGTAAAGCTTATGCCCGATGACAGCAGATAGGGCTCCATCAGGTCGGCAAGCAGATTCATATACTGTTCCTCGTTGCCCTCCGTGGCGTACTTGTTCCACTCCTGAGTCGAGGGGCTTAAAAAGACATTAGGCAAATTTATGACCACCTTTCATGTGCTTTGGTCATATATATGCGCTGTGTCGGTGTATTATACCTTTTGGTCGGAGGCAAAGCGGAAGCCGTTTTCATCGGCTGTGAGGATAACGTTGTCGCCCTTGCATATTTCTCCGCCGATAAGCTTCATGCTGAGAAGATTTTCTATCTGCTCGGTGATGATGTGCCGCAGGGCACGGGCTTCGGGACGCTTTCCGTTCTCGCCGCAGCTTATGAGCTTCGTCACCGCTTCGGGGGCAAATTCAACGGAGATATTCATGGCAAGCGCACGTGTTCTCAGCTCGTCAAGTAGCTTCCGTGCAAGGCTTTCCGTCTCGTTTCCGTCCAGCTTGCCGAATACGATGGTCTCGTCAATGCGCCCAAGCATTTCGGGACGGAAAAACTTTTTCAGCTCCTTTGTGACCTCAGCTTTTATGCGCTTGTTTTCCTCCGCAGCTGTCATTACGCTGCTGCCGAAGCCAAGGGAGCTTTTGTCCGTCAGCTCCTTTGCGCCGATGTTTGAGGTAAGGATTATCACTGTATTTGCAAAGGATATCCGCCGTCCCTGACTGTCGGTGAGAATGCCGTCCTCCAGTATCTGCAGGAGAATGTTTGAAACATCTGGGTGGGCCTTTTCGATCTCGTCAAAAAGTATGACGGAATAGGGCCTGCGGCGCACCTGCTCAGTCAGCTGACCGCCCTCGTCATAGCCCACATATCCCGGGGGAGAGCCGATGAGCCGTGAAACGCTGTGCTTTTCCATATATTCGGACATATCAAAGCGGATAAGCGCCTTTTCGCTGTCAAAAAGACTGGCGGCAAGGGCTTTGGCAAGCTCGGTCTTTCCCACTCCCGACGGGCCCGAGAATATAAATGAGCCTACGGGACGCTTGGGGTCTCTCAGCCCCGCCCTGCTTCGGCGGACGGCATTTGCCACGGCGGATACCGCTTCATTCTGTCCGATAACACGCTTGTGAAGCTCCTCTTCAAGCCCTATGAGCCGCTTGCTCTCATCTTCCGATATCCTGCTGGCGGGAATGCCTGTGGCGGCGGAAAGTATCTCCGCAATGTCCTCGGCTGTGACTGTGGGCAGAGCTGTGTTTTCGGAAGCGACAGCCTCCGCAAGTGAGCCTTTTTTCGGCATATTTCTGTCGATAAGGGCGGTAAGCTCCTCCGCAAGACCGTTCAGACCCTTTTTGCCGTTCCTTATATGCACCTTGGAAGCGGCTTCGTCGATAAGGTCAATGGCCTTGTCTGGCAGGCAGCGGTCATTCACATACCGAACGGACATATCCACCGCCGCCTGAATCGCTTCTGATGAGATATGCACCTTATGATAGTTTTCGTAGCATGGGCAGAGACCTGTCAGTATCTTCACAGCGTCCTCGGGTGAGGGCTCGCTCACCATGACCTGCTGGAAGCGCCGCTCCAGGGCAGAATCCTTGCCGATGAACTTGCGGTATTCGTCAAAGGTGGTGGCGCCGATTATCCGCAGCTCTCCACGGGCAAGCTGGGGCTTCAGGATATTTGCGGCATCAATGGCGCCCTCTGCCGCACCTGCTCCCACAATGGTGTGAAGCTCGTCAATAAAAAGGATAATGCTGCCGTTTTCGATCACCTCGTCGATGCAGAGCTTTATCCTGTCCTCAAAATCGCCCCTGTACTTTGCGCCAGCAAGCATAGAGGTAAGGTTAAGGGCAAAAATGTGCTTTCCCCTCAGGGTGTCGGGCACATCTCCCGATACGATGGCTGCCGCTACGCCCTCCGCAACGGCTGTCTTGCCCACGCCGGCTTCTCCCACAAGGCATGGGTTGTTTTTTGTGCGGCGGGACAATATGCGTATCACCCGAGCTATTTCTTTGTCACGGCAGAAAACAGGGTCGCACTTGTTTTCCGCAGCCGCAGCGGTCAGATCTTTGCCGTACTTTATAAGGGTGGGCGCTTTTGTGATTGGCGGAAAATACTTCATATCCAGCCCCGAAAGCCCCCTGCACGTTCCCAGAACTGAGGCGGTGCTTATGCCCATGTCCGTTATGATGCTTACGGCGGTGCAGTTTTCCTCTTTTAGCATTGCGGCGAGGATATGCTCCGTGCCCGCAGGCTTTTCGGCGGTAGCCCCTGCATTACGGCAGGCGGCGGAGATGATCCGTGCCACAGCAGGGGTAAATGAGTCGCTGTCAACCACCGACGGCTCTCCACGGCCGATGAGACGGATTATTCTCCCCAGTATCTTTTCCTCGGTAGCACCGCAGGAGCGCAGGATACTTGCGGAGGTGCTTCCCGTTTCCGAGGCAAGGGCAAGGAGCAGATGCTCGCTGCCCACATAGGTGTGTCCCAGCTTTCCTGCACGCAGAAAAGCCTTATTTATTACAGTGTTTGCTTTTCGTGTCAATAGTTCGGGATTATACATCAGTTCCAACATCTCCTATAACAAGGTATAATATGCTTGCTGTTATATTATGGACTGATTTTCCCGAAATAACTGTCGGATTATGGTTATCACAAAATTAGTCTATCTCGCACATGGAGGGGGAGATGTCTATGGAGCTGCTGCTGACTGTCACTGTGTTAAAAAATGCCTCGTCCGAGCCTTTGGACAGAACGGCTTTTTGTATGTAGTCATCATCAATATAAGAACCCGTCTTCACAAGCATATGCGCACGTCTTTTCGGCAAATTTTGCCGCAGACTGCGTTAAAAATCCTTGCCGGGCGAAAGCCCGCCTGCGGATTTTTGCCTACTCTGCAACAAAATTATGCTCGAAAATCCGCACACGTTTCTTATGAAGACAGGTTCTAAAAAAATACAACTGTGGAAATTTTTTCATATATCAAGATAATTTCAAATAAAATGACATTAAATTAGCGTTGACTAACTCAAATATGCGTGATATAATATATACGTTAGCGGAGGCTAACGTATAATGCGAAATATAATACGGAGGTAAAAGCTATGGTTTATACAGCTATTGAAAAGGTTATAGGCAGAGAGATCCTTGATTCCAGAGGAAACCCCACAGTTGAGGCTGAGGTTTATCTTGCTGACGGTACTGTCGGCAGAGGTACTGCTCCCAGCGGTGCTTCCACAGGTGAGTTTGAGGCTCTTGAGCTTCGTGACGGCGACAAGTCCAGATACGGCGGAAAGGGCGTTTCAAAGGCAGTTGAGAACATCAACACTGTTATCAACGACGCTGTAAAGGGCATTGACGCTTCCGATACATATGCGGTTGATAAGGCTATGATCGACGCTGACGGCACAAAGGATAAGTCAAAGCTCGGCGCAAATGCTATCCTTGCTGTTTCCATTGCGGCTGCAAGAGCAGCTTCCATTGCTATGGGTGTGCCTCTTTACAGATTCCTCGGCGGCGTAAGCGGCAACAGACTTCCCGTTCCTATGATGAACATTCTTAACGGCGGCGCTCATGCAGCAAATACCGTTGACGTTCAGGAATTCATGATAATGCCCGTAGGCGCTCCTTCCTTCAAGGAAGCTCTCAGACAGTGCGCAGAGGTATTTCATGCTCTGGCAGCACTTCTTAAGTCCAAGGGCCTTGCTACTTCCGTAGGTGACGAGGGCGGCTTTGCTCCTGACCTTGGAAGCGATGAAGAAGCTATCCGGTACATTCTCGAAGCTGTAAAGAACGCAGGCTATGAGCCGGGCAAGGATTTTATGATCGCTATGGACGCTGCTTCCAGTGAGTGGAAGGGTTCAAAGAAGGGCGAATACATTCTCCCCAAGGCAGGCACAAAGTTCACATCTTCCGAGCTTATTGCTCACTGGAAGCAGCTTGTTGAAAAGTATCCCATCATCTCCATCGAGGACGCTCTGGACGAAGAGGACTGGGAAGGCTGGCAGGAGCTTACCAAGGAGCTTGGCGGCAAGGTACAGCTGGTCGGCGACGATCTGTTCGTAACCAACACCGAGAGACTTGCAAAGGGCATCAGCCTTGGCTGCGGCAACTCTATCCTTATCAAGCTCAACCAGATCGGTTCTGTTTCCGAAACACTTGAAGCTATCAAGATGGCTCACAAGGCAGGCTACACTGCAATTTCTTCTCACCGTTCCGGCGAGACTGCCGATACAACAATCGCAGACCTTGCAGTTGCTCTCAACACCTGCCAGATCAAGACAGGCGCACCCAGCAGAAGTGAGCGTGTTGCAAAGTACAACCAGCTCCTCAGAATTGAAGAAGAGCTTGGTGCAAGTGCAGTTTATCCCGGAATGGCTGCATTCAATGTAAAGAGATAAAAGCAATAGAACTATAGATACGAGACACTGTAAAATAGCTCGGATATGATCCGACATCATATCCGGGCTGTTTTGCTGTATTGGAGAGGAGACGGATATATGAGCAATCTCGGACAGTCAGGCGAGGACTATCTTGAAACTATCCTTGTTCTCGGCAACCGCAACGGAGAAGTGCGTTCTGTTGATATCGCCCGTGAGATGAACGTTACCAAGCCCAGCGTATGCCGTGCAGTGGGACTGCTTAAAAACGGGGGATTTATCCGTGTTGATGACAACGGATATATCACCTTCACCGATGACGGAAGAAAAGCGGCGGAAAGCGTTTATGAGCGCCATACGGTGCTTACAGACTGGCTCATCGGCATAGGGGTTGACGAAAAAACAGCTGCGGAGGACGCCTGCCGCCTTGAACATAATATCAGCGCCCAGTCCTTTGACAAGCTCAAAAAGCATATCAGAAAGTATCATAAGGCATTATGATATCAAAACTATTCGTGCGAATGAGGCTCTGAGTGGTAAACCTTCAGCGAAGGCGCATGAGTCCCTGCAATAATGGGATTTGCCTTTTCGTTCCCGTGCTTTGCCTTGCCCTGTATTTCAGGCACGGCAGCAGCTTCATTGCGTGGCTTTACATGGGTGCGGCTGATACGGTTCATTCCCTGCTTTGACATATTATCACTTCCTTGTATTCGGATATGTGATTATTATTTCACGGAGAGCATGAATTACCCTTTGATATCACAGGAAAAATTACTATAAAAAATTATTAAGTTACCCTTGACTAACTAAAAAATATATGATATACTATAGTTAGTTAGCAAAGGCTAATCGAGATAGATCAAATTTTTATAAAGGAGGAAAATAAAAATGAGCGTAGTTGTAGTAGGCGGAAACGACAGAATGGCTACAAGATACAAGGATATCTGCAAGTCATATAACTGCAAGGCAAAGGTTTTCACGCAGATGCCTTCCGACTTTGAAAACAAGCTTGGCACACCCGATCTGATGGTAGTTTTCACAAGCACCTGTTCACACAAGATGGTAAACAGCGTTAATCAGAAGTCCCAGAAGCACGATATTCCCGTTGCAAGAATACACAGCGCAAGTGTAAGCGCACTCAAGAGTATTCTTGAGCAGTACTGCTGCTGATTTTTTTACAGCATGCAGTTAGCGAAAGCTAATCATATCAATCAAACAAAAGGCGGTGCCAAAATGTCAGAACGTGAATTGAAATTCGAGCGCAAGCTTGCAATGCACACAGCTCCCACATTGCTGGGAATAAAATGCGCAGGTCTGCTTTCACTTTCTATGGACGAATTTGATGTTGAAGCACATCTTGAATTTTTCAACCGCAGGGCGGTATCAAGAGGGCTGAAAATAAAGCAGCTGTGCTGCTGCAAAAACAGAGCCCTGATCTTACTTTACAGCGAAAAGCTTATGGAAAAACGGCTTTCCGACTGTACGGCAAAACAGCTTCTCGCAGGCTATGGATACGGCGAGAATTTATCTTTTGATGAATGTCTTGACAGACTTTCGGAAAGAATATGTGAGCATGGGGATTTCCCTCATGAGATAGGTGTTTTTCTCGGATATCCCTTTGAAGATGTCAAAGGCTTTATCGAGAACAACGGCGGAAACTTCAAGCTTTGCGGCTGCTGGAAGGTTTACGGCAACGTGGAAGCGGCGGAGCGTACGTTTGCAAATTACGGAAGGTGCAGAAAATTTCTGTGCAATAAATTAAATGAGGGCATTGATATCTATCAGGCGCTCAGAATATCTTGATAAAAGGAGATCTTTCAATGAAAATTGCAGTTATTTACTGGAGCGGTACAGGCAATACCGAAATGATGGCTAAGGCTGTTGCAGAGGGCGCAGGCGCAGAGCTGTTCAGCGTTTCCGATTTCAGCGGCAATATCGCAGATTATGACAGACTTGCATTCGGCTGCCCCGCAATGGGTTCCGAAGTTCTGGAGGAAGATGAGTTCGAGCCTTTCTTCACAGGCATCGAGAGCATGCTCTCCGGCAAGAAGATCGCTCTCTTCGGTTCTTACGACTGGGGCGACGGCGAGTGGATGAGAACCTGGGCAGACCGCTGCACAGCAGCAGGCGCTGAGATCGTTGGCGGCGAGGGACTTATCGTTAACCTCACTCCCTCCGATGAAGATCTTGCAAAGTGCAAGGCTCTCGGCGAGGATCTTGCCAAGTAATTTTCTCTCATAAAAGCATATTTAATAGCCTATTCCAATACTCTTTTGTTATAATACTAATCCTCAATCAACCTATAGACAAATCCTCGGCTGAAATAAGCCCATTCTTCGTCAAGCTCCCTTGCCGGGCGACAGGCCCGCCTGCAGTCGCTTTCCTAGACTGGTCTTATTTCATCTGTCGGCTTTGTCTATAGAACGATTAAAGATTAGTATAAAAATCATTTCCCATTTTCCTTTTTTGATTTTCACTGTTCTTAAAAGGACAGAAATAACCCCTTCCGATCTTTGATGTGTACGTCAAAGTCGAAGGGGATTTTTTTGTTATTTACTTGTTGAGGTATTCAACAAATCTGTCAAAAGCAGCTTCTCCCTCGGGAGTGCGCTTGTAAACGCCTGCGTGCTCCAGGACTTTTGCAAATACCTTTCCTATCTCGTCACGAATGACATCGTGAACGTTGTCGGCATTGACAGTCCTTCTTGAACAGAATTCCTCAGCCCAGTCGGCGTGCTTTTCAAGAACAGGGTCGCTGCGGACTGCGCTTACGCCCTTTGTCACAAGCACATCTGCCAGCTGCTGCATCTCGTTTTTAAGACGTGCGGGGAGAACTGCCAGACCCATGACTTCGATAAGACCGATGTTCTCCTTTTTGATGTGGTGCAGCTCTGCGTGAGGATGATATACGCCCAGAGGGTGTTCCTCGGTGGTGATGTTGTTTCTCAGCACCAGATCAAGCTCGTACATATCGCCGTTCCTGCGGGCAATGGGAGTGATGGTGTTGTGAGGCTCGCCGTCAGTTTCCGCAAAGATGAAAGCAGCCTCATCGGTGTAGCCTCTCCACTTGGTAAGGATAATGTCTGCCAGCTCCACAAGTCTGCCTGTGTCGGCGCTTCTGAGCCTTATAACGGACATGGGCCACTTTACTCTTCTCACTGTAACATCTTCAAAGCCCTTTATCTTGTATTCCTTTTCGATATTTGCCTTTGCCATTGCAAAGGTGTAGTTTCCGCCCTGGAAATGCTCATGGCTCAGGATAGAGCCGCCTACGATAGGCAGATCTGCATTTGAACCGATGAAATAGTGGGGGAATTTGCTTACAAAGTCAAAGAGCTTTTCAAAAGCTTTCTTGTCGATGACCATAGGAGTGTGCTTGGTGTTGAAAAGAATGCAGTGCTCGTTGTAGTAAACGTAAGGGGAGTACTGGAAGCCCCATGGCTCGCCGCAGATATCTACAGGGATAATTCTGTGGTTCTGGCGTGCAGGGTGATTGAGGCGGCCCGCATAGCCCACATTCTCGGGACACAGCAGGCACTTGGGATAGCCGCTCTGCTTGGCGTTCTTTGCGGCAGCTATTGCCTTGGGGTCCTTTTCGGGCTTCGAGAGGTTGATGGTGATATCAAGCTCACCGTATTCGGTCTCAGTCTTCCACTTTATATCCTTTGCAATGCGGTAGCGGCGGATATAATCGGTGTCACGGCTGAGCTTGTAGTAATTGTCGGTAGCGGTGACAGGGGAGACAGCATAGTCAGCCTTGAACTTTGCAATGACCTCCGAGGGACGGGGAGTAAGGCAGGCCATGAGCTTTGTATCAAAAAGGTCACGGTAAGCGATGCTGTCGGGAATGATATTCTTCGAGCAGGCAAAGTCCAGCAGACCCTTGAGTATCTCTTCAAGCTCCATGTCAGGGATATTTTCAGGCTCCTCATAATCGTCCAGACCCAAAGCGGCAAGGATAGAGTTTATCGCAAATATTCTGTCATCTGCGGTGATAAGACCTGTTTTGAGACCGTATGCCGCAAGAGCGGCAATGTAAGTGTTTATCATGATATCTTCCCCTTCGTGTGATATTTTGTGCGCAGTGATTTTATTAAATTATATCACACTGCCAATGGGAAATCAATGGATTTTAGTTTCAGACATATGGAAAAAAGTAACATTACTCCACACATTCGGTGAGCTTTGCGAAGCTGTATATTTTCAGGTCATACCTGTCCGCCGTGCCGAAGCCGTAGGCGGCGTGAATGAACCTTGCGCCTGCCGCATATGCGCTGTCGCAGTCAAGCTGAGTGTCGCCCATATATGTTCCGTCGGCAACGTGGTTTTTCTCCATTATCAGGCGGATATTCTCGCTTTTGGGCAGCTTGTTGTCGCCCCAGCAAAGGTGGTCGGTGATGTATTTTTCAAAGCCGTAGAATTTCAGAAAGGCTTCTATATAGCCCGACTGGCAGTTGCTTACTATAAACAGCCTGTGGTTTGCGGAAAGCCTTTTCAGCGTTTCCTCCAGCCTGTCATATAAGATGCCGCCGTGTATGGAGAGATATTCGTTTTCATATTCGCAGCAGCGCTCCATGAGCTTCAGTCCCTTTTCGGGTTCATTGTCGCCGAAGAATTTCAGGGCGATAGCGTCCATGGTCTGACCCATAACGCTTTTAACGTCCTGCTCGGTAAAGGTAACGTTGCTGCCGTTCCTGCGCAGCTCCTCGTTCCATGATGCGGCTACATTTGCGGCACTGTCCCAGAGAGTACCGTCCATATCAAAAATAAGGCTTTCTGTTTTAAGCTTCATATTTATTTCCTTTCAAGTGAGTTATTGTACCTATAAAATTTATCACACCGCACTTTTGTTGTCAATATTACAGCACTGATATTTACACAGATTTCGATTTTAGACGGAACTGTAAAATCCGTATTCCTGCTTTTTGCGTCAAAGGAAAACTGCGTGAAACCTCTGTAAAAGTGATTGACTTTGCTTTTTTCGGGTGATATCATGACAGTGCGATCAGAAAATGATAAGCAAAGTCAGATACGAAAGGAAAAATTTTATGAGAAATTCGGTTCTTAAAAATCAGTCAAAAAGACTTGCACTTGTGATGGCAGGCATTTTTGCGGTAAGCATGACAGGCTGTGCAGATACATCATCTGCCGACACAGCTTCCTCCGAGACAACAACAAAGACAGCTTCCGCTGACACTTCATCCGCAGATACCTCCGCTGCTTCTTCCGACAATGCGGATAATACAGCAGATTCAACACCCGCACAGGATATTACACTTGATATGTACTTCCCCGTTTCAGTAGGCGGCGGACCTGATGTGCTCATCTCCAACCTTTGCGATGAGTTCCACAGCGAATATCCCAACATCACCGTAAATCCCGTTTACGCAGGCACATATGCAGAAACAAGAACAAAGGTTCAGGCTGCTATCAAGTCAGGCAACACTCCCGCTCTGGCACTTATGTTCTCCATCGACCTTTACTCCCTGCTTTCCATGGACGCTATCTACGATATCAACAGCTTTGCGACTTCCGCAGAGGATCAGGAATGGCTCAACGGCTTCTATGACGGCTTCATGCAGAACAGCCGCAGCGGAGACCTTACCTACGGTATCCCCTGGCAGAGAAGTACGATTATCCTTTACTACAATAAGGACGCTTACAAGGAAGTAGGACTTGATCCCGAGGCACCTCCCAAGACATGGGACGAGCTTATGGACTATTCCAAGAAGCTGACCAAGACCGAGAACGGCACAACAACACGCTACGGTATCCAGATCCCCTCCGACAAGGCAGGATACGCTTACTGGATGCTCCAGACCTTCTGCAACCAGCAGGACGGCTTCAATATCATGAACGACACAGGTACAGAGGTTTACTTCAATGATGAAAGAACTATCAGAGGTCTTGAATTCTGGAAGAGCCTTTCCGATGCAGGCGTTCAGGCACCCGGCACTACCGCATGGTCAACCACTCCCTCCGACTTCCTGGAGCAGAGAGCCGCAATGATCTACACCACCACAGGCAACCTTACCAATATCAAGAACAACGCTACATTTGATTTCGGCACAGCAATGCTTCCCGCTGATACCTCTTACGGCTCACCCACAGGCGGCGGAAACTTCTACCTCTTCAAGGGCGTTCCCGAGGAGCAGACACAGGCAGCTTACACCTTCATCAAGTGGATGACAAGCGACCCCGAGAGAGTTGCTCAGTGGAGCATCGACACAGGCTACGTTGCTACCCGTCCCGAAGCTTATGAGACCGAGAGAATGAAGCAGTACACCGCAGATTTCCCTCAGGCACTTGTTGCAAGAGATCAGCTTGAATACGGCCACGCAGAGTTCTCCGTTTACGACCAGGGCGCAGTTCAGGATATCCTTGATACCGCAATCGAGTCCGTAATGACAGGCGCTTCCGATGCCAAGACCGCTCTTGACAATGCCCAGTCTCAGGCAGACGAGATTCTGGCTCAGTATAGATAATCGAGCTTACTTCTAAGGTTTTTCTTCCTTTTTCCATATCCTTTCCTGAATACTGATCTTTGGTCAATCTTATAGTCGGACACGGCAGATAGAACGATCAAAGATCAGTATATATCGGCTCTCATCTGAAAAAGGTGGGAGCCAAAATTTAATCCGAAGGAGGAACAGTATTTGAACACCGTCACTGCGGCACCAAAGAAAGCCGCTCCAAGAAAAAAGCTGACAAAAAACGAAAAGAAACGGCTTTTCAAGGACACAGGAAAAGCATATCTCATGCTGCTGCCCGCTTTTATCTTTCTCTGCCTTTTTACCCTTTATCCCATAGGCAGCAGTATATATTCCAGCCTTTTCAAAGATGACCTGGCAGTTATAACCCCTAAGTTCGTTGGGCTGTATAACTACACTCACCTTGCAAAGGACGCAGTTTTTGTGCAGTCATTTAAAAACAATCTCCTCATTGCGGTGATAACCGTTCCCGTGAGCATCGCACTTTCCGCAATGATGGCTCTCTTTACCGAAAAGGTGAAGTTCAGCCGCTCCTTTGCCCGTCTTTCATTCTTCTATCCTACAGTGCTGCCCATGGTGGCCGTGGCAAATATCTGGCTTTTCATCTACACTCCGGGCTACGGTCTGCTGGGACATTTCTTCCCCAACCTCCGTGTGCTTTCCGACCCCAAGCTTGCTATCTGGGGCATAATCATAATGCTCATCTGGAAGCAGGCGGGATATCTTATGATATTCTACATAAGCGGAATGCAGGGAATATCCCATGAGCTGTATGAGGCTGCCAAGCTGGACGGCGCAAACGGCTTCTACGTCTTTTCAAAGATAACATGGCCGCTGCTGAGACCCACAACAATATACGTTTCAATAATCGCTCTGACAAATGCCTATAAGATGGTGGATCATCTTTATATCATGACCAAGGGCGGCCCAAACAACTCCACAAATATGGTGCTTTACTACATCTTCCAGACAGGCTTTGATTTCTGGGACGCAGGACGTGCCTCTGCCATGACTGTGGTGCTTGTTGTAATGCTGCTCATAGTAACAGGCGTGCAGTTCTTCACTCAGGACAGACGCACCTACTACAGCTGATGAAAGGGAGGATAATATGCCTGAAAATACTATTGCAGTTCTTTCTGCAAAACAGAAGGCTTCTGTGTTACAGAAGATGCAGATGAAAAAAGAAGAGCGTAAGCTTGAACAGTCAAAGTCACCTGCGGAAAAGGCGGAGATAACTCCCTTTTTCGTGCTGGCTGCTGTGATAATGCTTGCCATGGCAGTGATATCACTGATACCCCTGCTCTGGATGATAAGAACAGCACTTGTTCCCCGTGCGGATTCCCTTGATCTGTACAAGCTTTCCGTTCCAACGCTTGAAAATATCAAAAGAATACTTGACGCAGCGCCTTTCGGCACGTATTATATCAACACCATACTTATGGTGGCAGCAACGCTTGCAGTGCAGTTTTTCTCAGTCACCACCGCAGGCTATGCCTTTGCGAGAATAAATTTCATCGGAAAAAACTTTCTTTTCATGCTTTTTCTCACTCAGATGATGATATCCGCCGATGTGCTCATCATGCCGAACTACCGCTTCCTCAGCAGCCTGGGACTTGCCGATACAAAGATAGGCGTTATCCTGCCGTTCTTTGTTTCCGCCATGGGCATACTTATGATGAGGCAGACTATCAAGACCATTCCCTACGAGCTGGAAGAGGCTGCAAAGATAGACGGCTGCGGACTTCCCCGAATGATATGGAACATCTATATCCCTTTGCTGAAGCCTGTTTATATCTCTTTCGGACTTATCTCCGCTTCTTACCAGTGGAACAATTTCCTCTGGCCGCTGGTAATGATAAATTCCGAGAAGAACCGTCCCCTTACTCTTGGTCTGGCTATATTTGCAATGCAGGCAGAAACAGGTGCAAACTGGAGCGATGTGTGCGCCGCAACTCTTATCGTTGTGTTCCCTCTGCTGATAATCTTCATCATCTTCCAGAGACAGTTTGTTGAAAGCTTTGCCACATCGGGTATCAAGTAAAAGAGGTATAACTATGATCTACATAAGCACATATCCTCTCCCCGGGGAGAGACTTACGGAATTTGCCGATGCCCATGCCGAAGATATGGGTTACGAGCTTTTTTTCGATAATCTCAGCCGCCTTTCCGCAGGCAGCTACGAGGGTAGAATGAAAGAGCTTATAGAGCAGGGGAAAGTATCTGTCCACTGCCCCATGGAGGGCTGCGACCTGCTGGCGGACGACGGCACGGAGCTTATGCGCCATACTATAGATATGCACAAGCGCTGCTTTGAGCTGGCGCAGGCTGTGGGAGCGCCTTACGTTGTCATTCACCCATGCAGTCTGGAGCCTTTTGACAGCGAAAAAACGCTTATCCGCCGACTTCGTCTAAACGAAAGAATGTACATGACCGCAGGGCTTGCGGAGCCATACGGCGTAAAGATACTTCTTGAAAACATAGGCTCATGGCGTGAAAATAACCTTATGGTCACTGAGGAGGATTTCATCGCCCTTTCCAAAGGGGACAAGTGGGGTATGCTTCTTGACACGGGCCATGCAAACGTGAACGGCTGGGATATCCCGTCCCTTATCAGGACGCTGGGAAGCAGGATAAAGGGCTTTCATCTTCATGACAACGACGGCATGACCGACAGCCATCAGCCCATATATAACGGAACTATCCCGTGGAATGACGTCTTTGCTGCAATATCCGAAATGCCATCACCCCCCGACCTTACTGTTGAGTATAACCCCAAGTATGCCGATGATATCATGGCTGCTGTGGGGATAATAAGAAACGAGCTGCCGCACAAAGCGATATAATGCCAAGTGCGGCATTTTTTCGTTGTTCAAAAGAAGAATATGTAAACGTATTCAGCCGAATCTCTGTCTAAAATATATAGTCAATATTGCTAAAATGTCAGAAGCAAATATATGCAAATTCGGCAAACTTATTTAAAAACTATTGAACTATTTAATGCGTTCTGTTATAATATAAGTTAAATAAGTGTGACTTGAAATTACTTGAACAACGGAGGTGACCCTTATATGATGTCAGGCAGCAGTGACCGCTTGGATCTTACGGGTCTTGCTAAAAATTACGGATATTATTTCGGCGATGAGGAGATAGTGTCCGATTCCGAGGACTGGCTTTATATATGTGATTCCGAGACCTATGAGCTGCTGCTTTTCCAGCAGAAAAAGGATAATACCGTTACAAGCAAGCTGGGAGACTGGCACGGCAGAAAATGCTATGAATTTATCGAGGGCAAGGATCACCCCTGCGAGTTCTGTCCGTTAAAAAATCTCAGAAGAGATAACTATTATTTCTGGACCCATAAATGTGAGATGCTTGGCGTCGAAGCCTTTCTGAAAGTTATCGACATCGATTGGAACGGCAGGAGAGCTATGCTCCACACGGGCATAAACATAAATTCCCAGGCAAGGCGCAACGAGGTCATGACCGAGTATCTTCTCAGCCGAAATGCCCTTACAAGCGTTCTCAGCTGTCTTATGGACGAAAATCCCATTGAGGATAATTTCAAGAAGATCTGTGCCATAATCGGCACATTTTTCAGCGCTGACAGGGCTATCATCACCGACTACACTCCCAACAGGCTGAATGCTGGCTGGTCAAAGTCTGGGGAGCCTTTTACCCAGATAGCTACCGTTCTTACCGATGAAGAGAGAAAGAGCATATCCGATGCCACCATTCATCTGAGATATCTGCGCATAGAGGACGTTTCCACGGCTGACAAGCTTGACCCACGTATCCGTGAATACTGGACAGCCTGCGGCATTCGCTCCATTCTGCTTATCCCTATGCACTATAACGGCGACTTTATCGGTACAATAAGCCTCCATAATATCAGGAACCATTTTCCCTCGGTGGAGACCCTTAATCTTGTGGGAATGTCCGTAGCCAAGTGCATTCACGCATACTGCGTTGAAAGGGGAGCGGAGGAGAAGCTCTACACCGACCCTCTTACGGGAATACCGAACTTTGCGGCACTAAAGCACCGTGCGGCGGATCTTATGGAGCAGAATCCGGATGTCACGTATTTCTGCTGCGTTATGGATGTAAAGTTTTTCAGCCTTTTCAACAGGCGTTACAGCTATAAAATGGGCGACAAGGTGCTTATAACCATAGCACAGCTGCTTAAAAAATATATGTGTCCAGATGAGGCGTGCTGCCGCATTGCAGCCGACCAGTTCTGCTTCTTTGCGAAATACCCCAAGGACGACCCCGAGGGAAGAATACGCAGGCGCTTTGAACGGTTCAACGAGATAGTGCTGAATTCCGATGTTATGAAGTCGGTGAACTACAAGCTGGAGCTTCAGAGCGGCATATATGTTTTTGATGAAAGAATAAGCATATCCGAGGCTGTTGATAAGGCAAATCTTGCCAGAAGAAGCCTTAAGACCTATCAGAGCAGCGATATCGCTTTTTACAGCAGCGATCTTATGGACGGTCAGAAGCGTGAGACAGAGCTTATACAGGACTTCAAGTCCGCTCTTAAAAATCACGAGCTTTCTGTATTCTTCCAGCCCCAGTGCAACTACGCACAGAATAAGATGGTGGGAGCGGAAGCGCTGGTAAGGTGGCACAGTCCCAAGCACGGCAATGTATCTCCCGCTGAGTTCATACCTCTCCTTGAGCGCCATGGAATGATATATCAGCTTGACAGATATGTGTGGGAGAAGGTCTGCATATATCAGCGGAAATGGCTTGATATGGGTATGCACTGCCCCATATCGGTGAATGTTTCACGATACGACGTGCTGCGTGAGGATATCTGCAAGGAGCTTTGCAGCCTGCTGGAGAAGTATAATATCCCCAAGGAGCTGCTCCCCATTGAGATAACCGAAACAGCATACATAAAAAATTCCGACGAGCTTATAAACGTGGTCAACAGGTTAAAGAATTTAGGCTTTACCGTTGAGATGGACGACTTCGGCAGCGGATATTCTTCGCTCAATGCCCTGAAGGACGTGGCGGTTGACCTTATCAAGCTCGATATGAAGTTCCTTGATGCCAAGGACACCAGCGGAAAGGGCGGAAGTATCCTCAACTGCATTGTCCGAATGACAAGGTGGCTGGGACTGGAAGTTCTTGCAGAGGGCGTTGAGACCAAGGAGCAGGCAGAATATCTAAAAAATATCGGCTGCGATTTTATGCAGGGCTATTATTTCTCACGCCCCATTCCTGCGGACGAGTTTGAGCAGAAGCTCATTTCCTCACGGACGGAAAGCAGTGAAAACCTCAGCAATAATGGTATCACCGATGTGGCTGAGCTTATGGATTCCGTTATGTCAAATCCGCTGTTTTTCAACCTTATGGGAGCGGCTGCCATTGCCGAGAGCGACGGCAGCAACCTTGAAGCGCTGATGATAAACGACAGTTTCTTTGAGATGATTGGCTGCACAAGAGAAGAATATCAGCCTTATTTCAGGCATATGGACATGTACAATAAGCTTGTCGGAGATCGAAACGGAGCGGTAGAAAGCTTCAGGCACAGCATCAGGAACAAGCTTCCACATGATTTTTGCATCACGGCAGATGACGGCTCTGTCCGCAGCATAAGAATGTTCTGCCGCAGGCTTTTCAGCGACGGCGAAAAGGATATTTTACTTCTGCTGTTCGATGACATTACCGATCAGAGCGATATTCAGTAATATAACAAGGGCGGTCATTCGGCCGCCTTTTTGCTTTGCAGGAGGAAAACTCCTATATTAAAAAATAAAAAAAATGTCTAAATATGTGCTTGACAATCATTGTTCTATGTGCTATAATTAGTCACAGATCGAAATTGTCACACATTAAAGCAATGGGGCTTTAAAGTGGGATATAAATATAGCTGATATAGAGACAGGCTTTCGCACCGCCCTCCGACCGCATGGGGCAATATTTTTTAAAGGAGTCACCCACTATGATGAATATGGATTTCGTCAGGAAGCTGCCTATCCCTCAGGATATCAAGAAGCAGTTCCCTATCCCCGAAGAAGTAAAGAAGATCAAGGCTGAAAGAGATGCCGAGATCGCTGATATTTTTACAGGCAAGTCTGATAAGTTCCTGCTTATCATCGGTCCCTGCTCTGCCGACAGAGAGGACAGCGTTCTTGATTACGTTAACCGCCTTGCAAAGGTTCAGGATAAGGTAAAGGACAAGATACTTATTATTCCCAGAATTTATACCAATAAGCCCAGAACCACCGGTCAGGGCTATAAGGGAATGGTACATCAGCCCGACCCCACCAAGGGCGAGGATATGCTTGAGGGCCTTATCTCTATCAGAAAGCTTCACACAAAGGCTCTTACCGAAACAGGCCTTGTGTGTGCAGATGAAATGCTCTATCCCGAGAACCACAGATATCTTTCCGATATCCTTTCCTACGTTGCAGTAGGCGCACGTTCCGTTGAGGATCAGCAGCACCGCCTTACCGCCAGCGGTCTTACTATCCCCGTTGGTATGAAGAACCCCACCAGCGGCGACTATTCCGTAATGCTCAACTCCATTATCGCAGCTCAGTCCCAGCACACATTCCTCTACAGAGGCTGGGAAGCACGCAGCAAGGGCAATCCTCTTACCCATGCTATCCTGAGAGGTTATGTTGATAAGCACGGCAACTCTCACCCCAACTACCATTACGAGGATCTTGCACTGCTTTACGAGATGTATGCAGCAAAGAATCTTGAGAACATGGCTGTTATCGTTGATGCAAACCATGCAAACTCCAACAAGAAGTATCTGGAGCAGATAAGAATATGCAACGAAGTTCTTCACAGCTGCCGACACAGCAATGATATCAAGAAGCTTGTCAAGGGCTTCATGATCGAAAGCTACATCGTTGACGGCTGTCAGAAGGTGGAAGAGGGAACATACGGCAAGTCCATTACCGACCCCTGCCTCGGCTGGGAGAAGTCCGAAAAGCTCATCTACGATATCGCAGACCAGCTTTAATACTAATCTTTAATCGTTCTATAGACAAAGCCCATCGTATGGCGTTCATACGGTGGGCTTTTTGCAATATGAAAGCCCGAAAATATCATATGATACTTTCGGGCTGAGCTTGTATTATTGTCAGAAGATTATTTTTTCCACATACATTCTGTTTTTGCCGTCTGTTTTTGTCTTGTAGAGCACTCGTTCTGCGGTGATGAAATAGTCCTTCATATTCACCTTGCTGCTGTTGTGAGTCCATGCAGCGCCTACGCTGAATGTGATGCCGATGTCGCTGACGGTATTGCCTGAGGTGAGCTTTATTGTCCTGCACGCTGCCTGAAGCTTTTCGTATCTGTCATGCAGATCAGGCTCGGACATATTTTCGGTGTATATCACGAACTCATCATCGGGGAATTTGAACACAACAGAGTCGCTGAATACATCGCCTACTATCTCAGCCGCAAGGGCCACCGCATTGTCAGCGGCTTCCTTGCCGTACCTGCTGTTAAAGTCGCCGAAATCGTCTATGTCAGCAAAAAGCAAAGCGCCCTTTGTGCCCTCGTGGGATATCTTTTCGCTTATTTGGGCAATAGCGTCCCCCGCAGCGGGAAGAGTGCCGTACGGCGCATTGTATTTCTCGGCGATAAGGTCTGCCTTGATACCGTTCTGCTCGGTTATATCCTCTATCCTGCCCACGATCTTCAGCACAAAGCCAAATTCATCGGCAATGCTTGAATAATGCACTCTTGAATGGATATATTCTTCCGTTACGTTGTCAAGATACCTGATATCTATAAAGCCCTTGCATTCCTTGCGGCAGCATCTCATAAGTATGTAGTAGAAATATATAGCATCATCGGGATATATCCTGTTGCTGCGCCTGAGGTACATTCCGTAGTTTACTATCTCATGGGATTTTCCCGCCTTGGGGAAAAATGTCATGTTATCATTGAGAAGCGAATATTCAAAAAGGAAGGCGCTGCTGGTTTCCTCAAGTATCCTGTAGCGCTCCTTGCTTATGTTGTACTTATGCTCCAGCTCCTTGCGGCGTGAGATATCGTTGATGGAAGCGAGGAAAACGGGATTATCACTTTTGATGAAATCCACAGTTCTTGCACGTATGCAGAACCAGCCGACAGAGCCGTCATATCTGTAGCCCCTTACCTCACAGTAAAAGTCGGAGTGATTCCTGATACAATCCTGCGCCAGACCGAAAATGCGCTGCTCGTCCTCTTCAAAAAGGGTAACGGTAACGTTTTCAATATAAGGGGTGTATTGTTCGAGGGTGTAGCCCACATTATCGAAATATCTTTCGTTAAGGTACAGCGCCCTGATCTTATTTCCGCAAACCTCAAAAACACTGAGTCCGTCATACATACTGTTAAAGAGAGAAAAATAAATGTCTTTACAGTTGTCAGCGGGAACAATGATGGACGGGTCGGTTATATCGGTATTTTTTTTATCCATGGCGCAGCTCCTTCACATATTTATTCTGTCAATTTTACCGCTTTTTCCATTATACCACGTCAAGCCCCAAAAATCAACAGTTATTTCAAAAAAACTACATATTATTTAATTGCAGTGCCTCATTTTGTGTCATAACAACGAAAAATGATACAAGATGACATTGATTTGATGACGTATTTGTTATGAAAATAAAAAAGTCAGGCACACTCATTAGTATGCCTGACCATTTTATTCGGAGTTATTCGGAGGGCTGACCCGTCATTTCGTACTGAACCTTTACCCTGTGCCTTGCCCAGATAAAGCAGATGATGTGCACCGTAAAGGTGATTATCCATGTGATAGGGTAGGAGAGGTAAACCGTTTCTATCCTGTGATATTCGGGTATCCGGAAAACTGTTGCTATCCATAAAAGTCTAAGTCCGCAGGCGCCTACAAGGGATACTATCATGGGCATTATCGAGTAGCCGATGCCCCTCAGAGCGCCCACCATAACGTCCATTATGCCGCACAGTGCGTATGTTCGAGATATTATTCCCAGTCGAACCATTCCCGCAGCAATTACCTCGGGATTGTTGGAGTATATGCTCAGCAGCTGCTCGCCGAAGATTACCGCCAGATTTCCCAGCACCACTCCCACAGCGATAACGCACGCCTCGCCACGGATAACTATTTTATTTATGCGCTCATATTTTCCTGCGCCGAAGTTCTGGCTCACAAAGGATATAGTCGCCTGATAGAATGAGTTCATTGCCACATAAACAAAGCCCTCAATGTTGGCGGCGGCTGAATTTCCCGCAACCACTATGTTTCCGAAAATATTTACGGAGGACTGGATAACTACGTTTGAAAGGGCGAATACGATCCCCTGAAAGCCTGCGGGGAGACCTATCCTCATTATCATGCCAAGCTTTGCGCCGTCAATGCGCAGTTTTTTGAGGATAAGCTTGATAGCGCCCGTTTCCTTCATAAGGCACCTTACTACCAGCACAGCCGAGATCGTCTCGGAAATGATGGTCGCCAGCGCAACACCTGCCACGTCCATTTTGAACACTATAACAAAGATAAGGTTCAGGATAATGTTGATGATGCCTGCCGCAATAAGGTAATAAAGCGGTCGCTTTGTATCGCCCACAGCCCTCAGCAGAGCGCTTCCGAAGTTATATACCATGTTGGAGGTCATACCGATGAAGTATATCCGCAGATAAAGGGAAGCAAGGTCGATAACCTCTTCGGGTGTCTGCATCCATTCCAGCATCTGCCTTGCGCCCAGTATGCCAACCACAGTAAGAAAAATTCCGCTGATAAGGCTTATTGCCATTGATGTATGTACCGTGTCGCTCAGGTCTTCATCACGCTTTGCTCCATAGAATCGTGCGGCTGTAACGTTTGCACCTATGGACAGCCCCACAAAAAGGTTTGTCAGCAGATTTATAAGCGCTGTGTTCGAGCCGACAGCCGCCAGAGAGTTATCGCCTGCGAATTTTCCCACGACCACAATATCTGCGGCATTGAAAAGCAGCTGCAGAATACTTGAAAACATAAGCGGGATAGTAAACGCCAGCATTTTTTTCAGTATTGAGCCGCTGCACATATCTATTTCATATTTCTTTGCTTCGGAACCCATTTGACCACACTCCCTTGTGCTTCCGATAAAAAAAGACACTAATTATTATAGCATTGACAGGGAAAAATGTCAAGAAACGTCATATCTCCCCGAACATAAGCCTTGCCAGCGCACCCTCTGCCGTAAGGTCGCCCCCTGAGATAACGCCGATATCCTTTGCCTGTGTTCCGACCTTATACACGCCCATGGAAACCCCCTCGAAAAGGCACTGGGATATGAGCACGCACTTTACTCCGCCCGATATGGATCTTTTTATTGCAGGCAAAAGCCTTGTGGGAATGGCACCGATGCCGTAGCCCTCGATGACAATGCCGTCATACAGCTTTGCGGCGGTTTCTATCTCCTCGGGTCTTGTCATGGGGGTTATCTTGATAAGCCCTGCCTTGTGGCTGAAATCACTGCGGAAGATATATTTGCCGTCTGGCTTTTTTTCGCTGCATATGAGCTTGCCGCCTGATATTGACCCCGAGTATTTTCCGCTGGGGGAGATGAATGCGTTGTCGTTTCTGGTGTATGCCTTGTATGCCCTGCCGCCCCTGATGAGCTTGTCTCCGAAAAGGATATGAACTCCGCCGATATTTTCACAGGCTGCATTCAGTGCGTTGAGCAGGTTTGCTTTTCCATCGGAATCATCTGCAAAAAATGGCCTCTGAGAGCCTGTGATGATAACGGGTATGGGGCAGCCGTCCATCATTCTGTCAAGTATGGCGGCGGTGTATGCCATGGTATCCGTGCCGTGGGTGATGATTATTCCGTCAAAGCCCCCACGAACCGCTTTATCGGCGGCGATGCCTATGTTCCTGATATCATCGCAGGATATTTCGGTGCTGTCTATGTTCATAAGCTGCTCCGTGCATATGTTTTCGGAAGCAAGACCCAGCACCTCAAGCATCTTTTTCATCTGCTCATCTGACGATGCGGGAACAAGCCCTTTTTCGGTCTCCACAGATGATATGGTCCCGCCCGTTGCCAGCCATTTTATCTTCTTCATTTTCGCTGCCCCCTTGTACTTATCTTTTCCTATTTTAACACAAATAATTTCCCATATAAACATTGACACAGCCAAAATAATATGATAAAATTATTAAGAAAAGTAAATCCTGAACATCACGAAATATTCGTTCTGAAATAAATTTGGAGTGGGAACATGAACACTGAGATCTTCAAGCAGATGAGCAATGCGGACATAAATACCATAATCGACGGCAGTCAGCCCTTTGTAAAGCTTATGACATATTACGGCTGTGCTCTCCGTGAGGTGGAGACAAAGCTTCAGGTCTTAAATGACGAGTTCAAGCTTACCCATGACCGCAACCCCATAGAATCCATAAAGTCACGCATCAAAACGCCACAGAGCATTGTTGACAAGCTGGAGCGCCGTGGAATTGAAGCAAATGTGTCAAATCCCGAGGAATATATCAGGACGATCGAGCGTGAGCTTTTTGATATCGCAGGCATACGTGTTATCTGCGCATTTCCCGATGATATTTACAAGCTGGCGGAGCAGCTTATTTCCCAGGACGATATCACCCTTATCCGCACCAAGGACTACATTCTTTCACCAAAGCCCAACGGCTACCGCAGCCTGCATCTCATTGTTGAAGTGCCTGTGTTCTTTTCATCGGGCAAGCGCAATATGAAAGTAGAGGTACAGCTGAGGACAATGGCAATGGATTTCTGGGCAAGCCTTGACCATAAGCTCAGATATAAAAAGGATCTGGAAAATCAGGACGATATTGCCGATGAACTGAAAAAGTGCGCCGATGTCATTACCGAGACAGATTATCGTATGCAGCAGCTTAGAAAGATGATTGACGGTTATCAATTTTAATAGTATAATCTCTCCCGATGTTGAGAAAATACAACGGGAGGGATTTTTTTGCGTAAGAATATGAAAATGGCGCTTCTGGGGCTGGTCACAGGCATTGCAAACGGATTTTTCGGCTCGGGCGGAGGGATAGTTGCCGTGCCAATGCTGAAAAAGACAGGGCTGGAGCCGAAAAAAGCGCACGCCTGCTCGCTGGCGATAACATTGCCGTTGTCAGTGATATCGGCTGTGTTTTACTCATTTGGCGGGAAGCTTGACTTTAAAAGCGCACTGATGTGCATACCGTTTGGTCTGGCGGGAGCGCTTATAGGGACAAAGCTTATGAAAAAGATATCCGTCAGGCTGCTGTCGGCAGTGTTCGGACTGCTGCTTATTGCAGCCGGCGCAAGGGGGCTGATGAAATGACGTTCCTTACATGGCTTGCGGCATTTGCGGCAGGACTGCTGGCATCAATGGGAGTGGGCGGGGGAATGATACTAATTATCTGGCTCACCGTAGTAATGGGCATGAGCCAGATAGACGCACAGGGCGTGAACCTGATATATTTCCTGCCCATAGCGGCGCTGTCGGTATTTATTCACCGAAAGAACGGACTTATCGACCTGAAAGCTATGCTCCCTGCAATTATTGCTGGCACCGTGGGAGCCTGTCTCGGGGCATACGGTGCAAGGCTTATCGGCACAGGGCTGCTGGGTAAGATTTTTTCCGTGTTCGTAATATTCATCGGCATAAAGGAGCTTTTGGGAGCGGTGAGAAATAAGTGAAAAAGTGGCGAAATATATCCTCTGAAATATACTGTGCATTTTATAAAAAAGTCTTGACGAAATCAGAAAAATATTTTATAATATTCATATAAATATAAGGTGTGCAGGTATCGTGCCGCCTTAATGCAGGAGGAGCTTATGAAAAATATATTGTTTGTTGCTTCCGAGTGTGTTCCTTTTATAAAGACAGGCGGCCTTGCCGATGTTGTGGGAACTCTGCCCAAAATGTTTGATAAGAATGAATATGACTGCCGTGTGATACTGCCCAACTACCGCTGTATCCCCGACAAGTTCCGCAATAATTTCAAGTACGTACACCATTTTTATATGGATATGGGTCAGCGCTTTTCCAGCGTCCATGTCGGTATTATGGAATATGAGTACGACGGCATAACCTTCTACTTTGTTGATAACCTTTTCTATTTCGGCGGAGATAAGCCCTATGCGGATACCAGATACGATATCGAAAAGTTCATCTATTTCTCAAAGTCTGTGCTTGCTATCCTGCCTGTTGTGGGCTTCCGCCCCGACATTATCCACTGCCACGACTGGCAGGCAGGTCTTGTTCCTGTTTACCTCCATACTATTTATAAAGATAATCCGTTCTACTACGGAACAAAGACTATCTTTACTATCCACAACCTCCGCTTCCAGGGCGTGTGGGATATTGATACTATCAAGGCGCTTTCAGGTCTGCCCGATTATGTTTTCACTCCTGATAAGCTTGAGTTCAATAAGGACGCAAATATGCTCAAGGGCGGCCTGGTTTACTCCGATTTCATCACCACCGTCAGCAATACATATGCAGGGGAGATACAGACAGGCTATTACGGCGAGGGTCTGGACGGCCTGCTCAGAGCAAGAAATCAGTCTCTCTGCGGTATCGTTAACGGCATCGACTATCAGGCATATAATCCTGAGACCGATACCTGCATCGCAAAGCAGTACAGCACCCGCAGCATAAAGAAGGGCAAGGCTGCCAACAAGAAGGCTCTCCAGCAGGAGCTTGGTCTGCCTGTTGATGAGAATAAATTCGTTATCAGCATAATTTCCCGTCTCACCGATCAGAAGGGTCTTGACCTTGTAAGATATGCCCTTGACCGCATCTGCGACGAGTTCACTCAGTTTGTTGTTGTTGGTACAGGCGATCCTCAGTATGAAAATCTGTTCAGAGAATATGCTATGAGAATGCCCGGTAGAGTATCCGCAAATATCTTCTTTAACGAGGGCTTTGCTCATAAGGTATATGCGGCTTCCGACGCTGTTCTTGTTCCCAGCCTCTTTGAACCCTGCGGACTTACTCAGCTCATAGCCCTCAGATACGGCACAGTGCCTATTGTCCGTGAAACGGGCGGACTTAAAGATACCGTTCAGCCATATAATGAGTTTGACGGCACAGGAATAGGCTTCTCCTTTGCAAACTACAACGGAGACGAGCTGCTGGGCACTATCAACTATGCAAAGCACATCTACTTCGACTGCCGCAAGGAATGGGATCAGATGGTCTCCAGAGGCATGAAGACAGATTATTCATGGACAAATTCCGCAAGAAAATACGAGGAGCTTTACAACCGTGTTCTCGGCAGATAAAATTTGATGTTGATATAAGTCCTTTGGGCAGAGCCGTGTTTTGTTGCGGTTCTGCCCAATTTTTTACCCTGATGACATTGACATTTTGTAGAATATGTGGTACAATATAGGGGTGATTGGACGGAATGTCAGCATGGAAAGGAGCATTTAATATGTCAGGACCTGTAAATGATATCATCGGCGAAATGGTGCAGCAGATAATCAAACTTTGCGACCCCTGTATGATATATCTTGTGTCACGCAAGACCAATACGGCAGGAAAGGTCACAAGCTTCAAGTTGTGTGTTGTCGTTGAGGACAGCATTCTTCCCGAGCAGGTGGAAACAAAGCTTCTGCTCAAGACTGACTGCCCTGTGCCATGCGATTTCATCGTGTACAACATCAGCGACTGGGACGAGTGTGCGGAGGACGACTGCTCCTTTGCGTACCGTGTAGAGAACGGCGGTGATCGGCTCTATGTCAAGGAATAGCAAAAAAGGCGACAGCAAGCGCTATTACGACTGGATATATCATGCGTCTCTTGACAGAATGGCGGCGGAGGTCCTTTGCGACAATCCGCAGCTTTATTATGTAGCGGCGTTTCACTGCCAGCAGTGCATCGAAAAGGCACTGAAAGGCTATCTTCTTTTCAAGAGCAGGCATCTGCTGGACGGTCACAACCTTACATGGCTGTGCAAGCAGGCTGCCATGATGGACGACAGCTTTATCCAGTGGATAGACGAAAGCGCCGTGCTCAACAGGTACTATATCGAAACAAGGTACCCTGCCGATATTCCCCTGGAAATAAATTCATCGACCATGAAATCGCTGATGAATATGAGCGGCAGCATGATGGACTTTATCTGTGATATCACAAAGTTTGATTTTAACAGCTATCACAGAAAAAGCCGAAGCAAGGGGTGATAATAATACGGCTAATTGATTTCCACACCCACGCATTTCCTGACGGACTGGCGGAAAAAGCCATAACTCGCCTGCTGGCTGATGTGGTAAAGGCTGATATGGGCTTTGACGAGAATTTTTACTCAGACGGCACCGTAAAAGGTCTTTCGGAAAATATGTCAGCCTGCGGCGTTGATATGTCTGTGCTGTTGCCTGTGGCGACCAAATCCGCTCAGGTGGAGGGTACGAACCGCTGGGCGGAGGAGGCTGCAAAGGAGACGGGCAATATAATCCCCTTCGGAGCGGTCTATCCCGATGAAAGCGTATTTGCGGTGCTTGAAAGGCTGGCAGAGCAGGGTAGAAAGGGTATAAAGCTCCACGGCGATTTTCAGAACTTCTATGCCGATGAGGAACGCATGATACCCATATACCGCAGATGCGGCGAGCTGGGGCTTATCGTTGTGATGCACAGCGGCATTGACTGTTCGTCTCCCTACGATATCCATACCGATGCGCAGATGATGGCAAGAGTGCTGGATAAGGTGTCGGGTGTGAAATTTGTTGTTGCCCATATGGGCGGCGTAAGGTGCGAGGACGAGGCGGCAAGGCTTCTTGCGGGAGCTGAGAATGTCTGGTTCGATACGGCATACACTGCGGGCAGGATATCTCCCGAGCATATGACCGAGCTTGTGCGGACATATGGTGCGGACAATGTACTTTTTGCATCGGACAGCCCATGGAACGACCCGAAAGATGTGCATATGCTGATAGAAAGCACATCTCTCACAGCAGAAGAAAAGAAAATGATATACTATTTTAATGCTGAGAGGCTTTTGGGTCTGTGAACACGAGCCTGCAAAAATCGGCTGTGTTTATAAAATGACAAAAAATAATGCTGAATATGTAAAATATTACAAAATTTGGTTTTTCAAACTTTCTGTTCGCATTTTGCTGAAAGATATCGGACGCTTTTGTGGAATGAGTATGAAAATGCCAATACGAATACTGATTTATTATTGTATTTGTACAACTGCACATATGAAGAAATGCGACATTTGGTCAAATGGTCGTAATAATCGGTTACAATTTGGTTAAATTAACATATTGCTAATTTTTGGTCAAAATGATATAATATGATAAGTATTTGAAAAGCATAATAAATAATTGTGTGTTTTTCGGTATAAGCTATTTTTTATTCGGAGGTGTCACAATTTAATGAAGACTTTTATCTATACGGCTACCGACGTTCAGGGAAACACCGTCAAGAACCAGAAGATGAACGCCGAGGACGTTAATGACTTCCTTGAGAAGATTCATGAAAAAGGTCTTTTCTGCTCCAGCTATAAAGAAGCTAAGGGCGGAACCGGCAAGAATATGCACAAGTTCACCACAAAGGAACTTGCTTATGACTGCCGTCAGATGTCTGCAATGATCACGTCAGGTCTTACACTTGTAAAGGCGCTTGATATCATGCAGCGTGAACAGATCAAAGAGGGACCCAAGCAGATCTACCGTGAGATCTATGAAGAGGTCCAGAAGGGTACTTCCTTCTCCGACGCAGTAAAGATGCAGGGCGACGCTTTCCCTAACTTCTACATATCAATGATACAGGCCGGTGAGACCTCCGGTAATCTGGATATGGTTATGAAGAAGATGGAAGATCAGTACACAAACGACGCAAAGCTCAACAACAAGATCAAGAGCTCAATGATGTATCCTATCATCCTCTGCGTACTCTGCGTAGCTATCGTAATCATCATGTTCACCTTTATCATGCCTACCTTCAAGGACCTTCTTACCGAAGAAGATATGAAGGGTCTTACAGGTGCTCTGTTCGCATTCTCCGACGGATTTAAAAAGTACTGGTGGCTCATCGCCCTTATCGTTGTCGGTCTTGTATTTGCTATCAAGTACGCTCTTAAGGTTCCCGATATCAGATACAAATTCGACCAGGCTATCATCAAATTGAAACCTGTCGGTCCTCTGGTAGTTAAGATCTATACCGCACGTTTCGGTTCCACACTTGCTTCCCTCTACTCTTCGGGTATCCCCATGGTAGAGTGCCTTGCAAAATCCTCCAACATCCTCAATAACCTGTATGTATCAAAGAAATTTGAAACGGTTATCGACGAAGTTAAACAGGGTGAAGCCCTCTCGGTTTCCATTCAGAGAACAGGCATTTTCGAGTCAATGTTCACATCTATCATCTATGTCGGTGAGGAATCCGGTGCTCTTGACTCAATCCTTGCAAAATCCGCAGCATTCTATCAGGAAGAAGCGGACGAGGCTGTATCCCGTCTGGTAGGTCTTATCGAGCCTGTCATGATCATCTTCATGGGTACTGCTATCGGTCTTGTTATTGCCGGTATCCTTCCTGCGATCTACAACTCCATGGGCAACATTACCTAAAAGATCGGGTATAAATCAAATCAGTCATCGGGGTACAACCCGTAAATAAAAATTTTAAAAATAATTTAGTGAGGTGACGAGAATGCTTTCATTTGATATTACAGACAGACATATACGCATTATTCGCGGTACTGAGTCAAGAGGCAGGATCAGAGTTTCTTCTGCATCTACCATCGATCTCAGTGAGGGTCTGATCGTAAATGGTCATATAAAAGATATTCCCAAAATGGCAACCATCATCAACGACGAGCTGAAAGCAAGACGTATGGATGATAAAGAAGCAGTTGTTACACTGTCTTCCAACCTGGTAATCTTCAAGGAACTGCATATCCCCAAGGCAAAGACAAATGCACAGCTCCTTACAATGGTAACAAACCAGATGCAGCACACAATGGGTATCGCAGAGGAATATTCAATCTCCTATTCCATTGCAGGTGAGGTTGAGGAGGAAGGCGTTCAGGCTCTTAAGATCCTGGCTACTGCCTGCCCCTTTGAAGTGGTTGACTGCTTCAGAAAAGTATTCTCCATGCTTTCAATTTCCCTGAAGTCAGTAACAGTTACCTGTAACGCAATTTCAAGAATCATTCTCAGTGATAAGAAAGCATCTGCAAAGATGCCTATGTTGGTAGTTCAGGTTGACCCCAACTTCGTCAGCCTTAACCTCTACGAGGACAATCAGCTCTCATTCGCAAGATTTGCTTCCATTGACGCTGTTGACTACGATAATTCCGAGGATTACGTTTACGAGGCTGTAAACGAGAACATCTACAGAATGATCCAGTTCCACAAGTCGAGAAATCCCGAGAACCCCATTCAGAACGTTGTATTCTACGGCGATACCACTGAGTATATCCGTCTTACAAACGCTCTCGAGGGAATGGATATCTCCACAAGCCTTCTGGGCGTTCCCAACAACATCTCCGGCTATGAGAACATCGAGTTCCAGGCTTATGCAAATGCTATCGGTGCAATGTTCCGAAGCAATAAGGATACAGACCGTATCAACCTCCTGGAGACTGACTCCTCCGCAGGTAAGACTGATGCAGGTTCTTCCTTCCTTATCGGTCTCGGCGGTGCGGTAGTTCTTTCCGCTGCTGTAGTTGCCGCTGTAGTATTCGGTATCACCAATGCTATCAACAACAACGATGCCAAGGTCGCAGAGATCGATGAGTGGATCAACAGCCCCGAGGTTATGGAAACTCTCACCGCTGTTGACAGCACTCAGGCTAAGATCGACAAGGTTGCTCTTTACAAGGCTGACCTTGATACTGCTGCATACAACTTCGATACCAAGTCTGCTCTTACAGTTGATGTTCTCAACACTGTAATAAAGACTATCCAGGACAACAGCTGCTCCGTAGCTGAGATCGCATATACTTCAGGCAGCTTTGAGATTTCCTGCACAGCTAAGGACAACACAGCTCCCGATGAAGCTGTAAAGGCTATCTACGATCTTGATATGTTCGATAATATCGTATATGACGGCTTCCAGTCCAACGGAGGCGGCGAAGCTGTTGAAGGCGCTGCTCAGGAAGACCCCATTACATTCACCGTTTCCTTTGTATCCAGACCCAACGAGGTCGAGGTTGAGGAGACAGCCGAAACAACCGATGAAACTCAGGAAGAAGGTGTTGAATAATGAGCATGAAGCTTTCATACAGAGATAAGGTAATCATTATCGTGCTCGCAGTGCTGGTTGTACTGGGCGTAGGTATTTTCACCTTTATCAAGCCTAAGTTTGCAGATCTCCAGGCATCTGAGGACAGACTTACTGCCAAGGAAGCTGAAAGAGACGATGTTCAGTCCAAGATGGATACTCTTGAAGTGCTCAAGAAGCGCCTTGAAGATGATATCAAGTCCGTTGAGGAAACTCAGAAGCAGTTCATGAGCGAAAGAGATTACGGCGAGACTTATCAGATAAGCAAGTATCTGATGGATAAGCTCCACCCCGCAGGAATCGAGATCACAGGAATTTCTCTTGACAGACTTACATCAACACAGCTCGAAGCATATACATATAATAAGTATGCAGTTGCATATCCTATGAAGATAAACGCTGATATCGCAGGCAAGCTTCCTCCCGAGGTTGGATATGCTTACGAGGGCGGTTATCCTGCAGCTCCCGCAAGTGTTGCAGTTGGCGGAACTGTTGTAACAGTAAGCTACACCTGCACAAACAATGACGGCGTGTTCGATGCTATCCAGTCCGTAGCTGATAACGAGGAGAACATTTATCTCCAGAGCGTTTCCGCAAGCTACAAGGACGAGGGTAAGACCGAAGACGGCAAGATCGAGGGCGATATGGTCATCGAGATCTATGAGGTTTACACCATGGATCCCGCTGATATTGAGGACTAAAATAATAATCAAGACCGACCCGAAAAAACCAACCATTTTTTCGGGTGGGCTTGTTTATTAAATTGCGAAATATTTTGCAGAATTTCACTCATTTTTTTAAATTTTATAGAAAGGGTGGCAAATGTATGACTAAGGCAAAAAGCAGGCACGGCAAGCTCAAGGGCGCTGTTCTGCTGATGGTTCTTGCAGTTATGACGGTGCTCATAATCATGCTGGCAGGCGCAATGGCTATTGCTTCTACCGCTACGAACAGAGCAAACACTAACTACGAGGAAAGCCAGGCATATTATACTGCGAGATCCGGCGTTGATGTTCTCACCCAGACCATCATGGGTGACTCAAAGTATAAGTCAGATGGTTCAGGCGGACTGACTGCGATAGCGTCAGGTTCTTCAGACAAGAGCCAGGCACTTGAGCTTGAGGAGGCTATTGCCGGTGTTCTTGAGACAAATGGTGCCGGCAAGCCTGTTTATAATGTAAGTAAATCTCTTAAAGCCTGGGATAGTATCAATGACCCCCAGGCAACACAGCTTAAAGCTGCATATCCGAGTTCATGGCAGAATATTATCGATAACAGCTATATGGAATTTGATGTTTCTGATATTTCTTGGGTTGATAGCACTTCAGGCATGATGGCTGACCCGGGAGACGGAAAGGTCAAGGTAAAAATACAGCTTTTAAAGCTTATTTATGATGATGGTTCCGGTGCCGGAATCAACAGAAATGCTATTTCTGCTGCTCAGTCCGCTGATCTTTCAGGAGGAAGCTCCTCAACCTACTATATTAAGGATATGTGGGTTCTTATGGAGTGTACTGCTACTTATAATGGCATTTCCGCCACCGTTTCAAAGGTTATTACACCTATTGAAAAGGAAAAGGCTACAAACGTGGGCTTTACTTCTGTAGGTTCCGCAAACCTCAGCAATAACGTTGATGTCATCGGCGGTGCTGTAACAGGCGGTTCCTTTAACTGGGGCAACAACGGTTCGATTATAGGAAGCGGTTTCTTTAATGGCGATGTAAATATCAATGCTCAGAAGGCTTTGGATTTCACAAATGGTGAAAGTCTTGTTGTAAATGGTAACTTTATTCCTCAGAATAATGTAACAATAAGATCCAATGCAAACGCAGCCTCTACATCTGCTGCGCCGTTTATGTTTGTTAACGGTACTATTGATGCAAGCAATAATCTTAAAATCAACCCAGGTAACAAGCCATTCAGCGTTATTACCAAGAACTACAAGACGGGAAACAATACCCCCAATACCCTTTACGGTAATCTGTATATCGACGGTTACTATTATGGTGACGGAAACGGATTACAGAATCTTAACGGTTCAAATTCTCTTGTAAAGGGCGACATATTTATCAGCGACAGAGACACTATCGACTACACATGGACCAGAACCAATGTTACTGACCCTACAAATCCTTACGGATCATTAACAGGCTGGTCAAAGACAGGAACAGGCTCTTGCGTAAAGACCTACCTTGGCGGTATTGTTAATTATACCGCAAATGCAGCTACCAAAAAGTTCGATTTTTCTGTTAATGCAACGCCGTTCTGGGACCATAATCTGAAAATTGGTTCTTACGATGCGCTTTGCACAGGTAAGATATACTATTATTATGATGAGCAGGTTGTTTCCGGTGTTACACAGTATTCCGGTTGTGTTGAGCTTCACGCATTAAAGCAGCTGCTTATTGCGGCAGGTCGTCCTCAGACAGAGGTAGATGCAAAGTTTATTGAAGTTAATTCTGATAATCTTAAGTATATACTTAAGATGGATCGCAGTGACTTTGTTGACGGACTTACCGTAACAGCATCTGATGTAACTGCTGCTTCGGGCAGTGCACCTTCCTTTAATATGAAGTTATCACTTCCCAAGGACGCAACAACAAGAACAACTGGTGATGACAGACTTTCACTTCCTACACTTTTCAGCAAGTACACCCAGTATTTCTGCTTTGACACATCAACCTGTGATTTTACGGATCAGTCAGGAACTGCTATCACTGATTTCGATTATATAGATCATACGGCAGATCCAGCAGCAAATGTTACACAGTCATGGAAGAATGCTCTTAAAACAGTATATAATGATCTCAACCCTGCAAATACCAATATCGAATATGATAAGGAATTTACTAAGGTATGGGATGTATTGTGTGCATTGTATAAGCCGTCATCTACAAATATGAACGTTCAGTTCCGTACCCCTGCACAGCAGGCAAATGTAGATGGTGTAGGTACATTCAGTGATAAGGATGATCTTGCTTCTATAACAACAACAGTCAAGAAAATCTCAGATCTGGCACCTTATACAGGAAACAGCAATTATCTTGAAGTAGATACTTCTTCGGGAAATGTAATTCTCCAGCTTGATCCCACGGGAGCAAGTGAATCCTGCTACGGCGGTGGTAGTAACCATACTGCGAAGAAAGGCATTATTGTAAAGGGAACAGGCTACCTGTATATTCTCCTTCCCAATACTCCTTCCGGCAGCGTGTATGGATTTAAGGATTATGTGATTGTGACAGAGTCGTTTTTTACAAACGGTTATAATGTAAGTCCTATAGCTATCGGCTCTTCTGTAAGCGGCACAATTCCTTTGGTAACAACTCCTAAGATTATGTGGTATGCTGATGACGGTGTACAGCTTAATTATTATAATGGTGGAAAAACAACACTTATGGGTTACCTTTATGGTCCCGGTGCCTCTTTCTATGTCGGTGCAGGCTTGAACAACAATAAGGCCTTGTATTATAGAGGCACAGCAGTCATGGACTATCAGAACAGTAATAGAAACGACATATTGCCTTCGTTCATGGGTTCTGCTTTTATCGGAAATATCGGTGGTCAGAATAATTTTGGCCTTATCTATATTCCTCCCGACAATACCAAGCAGCCTCATGAGGCAAAGTTCAGCTGGCAGACAGGCGTTGTCGGTTATTCCTACAACGGAATCAAGACTGCACCTGCGACCTGATAAGGAGGAGTTTATATGAAAAGACGCTTTAAAAACTCCTGCAAAGGTTTTACACTGATCGAAGTTATCGTAGCAATGGTAATTCTCGGCATAGCTTCACTGCTTCTGGTAGGTATGTACGCTTCCGTATGTGCCCGCATCAGGTCAAACAATGATTTTAACGACCGTATGAGTGAGCAGCAGAAATATGTTGAGACGAGAGCGGCAGGTACTGCTTCGGGTCTCTTTGATGTTCATTATGACAGCAGCATTCCGTCAGGTTCCACAAAGTACAGCGGTGCAACATCGGGAAATTACACATTTACCATCAAGTGCACAAAGGATAACGCAAACTCTTCGTTTGTAAACAAGGAGTTTACTGCCCGCTGCGCAGTTTACACACTTAAAAACATTGATGACGGTGTTGTTGTGGCAACAGATGACGATGATGTTCAGGTTGACTACAAATACTTCGTCGGCGATAATTCATAAGGGGGAATTGCAGTGAAGAAAAAATTTAAGGCATTTACCCTTATCGAGCTTATCGTTACCATGCTTATCATGGGAATCATTATGGCAGGTATCATGAGAATGTTCCAGCCTATAAACGATGTTTATTCCAACACCTCCGTGCTTTCCAACCAGGAAGCATCGGAGCTTGGAATAGCAAACTACATTGCAGGAAATGTTAAGTATGCTCAGAGCATAGGAATTTACGAGGATCAGGCTTCACCCGAAGCAGCTGTTACCACATTCCTTGCCAATAATCCCACTGATCTTGAGGGAAACGTACTTACTGCTGCTGATGTTGATGTTATCTGCATTGTCAATAACACAGCATACAAGGCAGGCGGTGCCGGCTCAAGCGGAGGAGATTTCTACGGACGTATCGTCCGCCGTCTCCCCGGAAAGACCGCTTGCAGCCTCAATCAGGCAAACTTTGATTACACAGCCACTACAGGAAATTCCTACATGGCAATGGGTGACGCATACTACGGCACTGCCGACTACTATATCAGAATAAGCAACTTTACAGACAAGGGCTTTGATATTACCGTTGACAGTGACTATTACTACAGCAAGCAGAAGAAGGCAAATGATTTCTTCCAGAGAAAGAATGCGACTTCCAACTACACAAAGCTTTCTGTTTACCTTGCTAACCCCACCATTCCCGCAACAGCTTCCACTACAGGCGTAAAGAGAGTAGTTGATAACACTCATCTTGATGCCAATGCAGGTACAAGAAGCAACGTGGGTACTACAGCAGCAAA
This sequence comes from Huintestinicola butyrica, assembly GCF_025567215.1. Classification (NCBI taxonomy): domain Bacteria; kingdom Bacillati; phylum Bacillota; class Clostridia; order Eubacteriales; family Oscillospiraceae; genus Huintestinicola; species Huintestinicola butyrica. The sequence continues at coordinate 257,082 of NZ_JAOQKB010000001.1, forward strand.
GAATACATATATCGTATATTATTCTATCAAGTAACAAAAAACCCGTGCCGTGTGATTTTCACACCACGGCACGGGTAAAATTTTATCCGTTATCTTCCAATGTGCAGCGAGTTCAGATACATATCAATGAGCGAGCCGTTAACAAAAGCTCCCACAGCAAGTCCGATAATGAGGAAGGGGCCGAAAGCAAATACGTTTGAATCCTCCGAGTCGTCGTTGCGCCTGATGTATTTGAGAATAACGCCGTATATTGCACCAAGCACCACAGCGATGATTCCTGCGGTAATTGTGGCTTTCAGTCCAAGCATGAGACCGCCTGCCGCCATAAGGATAACATCGCCCATTCCGAAGCCGAACACAGGACCTTCTTCCTTGATCTTGGCTTCAAGCGCTTCCTTTTCAGCTACCAGCTTTTTGTAATTCCTGTCACTTTCCGAGGTGCGCTTCAGATTAGCCTTAACGCCTCTGAGAGACTTTCTCTCCTCGCTGACAAAAGCGTTGTAGAACAGGGGAGTTACCACAAAGCCCATCACAAGGATAACGAGGCTCACGGATAACATTCCGTAAATTCCGTCTCTGATATCAGTCTCGGGGAAAAAGAAAAGCTTCTGGGTATCAACAGTGATGAAGTTCAGCACATGAGAAGCGATTGCAATAATAAAAGTATAGATCAGAACAGAAACGCACATCTCCCTGTTGTCGATATCCTGGAAACAGAGGACGATAAGACCTGCCATGAACAGGCACAGCATTACAGGATAAAGCCCGTAGTCAAAGAAATTGTAACGGAGGAAAATTCCCACGAACATTACTCCCGTAAGTGATTCCACCAGCATATATCTGGGTGATATCTTTGAACCGCAGGCACGGCACTTGCCTCTGAGTATCAGCCAGCTGAACACGGGAATGAGGTCATACCATTTAATAGGTGTTCCGCAGGTCATACAGTGGGAGTTCCTTTTAACAAGTGATTCGCCCCTCGGCAGCCTGAGGATACATACATTAAGAAAGCTTCCGATGGTTATGCCGAAAAGAAATACGAAAACATAAACTGTAATGTTCATTATGTTTTCCATTGTCTCCAAGCTGATATTGCCCATTTTATCAGTCTCCTTTAATAATGAAAATAATTTCTGCGGTATTTTCCGCAGGGTTACATATATAGTACCACAAATTACAATTTATTTCAAGCAAAAAAGCGGTTTTTGACCGCAAATAATAAAAATCCCGCATTTTTCCCGCAGTTAGGATGCGGCAGAGCAAATATCGTCTGCGGAGAAGGAGTTATAACGTTTATGAAGAACATTCCTATCGGTCAGTACATGGTTAATGAGGGCATCATTACTGAAGAGCAGCTTCAGAATGTACTTGACGCCAAGAAAAATGATAATGTCCCCGGCAAATTTTTCGGTGACTATGTTATCGAGCTGGGATATGTTACGGACGTACAGTTCGGACAGGTCCTTTCCAGAAAGCAGAACATTCCCTTTGTTGACCTGGACGACCCCGAGACCGTCATTGATATCGAGGCTGTAAAGAAGATACCTGAGGCACTGGCTAAAAAGCACACCATAATTGCCATCAAGATCACCGGTAAGAGACTTACCGTTGCTTCATACGACCCCGTAAACTTCTACATCTTCGAGGACATCAAGGTAACAACAGGTATGGACGTTGTTCCTGTCCTTGCAACAAAGGCAGCTATCACCAGAGCCATAGGCAAGATATACTCCAACTCCAACATCGGCAAGGTTATCGACTCCGTTGAGAGCCAGTTCCAGGCTGAGGAGCAGAGCGCAGAGGAAGCAGAGATCGCCGAGCGTGTCGATAATGCGCCTATCGTTAAGCTCTGTACCACAATCGTTGAAAACTCCTTCCGTGCAAACGCAACGGATATTCATATCGAGCCGTTCAAGACATACACAAGAATACGTATCCGTGTAAACGGCGATCTTATCGAGCTGATGAACGTTTCAAACGTTGTACATAACTCCCTTATCACACGTATCAAGATCATAAGCGGCATGAACATCGCCGAGAAGAGAGTACCTCAGGACGGCCGTTTCACACAGGTCGTTGACGGAACCACCCTTGATGTCCGTGTATCTAACCTTCCTACAGTTAACGGTGAGAAGTGCGTTATCCGTATCCTGGCAACAGGTGATGTTGGTGTTCGTAAGATTACCGACCTCGGCATGACACCATACAACTACGACCGTTTCTCAAGACTTATCAAGGTTCCTCAGGGCGTTATGCTGGTAACAGGACCTACCGGTTCCGGTAAAACAACCACCCTTTACGCAGCTCTCGGTGAGCTTGCAAAGCCCAATGTTAACGTAATCACAGTCGAAGACCCTGTCGAGAAGAATATCGAAGGCATCAACCAGTGCCAGGTTAATGCAAAGGCAGGCATGACCTTTGCGGCAGCCCTCCGTTCTATCCTCCGTCAGGACCCCGATATCGTAATGGTCGGAGAAATGCGTGACCAGGAAACAGCAGAGATCGCTATCAGAGCCGCTATCACAGGCCATATGGTGCTCTCCACACTTCATACAAACGATGCTGCTTCCACCATCACCCGTCTGGTAGATATGGGCGTTGCGCCTTACATGGTAGCAACTTCTCTTATCGGTATCGTTGCACAGAGACTTTGTAAGGTCGTTTGCAACGAGTGCAAGACCCCCAGAATGTCCACTCCCGAAGAAAATGAGCTTCTCGGAATTACCGAGTCCGCTACAATATACGATGCCTGCGGATGCCCCAAGTGCAACAACACCGGCTACACAGGACGTACCGCTATCCATGAGATACTTCTTTGTACTCATGAAATGGCATCTCTTATCGCCGCCGACGGCAAGGTTGACGCAATTTCCTCTCTTGCAAAAGAACAGGGATGCAAGCTCCTGCGTGATAACGTTGCAGAGCTTGTACTGGAAGGCAGAACAACCTTGGATGAGCTTGTAAAGCTTACCTTTGCCGTTTAATAAGGGGAAATCCCGAAAAATATTTAATTGCCGCCGTGCGGAACACCGCTGCGTGGCAGAATGGAGGATAATATGGATATCGATATCGAAAAAAAGCCTGCCGATAGAGTGGTGCTCAATATCGACAAAATTCTTGACGAGGCGAGAGTCCTCGGCTGTTCGGACGTTCACTTCACAACCAAGATCTCACCTATCGTTCGTCTTCACGGTACATTACGTAAGCTCAGCTCTTACCCTGAGATGACCGACGGCGCTATCATGAAGCTGGTAGAGCAGATGACAGGCGGAAGAAATATCGAGAACATCAAGAACAGGATCGATACCGACTTCTCGTATGTTACCAAGAGAGGCTACCGTCACCGTGTAAACGTATATCACCAGAGAGGCGACACAGCTATTGCTATCCGTCTGCTGAGAAATGATATCCCCACACTTGAGGATCTGGATATGCCTCCTATTCTTGGAGATTTTGCAATGCGTCCCAGAGGACTTATCCTTGTAACAGGTCCTACAGGTTCCGGTAAATCCACAACTCTGGCAGGTATGATCGACTATGTAAACTGCAACCGCAGCGCCCATGTCATCACTGTCGAGGACCCTATCGAGTACATTCACGAGCATAAGAGATGTATGATAAACCAGCGTGAGGTCGGCGACGACGTTGAGTCCTTCGCACTGTCTCTCCGTGCAGCTCTCCGTGAAGACCCCGATGTTATCCTCGTAGGAGAAATGCGTGACTATGAGACCATCACTGCCGCAGTAACCGCCGCAGAAACAGGTCACTTGGTTATGAGTACACTTCATACCACATCTGCGTCTGATACCATTAACCGTATCATTGACGCATTCCCCGCACATCAGCAGAACCAGATCCGTACACAGCTTGCAACAGTTCTCGTAGGTATCATCGCCCAGACCCTTATCCCCAAGGCTGACGGAACAGGCCGAGTAGCAGCACTTGAGATCCTCAACGCTACCGACTCCATCAAGGCAATGATCCGTGACAATAAGGTACACCTTATCCAGACCGCTATCCAGACAGGTAGGAAGGACGGAATGGTATGCCTCGATCAGGAGCTTGCACGTATGGTTAAGGAAGGCACTATCACCGAAATGCACGCTCGAGAGAAGAGCCTTGATATCAACGAGTTTGAGCGTTACATGAAGGCTACAAACCCCATGAGCCTCAACTGATGTCATATCGAAAATATTAACAGGAGGGTGTCCAATGAGCAAAATCAAAAAAAATATCAAAAGCTTAAAGGGTTTTACTCTTCTTGAGCTTATAGTTGTAATTGCTATCATATCGGTGCTCCTTATGATAATAGTTCCCAATATGACAGATTACATAAGGACCTCGAGAATAAGAGAAGCCAATGACCAGGCACAGCAGATATATGTGGCAACACAGGATTATCTCAACTCTCTCCAGACAAGGGGAGCAAAGGTCGAGGATTATTTCGGTGCGGTACCGTCAGGCGGAACAGCGTGCAAATTCGGCATGGACAGCAATACCAAGGACGTTACCATAAATGACCTCCGTATCCTTGGCAGTTCCGAGGCTTCGGGAAGTTCGGTGATTACTCCAGGTGCTGTTAAATGGGACGAAGCTGCCAAAGGTATCCTTTCAGGTCTCAGCGAAGATTTTGCGGGATCATGGTATGTTGAGATCTATCCTGCAACATATACCGTGAAGTTAGCACTTTACAGTGAGCAGAAGAAGGATTGCAGCACCTGCACCACAAATTTTGACTGGGATGCAGTTTGCGCTGTATCTTCCAAGCCTTATGAATCAATGTTCACCGCAGCAACTAATGATACTTTAGCTGATGTTAATGTGCACGGCAGAACAATGCGCATTGCGAAGAGCCAGGAGACCTGCTACAACAAGGGTTATGAGACTGCATATGTAGGTCAGTATCCTATCCCCGCACCTACTGCATGATAATTTGTAAAATTAAAAACTCTAAAGAGGCTGCTGCAGATTTCTGCAGCAGCCTCTTTTCCTGTGGGTTTTCGGAGCTGAGAATAATACTAATACTAATCCTCAATCAACCTATAGACAAAAAATCTTCACATAACCCATACACGCAAGATTATGCTCGATTTTTTGTATAGTTTTTAATTGGTGCTTAGTATAAAACTTTATGCCGAAGCTTTCAGAGTATTGACATATTTACAAAAAAGATGTATCATATTTATATCACAATATCTTTAAGGGGTGCTAAAATGATAAAGCAGAGATTTATTTCAGCGGTAATGGCAGCAGCAGTTGCGGTTTCATCAGTCACAGCCCTTTCAGCAGGGGTAAGCGCCGAGTGGGTCAAGTCCGACAGCGGATACAGCTATAAGAGCGATGACACAGGAAAGAAGCTTACAGGTTGGCAGACCATCGGCGACGGCACATACTATTTCGATAAGAAAGGTATTGCCCTCACAGGCTGGAAGAAGATAGGCGATGATACCTACTATTTCAACAGCGCCAAGAAAGGCAAGATGCTGACAGGCTGGTCAAAGATCGGCAGCAGCAAATATTATTTCGGCAAAGACGGAAAAATGCGCACGGGCTTTGTGAAACTCAGCGGAGACACCTATTACTTCGGCAAGAACGGCAAGATGCGCACAGGCAAGCTGAAGATCAGCGGCAAGACCTATGATTTCGGCACAGACGGTATCCTTAAAAACGGCAGCAAGACTTCTTCCTCCTCCGACAGTGTTCTCACAGCTCCTCTGGACGGTCTGAAATGGGGAATGTCTCAGGAGCAGGTCATCAAAAAGGGCGGCTTCAAGTCATACTACGCACAGGATTCCCTCCTTATGGTGGCTGACAGCGAGCCTTACGCTTACTATGTGTTCAACGCAGATGACGAGCTTTGCGCAGTAGGCTATGCCGAAACCTATTCCGCTTCCGCTCTCAAGAAGTACAAGGGCTATTTCACCTCCGACGGTTGGGAGAAAATGGCGACCTACAGCGAGGCAAGCGGCACAAATATCCTTTACCAGAAGGGCACAAAGGTCGGTTCTGTCACTTATAATGACGAGACTATTATGACGCTTGTTTTCTCCGATGAGTACGGTAAAATGTTATCCGAGGGCAAAACAGACTGCCTTGACGGACTTTTCTGATACAGCACATAAAAAAGGGACTGCTGCGGCTTAGGCTGCAACAGTCCCTTTTCGTGTTTACAGATAACTTGAAAAAATCATCAGATAACGTTATATTCCTTGAGAAGCTTTTCGATATCGGTGCCCTTGATCTTTTCAAGCACCTTTTTAAGAGCAAATCTTTCGATAAGATTTACGTCCATGTCGGTGATCTTCTTGCCGTCACGGAGCTTTACTGTAGCGTCCAGGAGAGCACGCAGGTCATAAACGCTGCCCCATACCTCGGGAACGCCCCTGTCGATGTTAAGCAGAGTATAAACGGCTTCCATACCTGTTCTCATGGAGTATTCGGTGGTGAAGATGGTGTCACGCTTTGTCTCGGCGAACTGACCAAGGAAAGCGAAGTTTACTGCGCCCTCGGGAACAACAGCGGGTCTGTCGCCGTATGCACGGGGCATGAAGAATGCGGTGATATAAGGCATCATGCAGGGAACGGTGTTTGCGCTGTGCTCAGCCAGGTCCTCGATATCGCTCTCGGGAACGCCGATGTGGTACAGCCATTCCATGCAGATCTCCTTGCCTGTGCAGTCTCTCATAGGCTTCTTAACGTAGTCGCCGGGCTTGTCGGAGAACAGAGCATATACCCAAACAAGGCACTGATCCTTAGGCTGGCTGCGGAACTGAGGCTGACGGTTGATAGTCCAGCTCAGGAGCCATGAGGAGTCCTTTGCGGTCACGATGCCGCCTGTAACTACCTTGCCGGAGAATGGGTCACGCTTGCAGATGTTCTTGATATAGGGGATAATGCGCTGGTCAAGGGTGGTGACAGTCGCACTCATCCAGTTGGACTTTTCAGGGTCGGAGCAGAACTTGTCGGGATGACCGAAAGCGGGATCCTGAGCAGCGATCTTGCGCCACATATCCCAGCCGCCGCCTTCCTTTATCTCGTAGTTGAAGGGTGCGGGAGTGTTCTGGCTGCCGATGGTGGAGTTTTCAACGCAGCCGCCGTTGGTGATGAACACAAGGTCATTTTCGGTCAGGTCGATAGCTTCCTCGTTGCCGTCACGAATAACATCAATTCTTGTAGCCTGCTTACGGTCAGCAGTGCAGTCAAACTCAACGTTAACGACCTTTACGCCGAAGTGGAACTGAACGCCGAAGCTTTCCAGATACTTGACCATAGGCAGTATCATTGACTCATACTGATTGTACTTTGTGAAGCGCAGAGCCTTGAAATCGGGCAGACCTCCGATGTGGTGAATGAAACGCTGTATATAAAGCTTCATTTCCAGTGCGCTGTGCCAGTTCTCGAAAGCGAACATTGTGCGCCAGTAGAGCCAGAAGTTGGAGTTCAGGACTTCATCATCAAATACATCGGTGATCTTCTTGTCCTGCAGGTCTTCGTTTGCGGTAAAGAACAGCTTCATTATCTCCATTGCGCCCTTGTCTGAGATATCGAATTTGCCGTCGGTGTGAGCGTCTTCGCCTCTGTTTACGGTAGCACGGCAGAGAGAGTAGTTGGGGTCAGCCTTGTTGAGCCAGTAGTATTCGTCGAGGACTGAAACGCCCTCAGTCTCGATAGAGGGGATAGAGTGGAACAGATCCCACATTACCTCGAAATGGTTATCCATTTCACGGCCGCCTCTCATAACGTAGCCTACGTTCTCGAACTTCCAGCCGTCGCAGGCACCGCCCGCAACCTGCTCCTTTTCAAGGATATGAACGTGCTCGCCCTTCATCTGACCGTCACGGACAAGGTAGCAGGCTGCTGTAAGAGCAGCAAGTCCGCTTCCTACAATATAGGCGGACTTTCCGTCAACGCCCTCGGGTTTTAAGGGTCTTGCAAATGCTTCATAGTTTCCGCTTGAGTAATACATAAAAAATACCTCCTGAAATGTTGTTTGGTACTTGATTTTCGTTTGTTTTATTTTTTCCCTTTCGGTAATTATATATTATCTCAAACGGAGATATTTTTCAATAAACAGAAAAATCCCTCTGATAAGATTTTTATCAGAGGGATAAAAGAGATTGTTTTTTTATCATTTTTGCCGGTTTGATAAAATCATTTGTTTGTCTTGAAACGCTCCAGCGCAGAGGTGACGTTGCCGTGCATTACAATGGAAAGCTCTTCGATAATCTCGTGCGGGTCGCCTTTCATGTCGTGCTTTACCCAGTCCAGCATAAGCCCCACAAAGGCATATTTGTAGAAATCCGCAATGAACTTTTTGTCCTCGTCACGGACGTTCATTCCCGCAGATTTTTCCTCCACCACACCGATAAGCAGGTCATAGGTCAGCTTGTACAGATACAGCTCCACCTGCTCACGGCTGACAGAATGGTACACGTTCAGGATAAATGGCTTGTTGTCAAGCACAGCTTCGAATATCTGCAAAAAGCCCTGCTGCCATGTGTCATAGGTCTTTTTGCCCTCCAGAGCCTTCTTTGCGTCCTCCACGCAGCACCATTCTATAAGGTCGTAAATATCCTTGAAATGGTAATAAAAGGTCATGCGGTTGATGCCGCAGTCCTCGGTGATATCGTTGATTGTGATTTTGTCGAGAGGCTTTTTCAGCAGCAGATTTTTGAGCGATGCTTCCAAAGCCCGTTTTGTGACCTGTGACAAAGCTTAACTTCCTCCGATCGGTTTATCTTGCTCTGAATGTGTCCAGTCCAAGCTTGAGGCGTACAAGGTCCTTGTACTCAGGCTTAGTCATGTAGTAAACGTAGCTTTCGATAACGTTCAGAGGGTGGAGAGTTCTGCCCTCGATCTTGAAGTGCCTGAAGCCCATGGGTACGTACTTTTCAAAAAGTGTTTCGGGAGTTATATGAGTTGAAAATTCTATAGTTTCAAGGAAATTGCGGCTGATAGCCTCGCATCTGAAATTCTCTTCTGTCTGAACATTGAGCATATTTATTCCGCCGATGTTGCCGAATGCGTTGATAGATGAACGCTTTATCTGCTGCTCGCCAAGGAACTTGTAGTGGTCGCCTCTGCGCTTGCAGTCGGGGAAGCAGTAGGGACATACCAAAACTTCTATCTTTCCACGGTATTCCTCGGGTATCTTTTCCAGCGCCTCAAAATCGTTGTTCCAGTTATAGTCAAGCACAACAAGGCTGTAGTCCTTTTTAAGCTCCTCAATGAGAGGCTCCAGACCTCTTATCTGCTTGCAGGTGGAGGAGGTGAGCTTGTAGTTGGGGTAATTTGCCCTCAGATAATCCTCCATGACCTGAGTGTTTACGATAGCCTCGTTAAGACCGTTGTCAGCCAGCTGAACGAGCCTGTTGCAGAAACGGTCGCTCATATGCTCCTCAGTGAGCAGGGGATTGGTGAAGGTAAAGCGGCAGGGGATACCTCTCTTGTTGAATTCATCGAGAACGTGGGTAATGGCACGCTCATCGGCATAGCCGTTGATATTTCTTCCGCCGTTCCATACAGCGGGGGGGAAGCAGCCGTAAACGGAAGCTATCTCCACACCGTCACGGAAATACTCGGGGTGCTCCTTTATCATATCAATAAGTGCCAGATTAAGAGGACCGTGGCTCCAGAAATCAGGCAGATGGAATTTTATACTCATTATAACTGCTCCTTTTTAGCATGATACTATTATTTTAACATTGTCTGAGGGTTTTGTCAAGGAAAAGTAAAATGCAAAAAGCGGCCGATTTTCAGCCGCTTTAAAATAATTTTTATATTATTGCGTGATGATGTCAGTGACAGGATTCGCATTCGGGTATCTCGCCCACAATGGAAACGGGGTCAACGCCCTGTCTCTTGTAATAATCCGAGATAGCAGCCTTGAGAGCCTGCTCGGCAAGAACGGAGCAGTGGAGCTTGGAATCGGGCAGACCGTCCAGAGCCTCTACCACAGCCTTGTTGGTGAGCTTCAGTGCGTCCTCAAGCTTCCGGCCCTTGATCATCTCGGTCGCCATTGAAGATGTGGCAACGGCAGCGCCGCAGCCGAAAGTCTTGAACTTTATGTCGGTGATAACGCCGTTGTCTATTTTAAGGAACATTTTCATAATGTCGCCGCACTTTGCGTTGCCTACCTCGCCGATTCCGTCTGCGTCTTCTATCTCGCCCACATTACGGGGATTTGTAAAGTGATCCATTACCTTTTCACTGTAAAGCATCATAATATATCAGCTCCTATAATTTATTTAACGGGGGAAACGTATTTAAGCCACTTTTCGGTGCCATCTCTGCCGTTTACTATGTCGTCCCACATGGGTGACATATTTCTTATCTTTGCCACAACGCTTACCACGGTCTTTACGATGTAATCCGCATCGTCCTCAGTGATGGGGTCAGCGATGGAAAGTCTGAGAGAGCCGTGAGCTACCTCATGGGGCAGACCCAGCGAAAGCAGTACGTGAGAGGGGTCAAGTGAACCGCTGGTGCAGGCTGAGCCGCTGGAAGCGCATATGCCGTTAAGGTCAAGCATAAGCAGCAGGGATTCGCCCTCAACGCCGAGAAACGAGATGTTGATGTTTCCTGCCAGCCTGTGCTCCATTCCGCCGTTGATGCGGCAGGCGGGTACCTGAGAGGTTATGCCGCTTATAATGCGGTCACGGAGCTTGGAAATGCGCTCCTGCTTTGCGGGAATATCGGCGCAGGCGTCCTTTACTGCCTGAGCAAGTCCGACGATTGCAGGCACATTTTCAGTTCCCGCACGCTTGCCTCTTTCCTGTCCGCCGCCGTGGATAAGGTTGGGCAGATTTATTCCCTTGCGTACATAAAGGAAGCCGATGCCCTTCTGTGCGTGAATTTTATGACCTGACATACTCATCATATCAATGCCCTGCTCGGCTACGTTTATGGGAACATTGCCCACAGCCTGAACAGCATCGGTATGGAAAAGCACGCCCTTTTCATGACAGACCTTTGCTATCTCGGGGATAGGCATTATGGTGCCGATCTCGTTGTTTGCGTACATTATTGAAACAAGAGCCGTGTCCTCACGGATAGCCTCGGCAACCTGCTCGGGGGTTATATAGCCCTTGTCGCTTACGGGGAGATATGTTACCTCAAAGCCCTGCTTTTCAAGGTCGGCACAGGTGTGAAGAACGGCGTGATGCTCGAAAACGGTGGTGATGATGTGCTTCTTGCCCTTTGCGCCAAGGCTTCTTGCGATGCCTTTAATAGCCCAGTTGTCAGCTTCCGAGCCGCCGCTGGTGAAGAAAATCTCTCTGGGGAGACAGCCGAAAACTTCGGCGATCTCGCTTCTTGCATTTTCAATGGCACGTCCTGCGTCACGTCCCAGTCTGTAGATGCTGGAGGGGTTGCCGAACTGCTCTTTCAGATATGGTAGCATTGCGTTCAGCACGCTTTCCGATACCTGAGTTGTGGCGGAGTTATCGGCATATATAAAACGGTCTGCCATAAAAGGATCTTCCTTTCTGAATGTGATGATGAGCATAATATACTTATTTATTATATACCTGTTCAGTGTGAAATACAAGTGTATCTGACCAATTTTATTGATTTGCACATTTTTATGGTATAATTTGTATAATATTGCGGTTATTCTATCTAAAAAGTAGGAATTGTCTTTTCTTTCAAAGCATATACTTCCCTGAGAGGTGAGCGTATGAAGATAAAATATACCGAGCTGTTTATTTTTATAGTTTCCGCAGAGCTTGTGGGAGCGCTGTCAGCACTGATAACAGGGGACTTCGCCGGTTTTTTTGACAGATATGCTTCTCCGCTCCTTATGCCGCCCGCATGGCTTTTCCCCGTTGTCTGGGCGGTGCTTTATGCCCTTATGGGGATATCCGCATATCTGATATATTTTTCCGACGGCAGAGCTGATAAAAAGCGGGCGCTGTGGATCTATGCCGCTCAGCTGGCGGTGAATTTCTCGTGGAGCATAGTGTTCTTTAAATATGAAAAGCTGTGGGCAGGGGCGGCGGTCATAATCCTGCTTATCGTACTTGTGATGCTGATGATATACAGCCGCATGGCTCAATGTCCCGTATCTGCTGTGGCTCATTTTTGCGGCGTATCTCAATATCGCCACGGCGGTAATTAACTGATAAAAGCCCGCTTCATCATTATTTCATTATATCCCGTAAATTACTTTTCATCAAAAACTTGCATTATTCCCGAGTATATGGTAAAATAAAAGATATGACCTGTAATACCGAAAGGAAGTGGCTTTATTGCCTATAAATATACCCGATAATCTCCCCGCTACCGAAGCGCTGAAGCATGAAAATATTTTCTACATGACCGATGCGACCGCAGCTCATCAGGATATCCGTCCGCTGAGGATAGCTATTCTTAACCTTATGCCCAAAAAGATAGAGACCGAGACACAGATACTCAGGCTCCTCAGTAACTCGCCCATTCAGGTGGATATCGAGTTTTTGCAGACAGCTTCACATGTATCAAAAAATACCCCCGTTTCACATCTCAACAAGTTCTATACCACCTTTGACAACGTAAAGAACGAGCGCTTTGACGGTCTTATCATCACAGGCGCACCTGTTGAGCAGATGGAGTTTGAGGACGTTGACTACTGGAAAGAACTTTGCGAGGTAATGGACTGGTCGCTGACCAATGTTTTCTCCACCTTCCATATCTGCTGGGGCGCTCAGGCGGGACTGTACTATCATTACGGAATACCCAAGTACGGGCTGAAAGAGAAAATGTTCGGCGTGTTCCCTCATATTATCGAGATGCCATATCACCCGCTGGTAAGGGGATTTGACGAGAAATTTTTCGTCCCCCATTCCCGTCACACGGAGGTGCGCAGAGAGGATATCGAGAAGATATCTTCGCTGGAGATACTTACATCATCGCCCATTTCGGGAGTGCATATCGTAGGGGATAAGTCTCACAGGCTGTTCTTTGTGACAGGCCATTCCGAGTATGACCGCTTTACTCTCAGGGACGAGTATATGCGTGATTATGACAAGGGTCTGCCTATCAAGAAGCCCTACAACTATTTCCCGTATGATGATGTGGGACAGCCCCCTCATTTCAACTGGCGCTGTCATGCAAACATGATGTTCTCCAACTGGGTCAACTACTGTGTATATCAGGAAACACCCTACGATCTGGGTAATCTGGAGCCTATTAAAATTGAAAAGTGAAGAATATCCCTGTCGGGCAGCAGTCCGTCAGGGATATTTTATGTGTTCATAATTATTTTACGCCTTATTGCCTTGACAATTACCGCAAAAATATGGTAAAATAATCACCGTAAAAAAAGAATACTGGTTTTATTGGAAACGTACATTCTCCGAATGATTAACGAACAACACATTTTCTTGCAGTAGTTTATCATAGGAGGTTTTTTTATGCCCAAAAACAAGTTTCAGGAAGTTATTTTCACAATTATTATGGTATTTTTCATGGTCTATGCAATGATATGCTATAACATTGCACTGAATATAGGCGGAATGAAGAACGAGGTGTTTCTTTCCGCTTTCCATGAGCTTATCATAATGGGACCCATTGCGTTCATACTGGATTTCTTCATTGTAGGAAAAATCGCAAAGGCAAAGGCTTTTAAGATCGTAGATGTGAGAAGAGACAATCCCTTTCATCTTGTACTTGCCATATCTTTTGTGTCGGTGATATTTATGTGCCCGCTTATGAGCCTGGCAGCTACTTTGCTTTTCAAAAATGCAGGCAGTGAGTTCGTTGCTGTGTGGATTGAAACAACTGTTAAAAACTTTCCAATGGCGCTTTGCTGGCAGATATTCTTTGCAGGCCCTGTTGTAAGAGCCATATTCGGAGCTGTTTTCAGGGAAAAAGAAAAAGCTGCCGAAATTCCCGCAGCTGAATAAATATTTCAATGGCGTTATCCAAACGGGTAACGCCATTAGAACCCGTCTTCACAAGCATATGCGCACGTCTTTTCGGCAAATTTTGCCGCAGACTGCGTTAAAAATCCTTGCCGGGCGAAAGCCCGCCTGCGGATTTTTGCCTACTCTGCAACAAAATTATGCTCGAAAATCCGCACACATTTCTTATGAAGACAGGTTCTTAACTTTAATTGCCCTTTATATCATGCCCGCCGTGGGATATGATAGCACCCGATACACGCTTTGCCTCAGATGCACGGCAGATTATCTCTATTGAGGCTGATTTGTTTTCGTGATGGTTTCCGTCCGGCTGTTCAATGTCCGATATTGCGCCATATACAGGCAGAGGCATGGCAGCCGTGCTTCCGGAGCCTATTCCCGAAAAAAATCCCATAGGGGCAAATGTGCCGTCACGTCCCGCACCTGTGGAACGCTCGTTTATGGTGATATCGAAAATGCCGCTGCCGTTTCTTCTTATGGCTGCTGCCGCAAACTCAGCGTCATCGACGGAATAAAATCTTGCTGTAATTTTCATGTGTTTTCTCCTTTGAACATTTCTTTATAACAAAGTATGCCCGATTTTTCAGGAAAAACACATAAAAAATCCCCTCTCGGTTATGTGCCGAAAGGGGGATATCGTTATTATCAGTAAAGCTCGGAAACCAGCTTTTTCTTCTGTGCCGCATATTCTTCTGCGGTTATCTTGCCCTCGTCCTTGAGAGCCTTGAGCTTTCTAACCTCTGTTTCAAAGTCGGAAAGTGCAGAGGGCCTTCCGTTGGGATTTACCCTTGGAGCTGCTGTAACAGCAGGCTGTATGGGCTTTTCCTCAACAGGAGCAGCAGGCTCGGGCTGAACTGTAGCCTGAACAGGCTTTACTTCCTGAATGGGAACCTCTTCCTTTACAGGTGCAGGCTCTGCAGCAGGAACAGAAGCGGGGGCAGGTGCGGGAACGGCTTCTGCCTTGTCGGGGATAGAATCAAGGTCAAGAGCGGGCTTCTTGGGAGCTGCTTCCTTTGCTGGAGTGCTTGAAATAACCTTTTCAAAGCTTTCAAGAGCCTTCATGGACTCAGCTATTTCATTGTTAAGATCTTCAACGTTCTTTTTGTCTGCCTTTTCGGGAGCAGGTGTGGGAACGGGCGCAGGTGTTGGAATATTGACTGCCTTTACAGGCTCGGGATCGGGAAGCTTCTCAACAGCCGAAAGGGGAGGGATAGCGGCATTTACTTTGATAGCTGCCTGCTCTTCCTTGCGCTTTTCTTCGATCTCACGGAGCTTTCTCTGCTTTTCTCTTTCGAGAGCGGCATTGACCTTTTCCATGTGTGCAGCCTGAACTTCCTTTATCTGGCTTACGATGGAAGCTACGTTGTCGAGGCAGGGAACTATTATTCTCTTGCGGTGAACAACGCCCTTAACATCGGTATCGCACTGGATAAAGAGGGGGCTTGACTTGGCATTTTCGTTGATATATACCTTTGTGATCTCTTCCAGGGGGCACACGAACCTTGAATAAACGGGATCGCCTTCCTTGGTGCCCTGCTGCTCCATAATATACGCCTGTCCGAAAAGATGAGCTACCGTGATCGTCAAATAAACCTCCTGTGGCTTTGCAAAGGAGGATTCCTTGAACATTGCTTCATATGCGGCTATTTTCTTTTCACTGTAAACGCTGGAATTTGACTGGCTGCTCATTCTCATTACTCCATTTCCTTAAAGATGATTTACTGACGCGGGCTTTGGGTGTTTCGTACTGATTTGTCTAAAGTCTGCGATATACTTCTGTAATATTATACCATAAAAAACTTTTTGTGTCAAATAAAATTTAAAATTTGAACGCAAAAATAGTTACACAATATTATGCAGTATGCACAATATTGTGTGTAAGAATTAGAATAAATTGTGTTATTGTCAAGCAGACTGTTAATTTATTTTTCCGTCCTTTATGGTGATGATCCTGTCCGCTTTTTCAGCCACGTTCATGTCGTGGGTGATAAGGATAAGGGTCTGGTCATATTTTTTTATGGTGGTTTTAAGGAGGGAGAGTATCTCGTTTCCCGAAGCGGAGTCCAGATTTCCCGTAGGCTCGTCGGCGAGGATTACAGCAGGCTTGGAAATCATTGCACGGGCAATAGCAACTCTCTGCTGCTGACCGCCAGACAGCTGGTGAGGGTAATGGGAAAGCCTGTCTGCGATGCCCATTGTCTCTGCAATTTCGTTCAGATATGCTTCATCGGCTTTTTGACCGTCCAGCGACAGGGGGATAAGTATATTTTCCTTTGCGGTCATTACGGGCAGGAGATTGAAGAACTGGAACACAAAGCCTGCTTTGCGGCGGCGGTACTGTGCCAGTGCGTCGTCGTTCATGGAAAAAACGTCCTCGCCGTCAACTGTGAGAGTGCCCGAATCGGGATAATCCATTGCGCCCAGCATATGGAGAAGTGTGGATTTTCCGCTTCCGCTCTGTCCCACAATGGCAACAAATTCGCCCTTGGAGACCTCAAGGCTCACGTCGTCAAGCGCTTTCACGGCTGTTTCTCCGCTGCCGTAGGTCTTGACAAGGTGCTCGGCTTTAAGAATAATGTCGCTCATAAATATCTCCTTTCATCAGCTGTTGTTATATCTCTGGAGGAACTGGCGTGTTCTTTCGTTCTGCGACTGCTCGAAAACCTCCTCGGGAGTGCCGTTTTCGATGATAACACCGCCGTCCATGAAAATTACTCTGTCCGATACCTGCTTTGCAAATGCCATTTCATGGGTAACGATGACCATGGTCATCTGCTCCTCCGCCAGACTGCGGATAACTTTCAGAATTTCGCCCGTAAGCTCGGGGTCAAGGGCAGAGGTAGGCTCGTCAAAGAAAAGCATTTCGGGATTAAGAGCCAGCGCTCTTGCAATGGAGACACGCTGCTGCTGACCGCCAGAAAGATTGCAGGGATATTCATGCGCCTTGGATTCCAGACCCATTTTGCCCAGCAGCTCCATAGCGGTAGCCTCCGCTTCCGCACGGCTCTTGCCCAGAACGCACATAGGCGCTTCCGTGATGTTTCTCAGCACGGAAAAGTGTGGGAAAAGGTTGAAGTTCTGGAAAACCAGACCTATTTTCAGACGCACATCTCTCAGCGTCTTGGGATTTGCATAGACTGCCTTGCCGTTTTCATCGGCGGTCATCATGGAGATGCCGCAGATATCTATAGTGCCGCCGTCAGCCTTTTCAAGCTGGTTCACGCACCTGAGAAGAGTGGATTTTCCGCTTCCCGAGGGGCCTATGATGGAAACAGCCTGTCCCTTTTCAACGGTAAAGGAGATGTCTTTCAGTACCTCCAGCTTTCCGAAGCTTTTGGACAGATTTTTTATTTCAAGCATTGCCATAAAAATTTGCCCTTTCTTATTTATAGTAGCTGAGCTTCTTCTCTATGAGAGAGAACACAAAGGTAAGTATCATAGCCATTGCAAAGTAGAAAACGCCTGCGATTATCAGGGGGATAAGTGAGCTGTAAAGCTGCATCTGCTGACGTGCTTTCAGGGTTATCTCGGCATATGCAACGACGTTTGCGATGGAGGTATCCTTTACCAGTGTGATTATCTCGTTGGAGGAGGCGGGAACTATTCTTTTTATTACCTGCGGGAGGATTATCCTGAAAAATGTTTGTGACTTGGTAAAGCCCAGTGCTGCCGCCGCTTCATACTGTCCCTTTGGTATGGACTCGATGCCGCCTCTGAATATCTCCGCAAAATAAGCCGCATAGTTCAGCGAGAATGCGGTAAGCACGGCGTAGAACATATAATTCTCGCTCCTGATATTTATCATATCAAGTGCAGATGTCATAAAGGCGGGCAGACCCTGAGCCAGTTTAAGGTAGGGGATTATGTAGTACACCGCAATTACCTGGAGCATAAGGGGAGTGCCTCTCATAACGAGGATATATATGTTGGTAAGCCACGATATGGGCTTGAAACTGCACATTTTCAGCATTGCTGCTATCATTCCGAGAGGTATGGAGAAAAGTAGCGTAAAGCCGAATATCTTAACGGTAGGAACAAGATAATCCAGCAGTATCTTAGTGACGCTGAGAATTTCATCGGTTGTCATCTGTGAAATCAATCCTTTCGGCACGGCACTTTACCGCACTGACACATTATTACATAATATATATTATATCAGATATTTCAGCATATTGCAAGATAAAATTTTAAGTCATTATCTTAGTCAATATTCACATCAGGCACAAAAAAGAGGCGCAAAAAAAGGCTGCCGCATAAGCGACAGCCTTAGTGTCAGTAAGAGGAAATTACTTGCTGAGTTCAGCGAAGTACTTGATAGTTCTTACCATCTGAGATGTGTAAGAGTTCTCGTTATCGTACCAAGAAACTACCTGTACCTGGTAAGTATCGTCATCGATCTTGGAAACCATGGTCTGAGTAGCATCGAAGAGAGAACCATATCTCATACCGATGATATCGGAAGAAACGATCTGCTCCTCGTTGTAGCCGAAGGACTCAGTAGCAGCAGCCTTCATTGCAGCGTTGATGCCTTCCTTGGTGATGTCCTTGCCCTTAACAACAGCAGTAAGGATAGTTGTGGAACCTGTAGGAGTAGGAACTCTCTGTGCAGAACCGATGAGCTTGCCGTTGAGCTCAGGGATTACGAGGCCGATTGCCTTTGCAGCACCGGTGGAGTTAGGAACGATATTAGCAGCACCTGCTCTTGCTCTTCTGAGGTCACCCTTTCTGTGAGGACCATCGAGGATCATCTGGTCGCCGGTGTAAGCGTGGATTGTGCTCATGATACCGGAAGCGATGGGAGCGTAGTCGTTAAGAGCCTTAGCCATAGGAGCGAGGCAGTTAGTGGTGCAGGATGCAGCGGAAATGATGGTGTCATCCTTAGTAAGAGTCTTGTGGTTTACATTGTAAACGATAGTGGGGAGGTCATTGCCTGCGGGAGCAGAGATAACAACCTTCTTAGCGCCGGCGTCGATGTGAGCCTGGGACTTAGCCTTGGATACATAGAAACCTGTGCACTCGAGAACAACGTCAACACCGAGCTCACCCCAAGGAAGATCAGCAGCGTTGGGCTTAGCGTAGATGGTGATCTCCTTGCCGTCAACGATGATAGCACCGGGAGTTACAACGGTCTTGCCATCTTCAGCATATACAGCGGGCTTAACATCAACAGTGTGAAGGTTCTCGCCGATTCTGCCGCAGTAGCCGCCCTGAGCGGTATCATACTTGAGAAGGTGAGCGAGCATCTCAGGCTTGGTAAGGTCGTTGATAGCTACTACCTCATAGCCCTCTGCACCGAACATCTGACGGAATGCGAGACGGCCGATACGGCCGAAACCGTTGATTGCAACTTTTACTGACATGATAAAATTCCTCCTAAAGAATTATTTATCTTCTGCGGATAGATCCGCAAGCCCTGCCTGTGAAAAAATTAACAAACAGAGCGGCGCTTACTTTCGTAACGCCCTACATATAATATAATATACTATTTTATCCGTTTTGGCAAGTGTTTTTTCAAAAAAAATTCCAAGAACGTGAAAAATTTTTTCTGAAATGAGCAAGGCGGCAGATAAGTGCTGTCAAACGTCAAAATGACCTTTGCCTGCCGATTTGCCTCACTCTGTATCATCATATTCCGTACACCTTTTATACACAAAAGCTTTTTTATTTACAAATATGTAAAATAAAGTTTCTGATTATGTATAGGTTTTTGCTCGGCGATGTGATATACTTTTTAATGAGTTTATGCGTGATGATAAGGCATAAAGGGGGGCGGCAGATGCAGTGCACACAACAGCTGACAGACGAAATTCAGCGTATATTCCATAATTCACCCATGGCAGCGGCTGTTGTCGGCGAGGGCGGAACGGTCATTTACCGCAATCCTGCCTGTGAAAGTCTCTGTCCCGATATGGATTTTGCCTGTGTTAAAACGGGCGTTTCCTGCGAGATGTATGCTTCATGCGGAAGCAGGACATTTATGCTGAGCATCGCTCCCGTTTCCGACAGCATATCTCTTGTGAACATCACCCCTGCTGCTCTTGATGAGACTGTGTTCAACGGCATTGCCGCTACGATAAGAAAGACTGCTTCATCGACAGCCGAGGCTCTTGACGATCTGTCCGATAAGATATCCGATGAGGGCATGATGAAAAAGCTTGACATCATCGACGGCAATATGCTTACCGCCTGCTCCGAGCTGCTTGTGCCTGAGGTAATCAGCAGCATGAGGCTGCCCGATGTGCATGGCTCAGGTGTCATCAGTATTTCCGAAACGGTCATCAGGTTTATGGAAGAGCTTTCATATATCATCGCTTCGGAGAACATAAGCGTCGTTACTCTTGATAAAATAAAGCCCGGGCTTACCGCCCGAATGAATAAAGACGCTCTCAGGCTCCTTATGATGGAATTTATTTCAGGCTGTCTGGACGGCGAGTTTGATATCCACGGCATAACCCCGTCACTCAG
This sequence comes from Huintestinicola butyrica, assembly GCF_025567215.1. NCBI lineage: Bacteria > Bacillati > Bacillota > Clostridia > Eubacteriales > Oscillospiraceae > Huintestinicola > Huintestinicola butyrica. The sequence goes on from NZ_JAOQKB010000001.1 coordinate 277,448, forward strand.
AAGAGCTGACGGAGATAAGATACTGCTGGAGCTTTCCTGCGGCTATCTGGGACGGTTTGAAAATAAAGTCCCAAAGTCCAGAGCTGCAAGGCAGAAGGGCGAATATGATCCAGCCCGTATGCTCCGTGAGGAGATGGAAAGAATATACGGCTGCCATATAAGCTGCAGGCACAATGACATGGTAAGCACATTGTCAGTGGAAATGCGCTTTGAGGAAGCGGAAAGCGGCGAAACTCTTGGTAACAGAATGTCACATTACGTCGCTCCCAACCGATATACAGATGTTTCACTGTACTGCGCAAGGTACGGTATGAATCACAGATACAGAAATGAGAAATTTTGAAAGGATAGTTGAAAAAATGAGATCAGCAAAGAAGATAATTGCGGCGGTTTTCGCCCTTGGCATACTTATGACAGGCTGCGGAAAGCAGGAGACAGGCGACCAGATCGTTACCACAGCGGCAACTCCCGCATTTTCGGTAACATCGGCAGGCGAGACCCTGGCAGATGCTGAGGCAGACCCTGAGGACACTGTGAGCATCTACACAGGCAAGACCGTTGAGAATGAAGCAGACCTTGCAATATACAAATTCAACAGCACTCTTCCCGACGGCTATGAGACCAAAATAGACAACTCCGAGGGCAAGATGTACGCATCTCCCAACGGTTCCATAATCGTAAAGGCTCAGAACTACAAGGAAGAATTTCAGGAGCTTTCCGTTTTCGCAGATCAGGGCTGTGCTTCTATCAAGCTCAACAATATGATGTATCAGGCGGATACGAATTTCTCCGATCCTCAGAACACCACAGTTGCAGGCTTTGATGCAATAAGATATGATTACACCGTTACCTCCTACATTTACGAGTATGAGACTGATTCCGCAGGCGCTCAGGTAACAGGCGACGACGGCAATCCCATAATCACCGACCAAAAGGACGTGCTGGGCGAGTATGTTAACCGTGTATATTACTTCTATTCCGATGAGGACGTTTTCTATGTTATCTGCGAGTCCAGAAAGGAAAACTCCGAAGCTGCCGCAAAAGAATTTGACGAGTTCATTTCCGGCGTGACTATCACAAAGAAGTAATTTCTGTCATAAAAAGAAAAAGCTGATACCGTGAAAACTTTCGGTATCAGCTTTATTTTTATGCGTTTTCGCCGAAGTAAACCTCGTACCACTGTAAGAAGATGAAAACAGTCCATATCTTGCGGCTGTTGTCGTATTTTTCGGCTCTGTGGTCGTCAAGGAGCTTAACCAGCATGGGGGTGTTGAAGAACTTCTCGGCATTTGCGGAGGTAAAAGCGTCCTTTACGATGTTGTAGTATTTATCCTCCCTGAGCCATACTCTGATAGGCACGGGGAAGCCAAGCTTTTTCTTGTTTGCGGTCTTTGGGGGAGCTGCTTTCAGGGCAGCCTTTCTCATGGCAAGCTTTGTGTTTTCGGTGCTTACCCTGTACTGCCATGGTATCTGCTCCGCAAGCTCCATTACCTTTTTGTCAAGGAAAGGAACTCTCAGCTCAAGGGAGTTTGCCATGGACATTTTATCCGCTTTAAGCAGGATATCGCCTGTCATCCACAGATGCAGATCAAGATACTGCATTTTTGTAATGGGATCCTTGCCCTTTACCTTTTCATAGAAAGGCGCTGTGATAACTGTGGGGTCGGGAGCGGAGGTGGTTATCTTCAGCAGCTTCTTTCTGTCCTTGGGTGTGAACATATAAGCGTTTCCGATGAAGCGTTCTTCAAGCTCCTTGCCGTTTCTTACAAGGAAATTCACGCCCCTCTTCTGAGGAAGATGCTCTGCCACGCTGCCGATGCCTCTTCTTATAAACTTAGGAAGCGACTTGTATGCGTGTGAGCCGAGAGGCTCCTTATATACGTTGTAGCCGCCGAATATTTCGTCAGCACCCTCGCCCGAAAGCACTACCTTTACATATTCGGAAGCCTTGTTGCAGACAAAGTAAAGTGCGATACATGAGGGGTCTGCAAGGGGTTCGTCCATGTGGTACTGTATCTTCTTTATATTGCCCCAGTATTCCTCGGGGGATATTACCTTGCTGATGTTTTCCTTGCCGATGTACTGAGAAAATTCCTTTGCCCAGCCGATCTCGTTGTACTTTTCGTCCTCGCCGAAGCCTACGGTGAAGGTCTTGTCAACATTTGCAACGGAAGCCACATAGCTGGAGTCAACGCCGCTGGAAAGGAAGCTTCCCACCTCAACGTCGGCTATCTTGTGAGCCTTAACAGAGTCCTTGAAGGTCTCGGAAATGCGCTCTACCCATGTATCCATGTCGGGACCTTCGTCAGCGTGGAAGTCAACGTCCCAGTAGCGCTTTACATCAAGCTTGCCGTCTTTATACTTGAAGAAATGTGCGGGAGGAAGCTTATATACGTTCTTGAAAAATGTTTCGTTGGTGGGGGAGTACTGGAATGTAAGATAGTTTTCCAGCGCCGCAGTGTTCAGCTCCTTGACGAACTTGGGGTGAACAAGGAAAGACTTTATCTCTGAGCCGAACATGAATGTGTCGCCCATAGTTGCATAGTAAAATGGCTTGATGCCGAAAAAGTCCCTTGCGCCGAAAAGCTCGTGGGTGTTCTTATCCCAGATAACAAAGGCGAACATTCCTCTCAGCCTGTCGAGAAGCTTCTCGCCGTACTCCTCGTAGCCGTGGAGCAGTACCTCGGAATCGGTATTTGTGGTGAAGATATGACCCTTTTCCACCAGTTCCTTTCTGATATCCTGATAGTTGTATATCTCACCGTTGAAGAACAGCACCTTTGACTTGTCTTCGTTCAGGATAGGCTGGTCGCCGCTGTCGGTAATGTCGATAATGCTCAGTCTGCGAAAGCCCATTGCGATACATTCGTCTATATATCTTCCCTCTGAATCGGGACCACGGTGGCGTATCTTATCCATCATCTCCCCGAGAACACGGTTGGAGTTGTCAATGGTGTTGGTAAAGCCTGCAAATCCGCACATAATATCATCTCCGTAATCTTTCTCATATCATATATAGTATATTTATTTATATGGCTTAATATGATACCGCTTTCCATCGGTAACTATTATAACAATTATCATACCATTTTAGAAAAAAAAGGTCAATAGAAAATGCCGCTCACTGCTGCATTTTAACCGAAATGTCATTTTTTAAAGCAGTCAGCTCTTCCTCTGTGAGAGGCCTCCAGCAGCCGGGGGCAAGGCTCTCGTCAAGTGGAACGCTGCCCATGGCGGTGCGTTTGAGATATACGATACAACAGCCTATGGAGCGCATCATTCGCTTTACCTGATGCTTTTTTCCCTCGGTTATGGTGATGTAGCCCGAAAATATCTTCTGCCGGGGATATTTGAGCAGACGTTCTCTTTTGTCGTCCGAAAGATATTCCGCAATGTCGGTGATAACTCCCGTGCCCGTGCAGCGGATACTTGCAGGGAGAGCGGGAAGCTCTCTTCCTTTCATCTCCACGCCTTCGGAAATGGCGCTCACCTTTTCCTCGGTAAGCTCGCCTATGGCATAGAAAAAATACGTCTTTGGAACATGGCTCTTTGGAAGCAGAAGCTTTCGGCAGAGCATACCGTCATCGGTTATAAGCAGCAGTCCCTCAGTGTCCTTGTCAAGCCTGCCCACGGGGTATATGGTCTGTCTGCATTCCTCGGGGAAGTAGTCCATAACAGTTTTGCTCAGGCTGTCCGTGCGTGCAGTGACACAGCCTTTGGGCTTATTGAACATAAAATATCGGGGCATATTCACAACTCTTTTCTCTCAGGCTTATCCGACAGAGCAGATATCCTTTACTATCTCGGAAGCGATTATCATTCCTGCCACAGCGGGAACAAATGCCGTGGAGCCGGGAACGTTTTTCTTGCCCGTGCTTTCCGCCCTGCACTTTTCAGCCGCAGCGCCTGTGGGAACTATAGGCATTTCCTTTGAATACACCACTTTAAGCTTCTTTATGCCACGCCTTTTCAGCTCATATCTCATTATCCTTGCCAGAGGGCAAACAGATGTTTTGTAGATGTCAGCCACTTCAAGCTCCGCAGGATTAAGCTTGTTGCCCGTTCCCATGGAGCAGATGATAGGCGTGCCGCACTTGTTTGCGTTCATAACAAGCTCTATCTTTGCAGTCACCGTGTCTATGGCATCTGCTATGTAGTCGTATTTGGTAAAATCAAAATCAGATGAATTTTCGGGCATATAAAAAGTGTTGTAAGCAGTCACTTTGCAGTCGGGATTTATCTGCATGATGCGCATTTTTGCCGCTTCCGTTTTGGGCATTCCCACAGTTCCCTCAACCGCAACGATCTGGCGGTTAAGGTTTGTGATGCTCACTGTGTCGTTGTCGATGATATCCAGTGCACCCACTCCGCTGCGGGCAAGAGCTTCAACGATATATCCGCCCACGCCGCCCAGTCCGAAAACCGCCACACGGGCGTTCCTGAGCTTTTCCATGGCGTCGCTTCCCAGAAGCATCTCGGTTCTTGAAAATCTGTCAGTCATAGGTTATCCTTTCAGAAAAGCTGCGTAATGATTATTCTTGCAGCCAGTGATAATATCAGCATAAGTATGCTTGTCATGTACATAAGTCGGTTTGCTCGCCTGATATCTTCATTTTCAATGGGTCGGATATCATCGCCTATAAATGGCTTTTTGTGAAGCTCGCCGAAATAATAAGCGTCGCCCGCAAGGCGTACATCAAGAGCGCCGGCGCATACAGCCTCCGTCTGAGCGGAATTGGGGCTTGCGTGCTTGCGCCTGTCACGCTTCCATATCCTGAAAGCGTTTTTGCCGTCAAATCTAAGTATATATGCGGAAAGTATCATCAGCAGAGCCGTGAGACGGGATGGAATGTAGTTCAGCACATCATCAAGCTTTGCGGCAGTGCGCCCGAAGTTTATGTATTTGTCATTTGTGTAGCCCAGCATGGAATCCATGGTGTTTGCCGCCTTGTAGAAAAATCCGCCCACAGCGCCCCCAAGCGCCATATAGAACATGGGAGCGGTAACTCCGTCGGAGGTGTTTTCCGCCACGGTCTCCACAGCCGCACGGATAATTCCGTCACGGTCAAGGCATTTTGTGTCACGGCCGACTATCATAGAAACCGCCTGACGTGCCTTTTCCGTGTCATTTTCTGCAAAAGCGTCATGGACTTTCATGCTCTCGTTCCTGAGGCAGCGTGCCGCCACAAGATAATAGCACATAATGCTTTCGACAGCAATACCCAGTATCAGGTTTATTTTATAGCAGATCATCAGCAGCGCCAGAGGTACACCCGCTGACAGTATGAGCACAGTAATAACAAGCACCGTGCCTGCCGTCCGCTCATTTTTTATCCGTGGCCGCAGAAGCTTTTCCAGCCCTGCTATAAGGCTGCCTATGAGCCTTATTGGGTGGGGCAGGGAATAGGGGTCGCCAAGAACGCAGTCAATGAGGAACCCGAAAAAAAGTGGAAGTGAAAGCATATCAGAACTCCGAAGTAATGGTTATCTTCCCATGGTCAAGCTCGGCAGTGTAGCCGCCGCCGTTTTTTACCTGATAGTCGTAAAAGCCTTTTTTAGGGAAAGCAAATCTTTCGGCTATTGCCATGATGGTGCCGCCGTGTACCACAAATGCAACGGTCTTGCCTCTGTTTTCGGCGGCAGCCTGGATAAATCCACCGCAGCAGCGGGTGCAGAACTGCTCCCTGCTTTCTCCGTTGGGGGGAGCGGCATTTCCGCCGCCCTCTATCCAGCTGCGGTAGGAAATATCATTGCACAGCTGCTCGTAATTCAAGCCCTCAAAATCGCCGAAATCCGTTTCACGCAGGGAGGGCATAAGCTTTATCTCCTTGTGGGGATAGATAAGCTCCGCTGTCTGAACACAGCGCTTCATAGGGCTTGCAACAACGATATCCGCATCGGGATATTCTTTTCCCAATATCTCCGCAATTCCCTCATCGCAGAGAGGTTCATCAGTCCTGCCGATGTATCTTCTTTCAAGGTTGCCTGCCGTTTTACCGTGGCGGATAAAAATCAGCTTCATCTTGCTGTCTCCTTTATAACAGTGGGTATGCCGCATACCATGCGGATGACCTTTTCCGAGTGTGCGGCGATATAGCAGCAGGAGCGCCCCACAGCCTCTCTCCACAGCCTTTCGGACTTTTCCATAGGCACTATACCGCCGCCTATTTCCGTGGATATGATGATTATATCAGGGTTCTGCTCATAAATCTTTTTTGAGACAGCCAGGGCAGCCTCACTGCCGCCCTCTGCCATTATCCTTTTTATAAGCAGATGAAAATTATCTATGCAGGCGATGTTTTCAAGTTCAGCGATGCTCATATCAGCGCCGTCGCATATTTCTGCTGACGGATAATTTTTCAGTACATAGTCAGTCTTGCCCTGACTGCGCCCTCCGATAATGAATATCATGGAATGTTCCTTTCCTTGCTTATTTGCTGCGGCAGTGCTGCCTTACGGCGCAGAATATCTCTTCTGCACTGAAATTTACCTCTGCCGCACAGTGAAGCTCCTCGGGCATTTCCGAGCTGTCGGTGTTCACCACGATGATTGGCTTGCCAGCCGCAGCGGCATAATCTGCCTCGAAGCGTATGCGGTCGTTTTTCATAAAGCTTTTGTCCAGCAGCAGGATAATGCAGTCCGATGCGTTGATGTTCCGCTGCATTTTTTTGTACATCTCCGTGAAATTGCCCCTTGCTTTTTTCATTGAAGGCAGAGCCGCTTCATCGGAATGACATCGGTAGCAGAAGCCTTTACCGCTGTTGAAAAGCTTTATGAGCTTCCTGTAATTTTCGCTGTAAATGCCGCTGTGGCATATGTAAATATCATAAGTTGGATATGAATACATATTATCCCGTCCCGAAATTTTGTCATATTCCCACGGTCACTTCTGCGGTGAGCAGCAGCTTGCTGTTGGCTCCCTCAGTTATCTTTGAGACAGTGACCTTTTTTACAATGTCCTCGTTGTCCTCATATTCCTTTTGCTTTGAGCCTGATACCGTTCCCACTGGAAATTCTCCCGCCGATAAAAGCAGACCCTTTTCATTGCGTGTCACATTAAGCTCGGTTCCCACGCCGCATTTTTCGGATATGTTCTGCTGAAAAAGCTTTCTTCCGCAGTTTGCTGCCATGGTGAAAAATGCGCCGTTTTTCATATACTCATCCTTCAGCCGCAGATATACCTCATGGGTGGCAAGGCAGTCGGAAAGGGCACGGTGAGCGTTGTCATTTATCACGCCGTAGTGACCGCAGAGGGCTGTAAGGCTGAATCCCCCGAAATCCGCTTTAAGGTGCTGGGCAAGGTTAAGGGTGTCTATGCAGTAATTTTCCATAGGAGCATAATTTTGCAGAAAACGCAGGTCGAACCTGATTATATTATGCCCCAGCAGCGCCGAATCACCCGCAAATTTCAGAAATTCGGGCATGGCTTTGCTTATATCGGGAGCGCCCTTTACCATGTCATTGGATATTCCCGTAAGAGCGGTTATCTCGCTGCTGATGCGGGTCTTGGGGTCAACAAGAGTGGAAAAGGTCTCCGCAGGCTTGCCGTCTGTGACCTTTACGGCGGCAATTTCGATTATTTTGTCATAAAAAGGGCTTAGCCCCGTGGTCTCCAGATCGACTACCACGTAGCTGTCCCTGATAAATTCCTTGAATACTGCCATGTACGCCTCCGATCAGCTGTTGGGAAGAATAACGGTGAAGCAGGTGCCCTTGCCGAGAACGCTTTTTACGGATATGCTTCCGCCGTACAGGTCGATGAGCTGCTTTACAAGAGCAAGTCCCAGACCGCTGCCCTCGCCCTTGCGGGAGCTGTCCGACTGATAGAACTTGTCGAAGATATGCTTGCAGTCCTCCTCGGCAATGCCGCAGCCGTTGTCCGCAATGGTGAAGATGATGCTGCCGTTCTTTTCGGTAAGCTCCATTTTTATCGTTCCGCCCTCGGAATTGAACTTGATCGCATTATCCAGCAGATTTGTCCATACGTGGAGCATAAGGCTTTCATTGCAGGTGCATGATACCTCGTCCAGATCTATTTCAAAGACGATATTTTTCTTTGTCCACTTTGTTTCGAGCAGAAGTATAGCCTTGCGTATCTGCTCATCAAGGCGGTACAATGTCCTTTTCTGGGGTATCGCCTGATTTTCAAGCTTTGAGAGCAGCAGGATATTTCCCACCAGCTCGGAAAGCCGTTTTGTGTTGAAAAGTATCTTGCTTACATACTCCGCCTGCTCCTCGGGAGGAAGTCCCTGCTCCTGCAAAAGCATTGCATAGCCCTCAATGGCGTTGATAGGCGTTTTGAACTCGTGGGAAACGTTGGAAACAAAGTCCGTCTGGAGTATCTCGGTTGCGCCAAGCTCGCTCGTCATAAGGTTGAAGTTGTCATACAGCTCACGCACCTCGGTAATGCTTGATCTTGTTTCAAGCCTTACGGTAAAATCACGGAGAGCCACCTTTTTCATTGCCGTTGCCAGCTTTTTGATGGGGGAGAGCAGTATCTTGCTTACGAATATTGCCACAGCTACGCCGAGAATAACGCTGAACATTATTACCCAGCCGTTTTCCGAGATGTGCAGGGTGATGTTGAAGAAATAGTTCAGCACATAAGCCACTGCGCTTGCCGCAGCAATGGTAAGGATTATCACCAGCGAAATGAGAATGGTGAAATATATGGTGATGTTTATGCCGAATTTCTTTTTCTGCTTCCTGTCCTTTGTCACTTTTTTACCACCTTGTATCCTACGCCTCTCATGGTAACTATCTGAAAATCGGGGTTATCCCTGAAATGCTCACGGAGCCTGCCTATATGTACTTCAACAGTGTGTGGGTCAGTCTCGGTGTCATATCCCCATATGTCGTCCATTATCTGCTGACGGGTGAATATCTTTCCGGGGTATGATGCCATTTTATAGAGCAGCATAAACTCCTTCTGTGGCAGAACTATGCTTTCGCCGCCTGTGGTAACGGTCATTGAGTCGTATTCCATCACAGTTGAGCCGATAGTCTGTCTGCGGTCGTTTATCATCTGGGCACGCCTCAGCAGAGCGCCTACTCTCAGCACCATTTCGTTTACGTTTACGGGCTTTACCATGTAGTCGTCCGAGCCTGAAAGAAATCCCTGACGCATATCGTCGTAAGCGTCCTTGGCAGATATCATAAGCACGGGGATATTTATTCCCGAGTCCCTTATGGAGCTGACCAGCTCATAGCCGTCAACATTCGGCATCATCACGTCGGAAATTATCAAGTCAAAGTAATCCTTGTCAAGCATGGCAAGGGCTTCCTTGCCGTCGCAGGCGCCCTGAACGGCATATCCGCTCCTTGTGAGGACTCGCTGGAACAGCAGTCTCAGCTCCTTGTCGTCCTCGGCAATAAGTATCTTGAACATAATTTCTCCTTGTACCGAAAAAACCGCCTGCTCATAAGATACAGGCGGTTTTGCCGTTATTACTTGAAGTAAGCTACGCCGCTTTCAAAGATCTTCTGATCCTTGGAGCCGGGAACATTCTTGCAGATGTCGGTGCCGATACGCTCGCTGTGGCCCATTTTTCCGAGAACACGTCCGTCGGGGGAGGTGATACCCTCGATAGCGTCAAAGGAGGAGTTGGGGTTGAAGCGGATATCCATTGAAGGAGCACCTTCAAGGTCAACGTACTGAGTAGCGATCTGACCGTTGTCCGCAAGGCTCTTGATAAGCTCGGGAGAAGCAACGAATCTGCCCTCGCCGTGGGAGATAGCGATCTTGTGGATATCGCCCACCTCGCAGCCTGCAAGCCAGGGGGACTTGGTGGAGGCTATTCTTGTGGATACCATCATTGACTGGTGGCGTGCGATGGTATTGAATGTAAGTGTGGGGGAATCATCGGTCATGTCAACGATCTTTCCGTAAGGTACAAGGCCAAGCTTGATAAGTGCCTGGAAGCCGTTGCAGATACCCAGCATAAGACCGTCCCTGTTGTCGAGCAGCTCGGTAACAGCGTCCTTGATGCGGGGGTTGCGGAAGAATGCGGTGATGAACTTTCCTGAACCGTCAGGCTCGTCTCCGCCTGAGAAGCCGCCGGGGATCATAACGATCTGTGACTTCTTGACAGCCTTTTCAAAGTATTTTACGCTCTCTTCAAGGGTCTGAGCGGAAAGGTTCTTGATAACAACGATCTCGGGAACTGCGCCTGCACGCTCAAATACACGGGCAGTATCGTACTCGCAGTTTGTGCCGGGGAATACGGGGATAAGCACCTTGGGCTTTGCAAAGGAGGAAGCGTGCTGAACGGAGTTCTTTGCGGTGTAGGTGTATATCTTTGCAGGCTTGTCCTCGGTCTTGATGTTGCAGGGGAATATGGGTTCAAGCTTGTCCTCCCAGGATTTCTGGAGGTCAGCCATGTCGATAACATAATCCTTGCAGTCGATGGTATAGGAATCGGTGGTAGTACCGATAACGGTCTCGGGAGTGAAGGGGTCGCCGTCAAGCTCGATAACGAAAGAGCCGTAACGGGAGTAGAACAGCAGGTCGGAGGAAAGCTTCTTGTCGAACTTGAAGCCCACTCTGTTTCCGAGGGACATCTTAGCAACTGCTTCCGCAATGCCGCCGAAGCCTACTGACCATACGGAGAGCGCCTTGCCCTCTGCGATGATCTTTTCAACTCTGTCGAATACGCTTCTTACGCTGTCCCACTTGGGCAGACCGTTTTCATCGTAATCGGGTGTGATGTAGATGACCTTGTTTCCTGCCTTCTTGAATTCAGGGGAAAGGATCTTTCCGCTGTCTGCGGTGGAGACTGCAAAGGAAACAAGAGTTGCGGGAACGTCAATGTTCTCAAATGTACCTGACATGGAGTCCTTGCCGCCGATAGCGCCGCAGCCCAGCTCTATCTGAGCCTTGTATGCGCCGAGAAGAGCGGAGAAAGGCTTGCCCCAGCGGGTAGGATTATTCTGTGTTCTCTCGAAATATTCCTGGAATGTGAGCCAGCACTGCTTGTAGCTTCCGCCTGCTGCGATGACCTTGGAAATGGACTCGATAACAGCAGCGATAGCGCCGTGGTAAGGGCTCTTGTCGCTTACATAAGGATTGTAGCCCCAGCCCATGATAGAGCAGGTCTTTGTCTGACCCTTGAGAACGGGGATCTTTGCAGCCATCGCCTGAGTAGGTGTGAGCTGATATTTTCCGCCGTAGGGCATAAGAACGGTGCCTGCGCCGATGGTGGAGTCAAAGCGTTCTACCAGACCCTTCTGAGAGCATACGTTCAGGTTGGTCATAAGGGTGTACCAGCTGTCGGGGCAGTCGGTGTAGGACTTGGGCTGAACGGTAACGGGAACGGATACCTGAACGGTGGTGTGCTTTTCGGCACCGTTGGAGTTCAGGAACTCTCTTGAAAGGTCAACGATTACCTTGCCGTTCCACTTCATCTTGAGGCGGGGTTCAGCCATAACGTCCGCAACCTTGGTAGCTTCAAGGTTCTCGGCAGCGGCAGCGGCGATGAACTTCTTCATGTCGGACTTTCTTACTACAACAGCCATTCTTTCCTGGCTCTCGGAAATAGCAAGCTCAGTGCCGTCAAGACCGTCATACTTCTTGGGAACTGCGTTCAGGTCGATAACCAGACCGTCTGTCAGCTCGCCGATGGCAACGGAAACGCCGCCTGCGCCGAAGTCGTTGCAGCGCTTTATCATATGTGTAACTTCAGGATTTCTGAAAAGTCTCTGAAGCTTTCTTTCCTCGGGAGGATTACCCTTCTGTACCTCAGCGCCGCAGCTTTCGAGGGACTGTTCGGTGTGAGACTTGGAGGAGCCTGTTGCACCGCCGCAGCCGTCACGTCCTGTGCGACCGCCGAGGAGAATGATAACGTCGCCCGGCTCGGGAACTTCTCTTACAACATTTTCAATGGGAGCAGCGCCTACAACAGCGCCTATTTCCAGTCTCTTTGCAACGTAGCCGGGGTGATATACCTCGGAAACATGACCTGTTGCAAGACCTATCTGGTTGCCGTAGGAGCTGTAGCCGTTAGCTGCGCCCACGGTGATCTTTCTCTGGGGGAGCTTGCCGTGAATGGTGTCCTCAACGGGAACGAGAGGATTGGAAGCACCTGTTACACGCATAGCCTGATATACATATGAACGTCCCGAAAGGGGGTCTCTGATAGCGCCGCCAAGGCAGGTAGCCGCACCGCCGAAAGGCTCGATCTCGGTGGGGTGGTTGTGAGTTTCGTTCTTGAACATAAGGAGCCAGTCCTGAAGCTCGCCGTCAACATCTACCTTGATCTTTACGGAACAAGCATTGATCTCTTCGGACTCGTCAAGATCCTTGAGAATGCCTTCCTTTTTCAGCTTCTTTGCGCCGATGGTGGCGATATCCATAAGAGTGATGGGCTTGTTTTCTCTGCCCAGCTCTTTTCTTGCGTCGATGTACTCGTTATATGTCTTTCTGATATAATCGGCATCAATATTTGCTTCATCAATAACGGTGGAGAATGTGGTGTGACGGCAGTGGTCAGACCAGTATGTATCTATCATGCGAATTTCGGTGATAGTGGGGTCACGCTTTTCGGTGTCACGGAAATAGTCACGGCAGAACTTCAGGTCGTCGGAATCCATTGCAAGACCGTACTTTGTAACGAAGTTTGCAAGACCCATATCGTCCATGGTGATAAATCCTGTGAGGGTCTCAACAGTCTCGGGGATAGTGTAGTTTACCTTCAGGGTCTCTACTTCATCAAGGGAAGCCTCACGGCTCTCAACAGGGTTGATGATGTACTTTTTCAGCGCTTCAAACTCGCTGTCGGATATTCTGCCCTCGGTGATGTAAACACGGGCATTTCTTACCTTGCATCTTTCGCCCTGGGTAAGTATCTGGATACACTGCTCGCAGGAATCGGCTCTCTGGTCGAACTGACCGGGAAGATACTCCACAGCAAAAACACGCTCATCGTCCTTGAGAGCGGGGAGCGTCCTGTAAGTAACGTCAACGGCAGGCTCGGAGAAAACGTTATCCGCCGCATAATTGAAATTATCCTCTGAGATGTTTTCTGCGTCGTAGCGGTTGATTATCCTGAGTGAGCGCAGAGAATCAAGCCTCAGGGCTGTTTTGATATCTCCGAGAAGCGTTTTTGCAGCTGCGGCAAATTCAGGCTTCTTTTCAACATAAATTCTGTAAACTGACATAGGTTCAATACTCCCCTTTGTGTTTTATGAATGGACTTGCTTTTATTCGGTAACAATATGACCAAAACAGCAGCCGTCCTCTATCTTATCTATTTTAACATAAAAAATCATTTTACGCAAGCTTTTCTCTGAATATTTTGTTAAGATTTTGATATAAGCGTAATTGGGTGCATATCCGTGGTGGATACCGTCGGCTTTTTCACGCTCAAAAAGCACGGGAAATTCTTTTCCTGCAAGGCTTTGAAGAAATTTGTCACGGCTTTTTGCTCCGACCTCCGCCATTTCCTTTGCCCTGCGCTTTTTCACGTCGCCGGGCACCTGCGGCTCCATAAGGTCGGCTTTTGTGCCCTTTCGCCTTGAATAGGGGAAGACGTGGATATCGGAAAAGCCTATCCGCTCCGCAAATTCAAGGGACTTTTTGTGATCTTCCTCCGTCTCGCAGGGGAAGCCCGTCATTATATCGGTGGTAATGCCGCAGTCGGGGAAGATGCTCCTTATCCTTCCCACAAGCTCCTCAAATTCGGCGGAGGTGTAGCGCCTGTTCATGGCTTTCAGCGTCCTGTCGCAGCCGCTTTGCAGCGACAGATGAAATGAGGGGCAGAACTTTGGCTGAGCAGCCAGATGTTTCAGGTCGTCATCGGTTATCTTCTCAGGCTCCAGCGAACCCAGCCGAACCCGCTCAATGCCGTCAACGGAGCATACCGCTTCCACAGCGTCCGCCAGTCTCAGCCCGAACTCAGCACCGTAAAATGCAAGGTTTATGCCCACAAGAACTATCTCCTTGTAGCCGTTTTTCGCCAGCAGCTTTGCCTCGCTTATAACGCCGTCAATGGGCATGGAGCGTATCCGCCCACGGGAGTAGGGGATTATGCAGTAGGTGCAGAATGCGTTGCAGCCGTCCTGTATCTTCATGAACGCACGGGTGTGACCCTCCACCGCCGATACCGGCATTTTTTCAAACTCATCGTGGGGCATATAAGGCGTTATTCCGCAGGTCTGCTGTCTGCTTTTCAGAAATTCCTCCGTAAGCTCCACAATGCGGCTCCTGTCCTTGGTGCCTGTGATAACGTCCGCTCCGCAGGCTTTGGCTTCATTGGGAAATGCCTGCGGATAGCAGCCCGTGAGAACGATAACTCCGTCGGGCTTTTCACGCCTTATCCGCCTTATGGTCTGCATGAGCTTACTGTCGCTTTCGGAGGTGACGGTACATGAGTTTATGACAAGGATATCCGCCAGCTCACGTACCTGCGTGACGGTATATCCTGCCTTTTCAAAGGCTTCGGACATAGCCGCAGTCTCATATACATTGACCTTGCAGCCAAATGTGTAAAAGTAAATATACATAAAAATCTCCGTAAAAATTTGTGCGGTGTGCATATCGTGCCTATTTGCGGGCAGGATAATATATGCTATTATACAATAAAAATAAAAAAATTGCAAATCCTCTTGACTAAATCCAAAAAAACTGCTATTCTTTTAAATAAGGAAGGAAATGTATATAAGCCCTTCCACGAACATCATGAAAGGATGGAATTATTATGCAAAAGACAACTATTATGCTCGCTACCATTAACGATGTAAAGAACTTTGTTTCAGAGGTTTCCATGTGCGATTACGACGTTGACCTCCTTTCCGGCAGATACGCAGTAGATGCTAAGTCGATCATGGGTATTTTCAGCCTCGACCTTTCCAAGCCCATCATTCTTGAGGCTCACACCGATGACGCTTCCGAGTTCTTCGCAAAGATCAAGCAGTACATCGTTGACTAATAGCTACCAAAAAACACAAGGCTGTTCCGAGCTTCGGAGCAGCCTTTTTTGTTGTTCTGTTATTTTATGAGCAAGCTGTGGTCTCGGCGGCAGTCGAGGATATGATCTACATAAACAGTGTCGTCCTGTATCTGATAAAATACAAGGTACCAATTTTCCACATACATTTTGTGATATTTGTTGGCAGGAATGCAGGTTTCATTAAAAAACGGAAAACGCTGCGGCATATGTTCCGGTGAACGCATTGCTGCTATAAGCTCTTTCTTTTTTTGCAGCTGCCGCTTCCTTGCTGACCTGTGCAATAAAGCGGATAGATGTTCCCAGCTCTCTTTTAACTCTGTCGGAAATAATGACGTTATATTTTTTGTCAGCCATTTTTAAACCTCTTTGATAATGTCATCGAGGTAGGCATTAAGCTCGTCAATGGTGCAGCCCTTTATTCCCGCCATGCGCTCTTCTTCGGCGGCAAGAAGCTCTTCACGCAGTTTCAGCATTTTTTTCCGTCGGCTGTAGGTCTCAATGTCCATGACCACAAGGTCGCCCTCTCCGTTTTTGGTAAGGAATACAGGTTCTGCCGTTTTGCGGCACATATCGGCTATTTCATTGTAATTCTGGCGTATTGCTGCTGACGGACGAATTATCATACTTACCCCTCCTGTTCGGTAGTAATATTCTGATTATATTATACTCTTTTTATACCATCAAGTCAACACATTTATAAGCGTTCGATGCTTAAAAATCCTTTCGCTCACAGTTGCAATATTCTCCGCAGTATGCTATAATAAAAGAATATTGTGATAATATCATACGGGAGAAAAGCAAATGATACTTTCAATGGAAAATATTTCAAAGATATATAACGGCAGGACTATCCTTGACAACGTTTCCCTCACTATCGAGGATAACGACAGGATAGGCCTTGTGGGAATAAACGGCTGCGGAAAATCAACCCTGCTGCGCATTATCACAGGCAAGGAGGAATATGAGTCCCAGCCTGAGCCAAATGTGCCTCACCTTGCCATAACAAGGGCTTCCACTGTGGGCTTTCTGGAGCAGAACTCAGGACTTGACCGCTCTTCAAAGGTCATGGACGAGATGATGTCCGTTTTCTCCGAGCTGCTTGCGGTTCAGGACGAGCTGAGACGACTTGAAGCCGAAATGGCACGCCCCGAGATACATGAGAATGAAAAGCATTTTAACGAGATAAGCGCCGAATATGCTCATAAAACGGCGTATTTTGAAGCAAACGAGGGCTATCTCATAAATGTGAAAATAAAAACAGTCCTTAACGGTATGGGCTTTCCGCCCGAGACCTATGACCGTGTTATTTCCACCCTCAGCGGCGGCGAGAAAACACGTCTTGCCATGGCAAAGCTGCTGCTGGAAAGCCCCCGCCTGCTTATCCTCGATGAGCCTACGAACCATCTGGATTTTGACACAATTATGTGGCTGGAGGACTACCTTCAGGACTACAAGGGCGCACTGCTCATAGTTTCCCATGACCGATATTTTCTTGACAAGCTTTGTACTTCGATCTGCGAGATAGAGCACACCCATCTGCGCCGCTGGAAGGGCAATTACACCAAGTTCACCGAGCTTAAAGCCGCCGACACCGAGCGCAGGATAAAGGAATATGAGGCTCAGCAGGCGGAGATAGCAAAGCTCCAGGATTTTGTTGACCGAAACATCGTCCGTGCCACCACTTCCGCCATGGCAAAGAGCCGTGTGAAGAAGCTTGAAGCCATGGAGATACTGGAAAAGCCAATCACATACGAGAAAAAGGCGAAGATAAAGTTTGAGTACGATTATGAGCCGCCCCTTGACGTGCTTTCGGTAAAGAATATCGACATCTGCGCAGGTGACAAGACCCTTGCGGATAACATCTCCTTTGATGTGCGCCGTGGGGACAAGATAGGTATTGTGGGCGCAAACGGCATAGGAAAATCCACTCTTTTGAAAATAATCCAGAAGAAAATGCCTGTGACACACGGCACTATCGAGTGGAACAAAAATATCAAGATATCCTACTTTGACCAGGAAAATTCTCAGCTGGATTTCAGCAAGACTGTCATTGACGAGATACACGACCGCCGCAGGGGCATGACCGAGCAGCAGGTGAGAAGTCTGCTGGGTCTGGTGAAGCTCACAGGCGAGAATGTTTTTAAAAAGGTGGGCGTTATAAGCGGCGGCGAGAGAGCAAAGCTTTGTTTTGCGATCATGATGCTTGAAAGAGGCAATGTGCTTATCCTTGACGAGCCTACCAACCACCTTGACATTGATGCAAAGGAAGTGCTTGAACAGGCGCTTTCCGACTACGAGGGCACTGTTATCCTGGTATCCCACGACCGCTATCTGCTTAGTAAGATTTGCGGCAGGATATTTGAGATAACTCCCGGCAAGCTGGAAGAGTTCAACGACGGCTTTGAGCAGTATCTCACTCAGAAGAGGGCGAGGGCGGAAGCCGCTCAGGCAGAGATCGCTGCGGCAAAGCAGGAAAACCTCCGCCGTGAGAATGAGGAAAAGAAAGCTGTTTCCTACCGTTCCAAGGAGCAGCGTGCAAGGGACGCAAAGCGCCGTGCAAGGATAAAGGAGCTGGAAAAGCTCATAGGTGAGCTGGAGACACAGATGGCGGCAGTTCAGCAGGAAATGGTCTCTCCCGAGGTAACGGGCGACTATGTTCTTATGAACGAAAAATGCGCTGAGTTTGAGAGCCTTAAAAAGCAGTCCTCCGATTACTCTGACGAGTGGCTGGAGCTGTGCGAGGAAGAGGAGAGTTTGAAGTAATGGGACCAAAGCATTACATCGTAATAAAGATCGAAGGCGAATATGCCACCCTTAAAGATACCGAAACAGGCGACGAGCTTTTCATCGCCATGGCTCTGCTGCCCGAGGAGACGGACATCGGCGTGAAGCTTTTGTGGGAAAATCTCACCTACACCGCAGAGTAAGGAGAAAATATGCTTGAAAATATAAAAGCAGTCATTTTTGATATTGACGGCACTCTTGCCGACAGCATGGGCGTGTGGTCCGAGTCGGACAGGATACTTCTCGGCAGGCGTGGAATACCATACACCGAGGAGGTGTCCTTTGCCCTAAAATCCATGCACTTTATGTCCGCCGTGACCTATCTCAAGAATCTGTATTCCCTGCCCGACAGCGAGGAAAGTATTGCCGAGGAAATAACGGACATCGTCCGTGACAAGTATTTTCATGAGGTAAAGCTCATGCCGTTCGTTCCCGAAATGATAGCGCATTTCAAGGCAAGTGGCATAAAAATGTGCGCCGCCACCTCCAACAGTCGGGAGCTGGCAGAGGGTGTGCTGGGGCACAACGGCATACTTGATGAGCTGGAGTTCATCATCACCTCCGATGAGGCAGGCTCCAGCAAGGAGGACCCGAAGATATTCCATATGTGTGCCGAAAAGCTGGGGACGGCTCCCGATGAAACGGCAGTTTTTGAGGATTCTCCCCATGCGGCAAAGACAGCTTTTGAAAACGGCTTTTACACTGTTGGCGTAAACAGCGGTCATTTCGGCGATTTTGACGCTCTGTCGGACTGCACCGATATACGCATAAACAGCTTTAAGGACTTATGCTAATTTCATAACAATGTGAAAGGCTTGATAAAATGGCACTTTACGGTTACAAGATATCAAATTTCACCAAGGCAAAAAAATATGCGGAGATAGAAGCACTGCTTGACAAGAAGCTGAAGGGCTTTGAAAAGCAAAGCTACGAGTTTGAAAAGGATGGTTCCGTCTGTCAGGACTATGTGCGCAAAAATGAAGACGGCACGGAAACAACGGTAACTCTTGCAAAAAACATTACCGAAAGCAGCATAGTGGTCTTTTCGGATATCCCGCTCAAATTCCTGAGAAACGGCGGCTGGTGCCTGCTCACTGCCGATATCCTGCCAATGCTTATATTTACGGCGCTGTACTGGTTCGGCATGAATTATATCGTGCAGCTTATTGCATGGGCGCCGACAGAGCAGTATATATCGTTCCTGCTTATTGCAGCTGTGATAATGCTGGGGGTCGATCTTATTGCCGCAAAGCTGCTTATGCGCAGGCGTTCACTGGCAAGGACCCTCTGGATAGAAACGGCGGGCATATTCTCGCTGCCCATATTTTTCTGGATACTTTTTAAAGTGTTTGCTCATGTTTCATTGATGCAGATGCTTAAAATGCTGCTGTATTCGCCGCTGCCCGTTATCATTATTTCGGGTGCGCTTACTTTTCTGATTTTGAAGCTTACGGGGAGGAAATGATTTGGATAAGAAAAAGGTCCTTGTGGGCATGAGCGGGGGAGTTGACAGCTCCGCTGCCGCACTTATTCTTAAAGAGCAGGGCTATGAGGTATGCGGCTGCACCCTCAGGCTCTATGATAATTCCGTGCTGGGGGAGGGCTATGCCGAGGGCGGCTGCTGTTCTCTTTCCGATGTTGATGACGCACGGAGCGTGTGCCGAAAAATAGGCGTCGACCACGTTACCCTTAATTTTACCGATGATTTTGCAAAGTACGTTATGAAGCCCTTTGCCGACAGCTATATAAACGGAGAGACCCCTAACCCCTGCATTGAGTGCAACAAGTACATGAAGTTCGGAACAATGCTCCGCAGGGCTGAGCTGCTGGGCTTTGACTACATCGCCACAGGTCATTACGCCGATGTGTGCTATGACAATAACAGGGGCAGATGGCTTCTGAAGCGTTCATCCGACCTGAGAAAGGATCAGACCTATGTGCTGTACTGCATGACCCAGCATCAGCTGGAGCACACACTTTTCCCGCTGTACGGCATGGAAAAAACAGACGTGCGCAGGCTTGCGGAGGAGCATGGACTGGTAAATTCCCACAAGCCCGACAGTCAGGACATCTGTTTTGTGCCTGACGGCGATTATGTTTCGTTCATCGAGCGATACACGGGCTACAAGCCTGTTTCGGGCGAATATGTTTTCTCTGACGGAAAGAGGGCAGGGGAGCACTCCGGCATCATCAACTACACCATAGGTCAGCGAAAGGGACTGGGAGTTACCTTCGGAAAGCCTGTTTTTGTAACGGACAAGGACCCATTGTCCAACACCGTTACTCTCGGTGATGAAGCGGAGCTTTTCCGCAGAACGCTTTTTCTTAGGGACTTTAACCTTATTATCGCCGATAAGCTTAGCGAGCCTATGAGAGTTACCGCAAAATCCCGCTATTCCGCCAAGGAGCAGAGCGCATTGCTTTATCCTGCCGAAAACGGCATTGTCCGCATTGAGTTTGACGATCCCGTCCGTGCCCCCGCAAAGGGTCAGGCGTGCGTTGTCTATGACGGCGATATTGTTGTCGGCGGTGGAGTTATTGCAAGGGTAGAATAATACTGATCACCAATAAAACTATAGACAAAAAATCATCGCATAATCCATATACGCAAGATTATGCTCAATTTTTTGTATAGTTTTTAATTGGTGCTTAGTGTAAAAAATCAAGCCGATGAAATTCGTTTTCATCGGCTTTGTGTTTTATTGGTATCAGTTCATTTCTTTGAGCATCTGCCTGTAGGGCAGGATCTCAAATCCCTTGCGCTCATAAAGTCTCTTTGCGTCAACATTTGACTCGGTGATCTCAAGGCGATATCTGGCAGCATCCGGAAAATCTTCCTTTATGCGGTCAAAAAGATCGCTGCCCAGTCCCTTTCCTCTGAAATCGGGGCGGATATAAAAGTCCTCTATCCAGATGACCTGTCCGCCTGCTTCCTGAGAATAGCTTACAGCCACGGCACAGAAGCCGCAGGTCTCGCAGTTGTCCTCGAAGATATATCCGTCAAAATATGTGCCGTCGTTTACCATGTGGTCAAACGCCTTTTCAAAGTTCTCTCTGGGAACGGGGTGGGTAACGGCGGAGGAATGATAGAACTCATCTGCCATTTCTATGTAAATTTCTTTGTCGCAGTTATCTATTTTTCTTATCATCAGTCAAGGTCATCCTTTACAAGTACATCAAGATCTGCAGCATATTCCGTTTCGGAAGCAAGCTGCTTGTCCGCCTGCTTTTTGTAGCGGTCAATGGCAATGGCAGCCTTGTTTACAGCGCACATGGTTCCTGCGCCCGCAACACAGCCGCCGGGGCAGCCCATACCCTCAAGAAGATAGCCGTTGTATTTGCCTGCACGGGCAAGCTGGAGCAGCTTTTTGCACTCGTGCAGTCCCTGAGCGGAGGCGATCTTTACATCACGGTCAGGCTCAAGGCGTTTTATCTCGGCAGCAACGGCATTTGCAACTCCGCCGCTTACCGCAAAGCCTCTTCCTGCGCCTGTACCCTTGTCAAGGGGAACAGCCTCGGAATCGGGGATATTTTCGATATCCACTTCCTTTGCGTCAAACATTCCCATAAGCTCCTCAAAGGTGAGAACAAAGTCAACATGGCTTCTGATAGTTCTTCGGCTGGCTTCCAGCTTCTTTGCGGAGCAGGGGCCGATGAATGCTATGCGGCAGTCGGGATCCTTTTTCTTTTCAAGGCGTGCTGTGAGCACCATAGGTGTCAGCGCCATGGAGATGTTCTTTGCAAGCTCGGGGAAAAGCTTCTTTGCCATTACCGACCAGGCAGGGCAGCATGATGTGGCAAGGAAATCCAGCTTGTCGGGCACATTGTCGATAAAGTCCTTGGCTTCCTCAACAGTGCAGAGGTCAGCGCCGACGGCTACCTCGACCACATCGGAAAAGCCCAGCTGCCTCATGGCATAGGTGAGCTTTTCGGGAGTGAGCTTTGCGCCGAACTGACCGTAGAATGCGGGAGCTACTATTGCAACGACCCTCTTGCCTGTCTTTATTGCGTGAATGAGCTGGAATATCTGAGCCTTGTCGGCGATAGCACCGAAAGGACAGTTAACAAGGCACATTCCGCAGGAAACGCATTTATCGTAATCTATCTTTGCTCTGCCGTGTTCATCGCTGCCGATAGCGTCCATACCGCAGGCTCTTGCGCAGGGGCGCTCTACTTTAAGGATAGCGTGATAGGGGCATACGTCCTTGCAGCGGCCGCACTTGATACATTTTTCGTTATCTATCTGCGACTTTCCGTGGCGGATAGAAATAGCCCCCTTGGGACAAACCTCCTTGCAGGGGTTTTCAAAGCAGCCCTGACAAACGTCCGTTACGTGGTAATGGAGGGTAGGGCAGGCGTTGCAGGCAAAGCTGATTATATTTATAAGAGGGGGATCATAATATTTTTCCGCAATGGCGCTTTCGTTAACGCCCTTGGATACGGGAGCATGCTCGCTGACACTTCTCAGAGGCAGACCCATAGCCAGTCTAAGACGTTCCTCGACGATCGCTCTTTCAAGAAAAATGGATTCACGGTGAGCCGCCACATCACCGGGGCAGATCTTATAGGGCAGATCTTCCATGCGTGAATAGTCTCCGCCCTCATAGGCAAGGCGTGCGACCTCGGTAAATACCTTGCGGCGCATATCGGTAACTGACGAGTAAATTCCTCTCATAAAAAACGACCCATCTTTCTCAGAATTTCATTTGTACTCTTATTTTACACTATATCGCAGGTGCTGTCAAGAAAGTAAGTATATGCTTACACTTACTCTTCATTTGTGAATCTGGCGATAAGGAACTTTATCTTCTTGCCCTCTTCGGAGAACATTCTTTCATGCTCGGTAACAAGATTATCGGGGAAGTTTTCAGCGTGCAGGTCACGGGTGAGATAGGTTATCTCGCAGCCCGCTTCGTTGAAATATTCCAGCGACTCCTCAAAAAGCTGGTCGTCATCGGTCTTGAAGCGAATCTCGCCCTCGGGCTTCAGAATAGTCTTATACTGCACCAGCTGGCGGGTGTGGGTAAGTCTGCGCTTGTTGTGCTTGCCCCTGTTCCAAGGGTTGCAGAAGTTTATGTATATCCTGTCCACGCTGTCCTCGGGAGCAAAGAACTTTGAGATATCGGCAATGTTCATTCTCAGCAGGATAACATTGTCGTGGGTGCGGTCCACAGCGCCGAACATACTTTCAATGGTGCGCCTGCCCACAGCCAGCATATCCGCCTTGATATCCGCAGCGATTATGTTGATGTCGGGATATTTCAGTGCGTGCTGAGCCGCAAAAACGCCCTTTCCGCAGCCAAGCTCAAGATAGAGGGGACGGCTGTTATCCGCAAAGGCTTGGTGCCATTTTCCTCTCATTTCCTCGGCGTTGTCTATGTAATAGTTACAGGCATCAAGCTCAGGGCGTGCCCACTTTTTTTTTCTTATTCTCATTTAAATATTTTTCCCCTTATTATTTTATCATCAGGAACGTGCCTGCGGTGATGAGGGCAGCTCCTGTAATGTTTTTTGCGTCAAATTTCTCATGCAGGAAGGCAAAAGCCAGTATCAGTGTTATTACCACGCTGAGCTTATCCACGGGAACTACCTTTGAAACGTCGCCTATCTGGATAGCCTTGTAGTAGCAAAGCCATGATGCGCCTGTTGCCAGACCCGAAAGTATAAGGAATATCCAGCTCTTTTTGTCAATGTCGGTTATGCCGTGCTGAGCGTTGGTGATGAAGACCATGCCCCATGCCATTATCAGCACCACAGCCGTCCTTATGGCAGTTGCGAGATTCGAGTTGACTCCGTCAATGCCCACCTTGGCAAGAATGGATGTCAGCGCTGCAAAAACAGCCGACAGCAACGCAAGAACGAACCACATAAAAAGCCATCTCCTATATTACAGGCAGCTGCGTACAATGCTCTGGAGCTTTCTTGTAAAGTCAGTGCAGCCTGTATTTGTCTGCTGGATGAAGAAAAGGAATGCAAGATCTTCGTCAGGATCAACGGAAAAATAGCAGCCCATCCAGCCGTCCCAGCCGTATTCTCCAGCACCTGCGTTGAAGCCAGCTTCCGCAGGGCTTGTGAGTACACGCATGAAGTTACCGTAGCCATGGCCTTTCATGCTGTCCCAGTCAAGGGTCTTCATCTGCTCGGGTGTAAGGCAGTTGGTGCGCATAAATTCCACGGTCTTTCTGCCCAGAATGTTCACACCGTTGTATGTACCGCTGCCCATGAGCATCTTCACAAATCTGGAGTAGTCGCCGATAGTGGAGACAAGACCTGCTCCGCCCGATTCAAATGCAGGCGGCTCCTTCTGGTCAAAAATGCAGAGGTTGTGACCTGTGTAAGGGAGATTTCCCTTTTCCGTGCGGTCATATACCTGAGCAAATCTGCCCTG
Organism: Huintestinicola butyrica; assembly: GCF_025567215.1. Classification (NCBI taxonomy): domain Bacteria; kingdom Bacillati; phylum Bacillota; class Clostridia; order Eubacteriales; family Oscillospiraceae; genus Huintestinicola; species Huintestinicola butyrica. The sequence continues at coordinate 301,565 of NZ_JAOQKB010000001.1, forward strand.
CTTTTCGGCAGGAACATAGAAGCCCGTGTCCTCCATGCCCAGCGGTTCAAATATTTCCTGTTTCAGAAATTCGCTGAACTTCATTCCCGAAACAGCCTCGATAACAGCGCCCATAACATCGGCAGAAGCGCCGTACTGCCACTTTGCACCGGGAGTGAACGCCAACGGCTTTTTGCCCATTTCAAGAGCAAATTCACGGGTGTTCAGAAGCTTTCCGCCCTTTTCCCATGCGTCCGTCTGCTGACCCCACAGGCTGCCCATTTCCTGACCTGCCTTTGTGCCGTCGGGATAAAGAATGCCTGAGGTCATGTTCATAAGGTCGCCCAGAGTGATGTCACGCTTTGCGGGATATGTTCCGCTTTCGTCTGTTACCATAGGATTTTCAAAGGTGGGCAGGAACCACTTTACGGGATAGCGCAGCTCTATCTTTCCACGCTCCAGAAGCAGCATTGCGGCTGCACCGGTTATGGGCTTTGAGAGTGAGAACAGGCGAAAAATTTTATCCTCGTTCATGGGGATATTTTTCTCCTTGTCCGCCATGCCGAAGCTTTTGTTCCAGACAGTTTCGCCCTTGTAGATCACGGCAGCATTTGCGCCCGCAAAAACGTCCGCACCGATAAGCTCGCTTATGAGCGGCTCCATATATTTCAGCTTTTCAAACATAAAACAGCTTCCTTTACTGTGTATTTTCTTCCGTATCTTTTGCTTTGCAGAAAGCGGTGAAGGCAATGTCGGATTTTAAAATCTCCGCTGCGGAGATTGGGTCTGTCTCTCTGCCGTCAGCAGATGCGATAATTATACCGTCACAGCCACGGGCAATGTATTTCCATTCATCGTCCCTTGCAAGGGGAGCAGTCAGTATCATAACATCATACACCGTTGACATAAACTGTAAAAATTCGCTGTAAAATGGCGTGGAGAACACGGAGGCAGGCATGGGATTTGCCTTTGTCTCGGCGTAGATATCCACCCCACGGCGTGCGTTCAGCACAACCGATTCGGGAATAGTGCAGCTGCCTGCCGCAATATCTGAAAGACCGCCCTTGCCTGTTTTCTTGAAAAAGCTGCCAAGTGAGGGCTTTTTAGAGTTGCATTCGATTACCGCAGTCCTTTTGCCCAGCGACCCGAATGCGCAGGCAAGATATGATGCTGTTTTTACCGAGTAGGGTATCTTATCCGTCTCAGTTCTTGCAGATGATACCGCAATTATAAGAGGGGACTTCTGCTCGGAAAGCGCACGGGCAATGCGGATATATCCTGCCGCTTCCAATCCCTGAGGAGCAGAGGGCGCAAGCACGCCCAGATCAACTGCATCGTCATAGAATCTCTGAACTGCGCCGATGATAGGCACGGTTTTCTGAGGTTCGGGGCTTTTAACGGGTGGGATCGGCTGCGGAGAAACGGATTTCTCCGATTCAGCGGTCGGTTCGGTGCGAACAGGCTCAGTAGGAGCATTTTTATCATTTCCATGCTCAGATTCGCTTTTGTGTATTGTTTCCAATGTAATATCAGTGGCTGCGTCGGATTTTTTCTTTTTCAAAGCTTCCGCAATGCTCATGGCTGCATATACCGCCAACCCTCCCGCAATGCCTGCGGAAAAGCTTACGGGCAGCGACGGGAACTGAACGTTTTCTGCCATATCGCAGTAGGATATCACGTCAAATTCAGCTTTGCCCGATTTTACCGCATTGCCAAGGGCACTTGCCAGAATAACAGGTGCGTTGTCAGTCGATTTAAGTCCGCTGAGAACTATTTCCGCACCGCTTCCGAAAGGTTCAACGGACAGTGACCTTTCCAACTCATCGGCAGGTGAGCCCGACTGCTGTGCAGTCTTGTTCATATCAGCCGATATGGCATCTCTCAGCAGAGCTGTGCCGTCATTGCCGTCAGGAAAATAAACCAAAGAGCTTGCATTTTTCTGTGTCGGTGCCGATGCGAAGCACACAGCAGCCGTAATAACGGAAACTCCTGCTGCTGCCAGCAATGAATATTTAATTTTCCGCATTTTTTCAGCCATCTGTGCTATGCTCCTTGATATCAGAACTTTCTTCTTTTCTTTACACGTCTGTACTTTTTGCGCTTTTTCTTGGACGCTGCCACAATGATTATGTACAGGATAACAAGCACCGCTGTGATGATGAGCGCTGCCTTGAACCATATTGATGATGTGAACTGCTTTGCCTTATCAAAATTATAAGCCAGAGCGGAAAGGGTAACATCGTCCTGCGCCACCAGGTCAACGGTGCATATCTCCTCGCCCGAAAGTGTAAGGGTGTATGTGCCGAATTTCTGACCCTTTGCAACGGGAGCAGTAACTGTTCCGTCATCATTAAGCAGGCTGGGGTCAACGTTTATGGCCTCCTTGAGGCGGTTCGTATCCACGGTGGAGAGCCACATACAGCTGTAGTTATCAGCAGTAACAAGGCGGACAAAATCGCTGCTCTCGCCGAATTTTACCTGAAGCTCGGTTATCTCAATGCCTGCCTGAAGCAGCTGCTTGTACTCAAAATTCTCGAAAGCCCATTCGTACAGATTTTTGTGATCCTCATAATGGAGGTAAACTGCGTTTCCGTCAGCGTCATACATAGGGGAGCCCATGGTAACGAGCAGGTAGTTGTTTCCGTCACGGGAGCCCATGGTGATAAGGTTTCTGCCGGATTCATCAAGTGTTCCTGTCTTTATGCCCTTGGCATACTGGTAATAATAGCTGCTGGAACGGTTGAGCATACTGTTGGTGTGGTAAATGTGCGCCCAGCCAGCCTCATGGTAATTGGTGGGCTGCATATCGTATTCGGTGGCAGTGGCGATCTCAACGAACTTGGGGTAATTTTCCACCGCATACTGTGCGATAAGCGCCATATCAGCGGCATTTGTGTACTGGTCGGGGTCATAAAGACCGTGGGGATTTACAAAATGAGTGCCTGTGCAGCCTATCTCCTTAGCCTTTTCGTTCATCATGTCAACAAAGTTGGAGATGCTCTCGCCGCCAACGTGATATGCAAGGATACCTGCGGATTCACAGGCGGATTTCAGCAGCAGTGAATACATAAGGTCGGTAACGGTGACCTCCTCGCCACGCTCGATGCCAACGCTGGAAGCACCCTGTCCGTAAAGTTCATCAAAAACCACCAGCGGAGCCTCATAAACAGTATTGTCAAGATCCTCCACATTATCCAGCACGATAAGGGCTGTCATTATCTTTGTGAGGGAAGCGGGATACATCTTTTTGTTGGGGTTTTTCTCATAAACGGTAACGTCTTTATCGAGATTTATCATGACCGCAGCTTCACTGGAAATGGTGAAGTTGGGCGTAAACGTGATGGCTTCCGCCTTTGTGGGAAAAGCGGCGGATATCACGGAAAAAATCATTGCAGCGGTAACAAAGCACCAAAATATTCTGCTGCCGAACCTCGTCATTTTTATATCAATCCTTTCAGAACCAATTTGCCGATACATATTTATATTATACCAAATATATTTGTGAAATGGAAGAGCTTTTTGATATTTTAATAAATTTGTTACTATAGGAAGATATAATATACGGTCATAAAAAAGCGGCAGCATCTTGTGTTCGATGCTGCCGCAGTTATCACTTTACCTGTTCGGTAATATCGTCTTTCTTTTCATCGCTGCTGTTGTCATAGACTACAACGTCGTCCTCCTGCTCCTTGTGGTCAAGGTCGATGCCGAACTTGTCCTTTGCCTTTTTCTTCACCTTTGAGATAACAACGCCAATCACAGCACCCACAGCTACGACTATTCCCGCAACGATCTGTATGATGTAAGAGGTAGCGGAAACGTCGATATACGCATATGCGTTTATTGCCATCATCTGGGCAAACATTACCATTGCAACTATTGTGAATATGATCTTATAAGCTTTCATTTTTACAGAACCTTTCTATTATTTCTTTTGGCTTAATCTGGAGAGAATATATTTTCCGCCCACCTCGTCGCTCTTTCCCACATTGAAAAGGGAACGATCACGGGCTTCGGATATCTGCTCGGCAGAGAAGCAGTTTGTTTTCAGCAGCTTTTCGGCTGCTTCGGCCACTTCATCGGCAGATCTGCCTGTTACTTCAATGCCTATCTCGCTTCTGAGGGACAGGTCAATGGGAACTACGCCTATTTCCTTGTAGTCAGGGTTAATGACCTTCATGGGAGTGTTGACGAACATTACAGGCCGCAGTGTGGAAAAGCTGTATTCATATCCGATATTTGACCAGTCGGTAACAACGAGGGCCGCCTGATAAATAGATGTGTTTGAGGAAAAGTCGCTTTCGGTAATGACCTGAGGGTCGGAGGCGTACTGAGCTGAGATGCGCTTCCATTTGTCGGGATATCTTCTTATGTATTGGGGGTGGGGACGGATGATAACTTTATATCCGGTCGATTTCAGACCCTCGATAACAGGTTCAAGACAGCTGTCAAGAATGTTGTCCTTCTGGTGTGAAGGGGCTAAAAGAATAAAATCTCCCGATGCGATAGTCGGATCGGTGGAGCAGGTCTTGATAAGTCCGTCCATAAATCCGTAGCCGTAGGCAATGAGATTTTTGTGCGGCAGTCCGTAATGCTCTTCGGTGGCCTTCATTTCGTCGATTATATGCTGACCTGCGCAAAATACCGTATCAAAATGATCGACAGCTCCCTTTCGTGCCAGCATATTTATACTTGAAAGTCCGTGATCCATGTAAATATATTCCACGTCGCTGCTTACATAGCTGCGCTTTATGTGAAAATTGTCAAGGTCGGGCATTGTCATTACGACTATCTTTGCGTCCATTTTCAAAAACAGCGAGATAAGCTTGTTTTCACCGATAAAGTAGGGCTTTATCTGCTTTTGTTCCTTTGCAATGTCGAAAATAACATCGTTCGGGTCACTGGTCACATAGTGTATGGTGATGTTTGAGTGGGATATCAGATATTCTATCAGACCCTTGAAATACTTGTAGAAGCCGCTTTGCTCGGAGTAAAAAACAACGTGCTTGTTGGCAATGGAGAAGAAACGTTTGTAATCATCATGCTGACGCTTTTTCAGCTCACGGTCCATGCTCTTTTCGGAGCCTTCGATAGCTTCAAGCTTTTTCTTGCTCTCTTCCAGAGCGGCATAGTCGATGTATTTCTTGGGGCTTATCACTGCATTGAGAATATACATTTGAGCGATACTCATAAGATTGCTGAGTATCCAGTATGCTGCAACGCCTGCGCTTACAAAAAATCCCAGATACAGCGACAATGCAGTTGAGAGAGCCATCATGCCGTATTTGTTGAGCTTGCTCTGTTCCGCCTGCAGCGCCTGAGAGATATTCTGCGTGATACACATTATCATTGAGGAAACAGCTGCGATTATGGGAAACAGGTAATACAGCCCGCCTACGTCCTTAGAAACAAGGGAGAAGTCTATTCCGCAGGAAAGCATATCGCTGACCGTAAGTCCCGAGTACTCAGGCGTGCTTACGACCTCGATAACTCCCATAAGCAGGATAAGCTGAACTATAAGAGGGAAAACGCTTACAAGGGGATTATACTTTTCCTTTTTGTAAAGCTCCAGCGTTTTGGTGTTAATAAGGTCTTTGTCGCCGTAGCAGCTGTATTTTATGTTGTTTATCTCAGGGGTAAGCTTTACCAGCTTGATGCTGTTTTTATGTACTATTATGCTGAGGGGGAGGAGTATTATCTTTGTCAGCAGTGTAAACAATATCAGCGCCGCCAGATAATTGCCGTTGATGGAATAAACCAGACTGAACAGCCACCCCAGAAATTTTGAAAACCACTCCATTTAAATACATTCCTTTACAATTTTTGTTATCAGACTTTTGAGTGAATAATCAGAATATATTACCACCAGTAATCGGTTATGGGATATTTCGTCGGTTCAATGCCGCTAAAGTCCGTTTCCGAGTATCTGCCTGTATATTTGTATTCATCATAGCTGTTATATTCAGCGGAGCCTACGCCTTCGCATTTGGGAGCGGCAGGAAAGTCAGATGAGTATCCGAATATACGCAGTGTTCTTTCACGCTGCATATTTTCGTCTATCTCCATCAGTGAATATTCCAGCGGCTCATGTTCAAGGCCTATGCTGTCAAGAATTGTGGGGAGCAGGTCGGTCTGCAAATTGCCCGGAGCGGAATTTATCACCAGGTGATCGTTTGTCCTGCCTTGGGGCTTTACAAGCATTATGGGGGATGCGATGTCGATAGACGGCATACCGTGATCTGCTGTAAGGATTATGGTGCTGTTGTCATACACGCCTATCTCTTTGAGCTGGGAGATGTAATTTGTTAATATCTCCATGCAGCCTTCCTGGGCAGCGTTCATATCAATGTCCGCACGAGGCTCAAGGGAATTGCTGTGGACTGATATGTATGGTGTGTGCATTCCGTGGATATGCTGGAAAATGCAAAGCTTCTTGTCGGTAGTAGAAAGCCCCTTTGTAAGTGAGCTGTAATAGTCAAAATTATAGTAATCTATTCCTCTGCTTTTTGAGGACTGGGGTGACTGCTCCCAGTCACTGAGATCAATGTTCGCTGTGGCTGAATCGCTTGTGGTATATTGATTTACAAGGTACGAGTCGGTGACATAGAAAACATTTTTGAGGGAAAGGGGCAGGAACTTATATGCCGAGAGCCTTGCCAGAGAGAAATATGTGGGGATCTTTTTTGAAGTATATACTGCTGTGTACTTGCATACGTTGTCTATTTTTCCAAGCATATTTTCAGCGCCGCCTGAGTACTTGTCGCTGTCGGTATATAACCGCACAGCATATCCGTCGTCGTGCATACTGCTGTAGAAAAAGTTCGCTTCATCGCTTTCCCAGCAGTTTTTGCCTGATTCCACGAGACTTATCGTGTAGTCATGCTCGTGGGCGGTAAGAAGTGAGGGCATGGAAAAGGCTGTGTGAAGCACCTCGCTGTTTACGTCGTCAAAATAAATAAAGTCCGAAAGCGTATCATAATATTCGGGGTGATTTTCCAGCCATTCATCAAAAAAGCCTGAATAATAGGTATCCATTATAAAGACGATGACATTTTCGTTTGACGATACCTCATACTGTTCCGCACCGCTCAGGGTGTAGCCTGTTTTTTCACGTGATTGCTTTTCCGAAAGACCGTTAATCATCATATATGACAACGCAGAACCCTGCATGATGAGCAGCAGGCCTGTGGCAGCCGAGCAGATACGCAGTATGTTCTTCATGCTTTTATTGCAGCAGCAGTAGATAATGTAGGGGATAAGAACAATAATACCAAGCCATAACAGCAGGTTTATGATCGTTACCGTATTTGAGGCGTTTTCCTGAGCACCGTTGATAAATGTGCTGACGTTGAGGAAAGCATTCTGGATATATGAAATAACGCATAAAGCTGTGAGTATCATTGCTATAAAATCAAGATTTTTTCCCTTGATAAAATATGCAGCACCGCATGAAAGCAGTATGAGTATAGCCAAGATCATAAGAGACGGAGGCAGTATGTCCATAAATATGAATTTCCACTCGCTCATGTTGGCAAAATAGGTTTCATAAACGCCGTAAATGAAGTACATGAAAGTGAATGTGACAGCAGGAATGATGATGACCTTTAACCTCTGAAGATATGTTCTTTTGTCACTGTTATTTTCCCTGAATACCGAAACAGGGCTTCTGTATTGGTATGAAAGCGGTTTTGGAAGTGATGAAAGTGTAACGCTTTGGGGATCACCGCTTTTTTCGGATTTTATAAGCAGTATAACAAAAGCCGCCGCCTGAACGGCGAACGAGCAATAAAGCAATATCGCTGAAAGCAGTACAAGAAAACTGTTCAGCGCTATCAGGCATTCATTATCCAGTATTTCCGCATTTTCCATTGATGCGGTTATGTAAAAAATTACAAGCTGCACAAATGACCTTAGCAGGGGATATTTTTGTGCGCTTTTTATTTCTGAGTTGAATTTTAAGACATTCGATAATATTATAACGGCAAAGGATAAGAGAAACGGAACGAATCCCGCTATCAGGCTTATTTGCATAATTTATGACCTCTTTAAAAATGAAAGTGTATTTCCGTTTGAAAAACAATACCATTATACCATATTAAAAAATAAGTGTCAATATTGATGTCAAATAAATGTAATATTTCTGGCATATGCCAAAGCATATTACCACCAGTAATCGGTTATGGGATATTTCGTCGGCTCAATGCTGTTAAAATCCGTTTCCGAATATCTGCCTGTATATTTGTATTCATCAAAGCTGTTGTGTTGAGATGAACCGATAGCTTCACATTTCGGAACATCAGGGCAGTCAAACGAGTACCCTAATATTCTCAGTGTTCTTTCACGCTGCATATTTTCGTCCATCTCCATCAGTGAATATTCCAGCGGCTCATGTTCAAGCCCTATACTGTCAAGGATTGTGGGAAGCAGGTCGGTCTGCAAATTGCCCGGAGCGGAATTTATCGTCAGGCGGTCGTTTGTCCTGCCTTGGGGCTTTACAAGCATTATGGGTGAGGCGATGTCAATAGACGGCATACCGTGATCTGCCGTAAGGATTATGGTGCTGTTGTCATACACGCCTATCTCTTTGAGCTGGGAGATGTAATTTGTGAATATCTCCATGCAGCCTTCCTGAGCAACATTCATATCAATGTCCGCACGGGGTTCGACAAAGTTTCTGTGGACTGATATATATGGCGTGTGCATTCCGTGGATATGCTGGAAGATGCAAAGCTTCTTATTGGTGGTAGAAAGCCCATTCTTCAGTGAGTTGTAATAATCAAAGTTATAAAAGTCTATTCCTCTGCTTTTGGCTGTCTGGGAAGACTGTTCCCATTTGCTGAGGTCAAGATTATCCGCATCTGAACTGCTTGTAGTGTATTGATTTATAAGACATGAATCTGCAATATAGAAAATATTTTTCAGAGAAAGTGGCAGATATTTATATGCTGAAAGCTTTGTCAGCGATAAGTATGTCAGAAGTTTCTTTGAGGTGAATGTTGCCTTGTATTCATACACATTATCAATTTTGCCCAGCATATTTTCAGCGTCACCCGAATATTTGTCGTTGTCTGTATATAATCTTACTGTGTAGCCATTATCGTGCATACTGCTGTAAAAAAAGTTTGCTTCATCGCTGTTCCAGCAGTTTTTGTTTGATTCTATCAGACTTATGGTGTAGTCGGTTTCGTGCGCAGTCAGAAGTGAGGGCATAGATAATGCCGTGTGCAGTATTTCACTGTTTACATCGTCAAAATAAATAAAGTCCGAAAGCGTATCATAATATTCGGGGTGATTTTCCAGCCATTCATCAAAGAAGCCTGAATAATAGGTATCCATTATAAAGACGATGACGTTTTCGTTTGATGATACCTCGTACTGTTCCGCACCGCTCAGGGTGTAGCCTGTTTTTTCACGTGATTGCTTTTCCGAAAGACCGTTTATCATCATATACGACAGTGCAGAACCCTGCATAATAAGCAGCAGTCCTGTGGCAGCCGAGCAGATACGCAGTATGTTCTTCATACTTTTATTATAGCAGCAGTAGATAATATAGGGGACAAGAACAATAATACCAAGCCATAACAGCAGGTTTATGATTGTTAACGCAGCGGAGGCATTTTCCTGAGCACCGTTGATAAATGTGCTGACGTTGAGGAAAGCGTTCTGGATATATGAAATAACACATAAAGCTGTGAATATCATTGCTATAAAATCAAGATTTTTACCCTTGATAAAATATGCAGCACCGAATGAAAGAAGTATGAGTATAGCCAATATCATAAGAGACGGGGGAAGTATGTCCATAAATATGAATTTCCACTCGCTCATATTGGCAAAATAGGTTTCATAAACGCCGTAAATGAAGTACATGAAAGTGAATGTGACAGCAGGAATGATGATGACCTTTAACCTCTGAAGATATGTTCTTTTGTCACTGTTATTTTCCCTGAATACCGAAACAGGGCTTCTGTATTGGTATGAAAACAGCTTTGGGAGAGATGAAAGAGTGATGCTTTGGGGATTGTCGCTTTTTTTGTATCTGATAAGCAGCAGAACAAATGTTAACACCTGAATCGCAGATGACAAATAAAGCAATATTGACGATAACAATATAAGAAAATCAACAAGTGCTATTGTAGATTCAGTCTCCAGTATTTGACCATTTTTGACAGAGACAGTTACATAAAATATTGCAAATTGGATAGAAGACCTCAGAAGTGGGTGTTTCTGAGCATTTTTTATCTCTGCATTAAACTTTATGATGTTTAATGCTATTATAATGACGAATGAGATAAGAAAAGGTATATTGCCTATTGTTAAACTGATGTGCATAGATGATACCCCTTTTGTGTTAAAAAGTTAAAATTATCTCTATAAACAATTACAGCACATTATATCATAATACATAATAACTGTCAATATTGATGTCAAACAAATGTAATATATTTGCTTTCTGACAATTTGTTGTATATAGCATAAAGATCGTTTGTGATTGACACGCCCCTCAAAATATGCTATAATAAAACAAATCACATTTGGGAGAAATAAAATGAACGCTAAAACTATGTTTGGTATCCTTACATCGCTTGTTATGCTGGCAGGGACAGCCTGCGGAGCTGCTGACGGAACATCTGCTGAGGCTGACACCTCCGTGCAGGAGGACACCCTTTCCGCAAAGACCTTTACCGCAGACAGCTCCAACGTAAAGCTGCTGGGAAGAAATTACCTTGCCGATGACGGCACTCTCTGGGTAGTCCATTCCGCTTCGGGCGTGGAGTTCAGCTTTATGGGAACAAAGGCTTCCGTTACCATTGTGGGCGACAGCGGTGCTGGAACTGCTCAGAACAGCGGAAATGAAGCACGATTTGCAGTTTATGTAAACGGCAAGCTTACCATGGACGAGCTTGTTACAGAGCCTGAAAAGACCTACGAGATTTTCTCGTCAGATGCCGAGGCGGAGACGGTTGTCCGTATCATCAAGCTTTCCGAGTCCGCAAACAGCACCTTCGGCATAAAGAGCATTGACGCTGAATGCACAGGCGGCATACAGCCCACCGCTCCAAAGGACCTGAAGATCGAATTTATCGGCGACTCCATCACCTGCGGCTATGGCGTTGATGATGAGGTAAAGGAGCATCACTTCTCCACCGCTACCGAAAATGCCACAAAGACCTATGCTTTCAAAACAGCCGAAAATCTTGATGCTGACTGGAGCTTTGTTTCATTCAGCGGTCACGGAATAATCTCGGGCTACACCGATAACGGTCAGAAGCAGACCCAGCAGACCGTTCCGCCTTATTATGCAAAGCTTGGCAGGTCATACGGAAGCAAGAGCGGCGATTTCCTTGTTCAGGACAAGGACTGGGATTTCAACAGCTTCGTTCCCGATGTTATCGTTATAAACCTTGGCACAAACGATGACTCCTACTGCAAGGGCGACGATGAAAAGGCTATGGAATATGCGGAAGCATATGAACAGTTCATTGAAGAAGTCCGTTCTCACAACAGCGATGCACAGATAATCTGCACCCTTGGCATTATGGGCGACAGGCTTTATCCGTTCATCGAGTATGCCGTAAGCGAATACACCGAGAAAACAGGCGATACTAAGGTGAGCGCAATGAAGTTTGATGTCCAGAACCAGGCTGACGGCTATGCCGCTGACTGGCACCCCACCGAGGCTACTCACGAAAAGGCAGCTCAGAAGCTGACCGATGAGATAAAGTCTATACTTGGACTTTCATAATTATCAAAACATAAATAAAGGCTGAATATCATGCAACTTTAGAGTGCATGATATTCAGCCTTTTGTGTTATTTCAGTGTTATGTCACAGCCTTTTATACTTTCTCAGTTTTTTAATTTGTCGCTTTAAATTATAACACTTTTATATTAGTGTCTCAATGAGGCGATTTTCTGATCCAAATGCAAACAGCATCAAAGCATATTTTCCCTGCTTTGATGCTGAATTTTTATCCCTTTACCGCCCCTGCGATAACACCCTCGATGATGTACCGCTGGCAGAAAAGGTAAAACACTATTATTGGTATAATGGCAAGCACAAGCATTGCCATAAATCCGCCCCAGTTGACCGAGCCGTATGCGCCCTGCATTGCTATCTGTATTGCTACAGGCAGGGTCTTGTATCTGCTGCCGAGTATCAGGTAGGGGAGCAGATAATCGTTCCATATCCACATGGCGTTCAGAATGGCAACGGTTATGGCTGTGGGCTTGAGGATAGGGAAAACTATCCTGAAAAATGTCTGAACAGGGGTGCAGCCGTCTATCTCGGCGGCCTCCTCCAGCTCATAGGGTATGCTTTTCACGAAGCCCGAAAGCATAAACACCGACAGCCCCGAACCGAAGCCCAGATACGCTATAATTATTCCCAAAGGATTATTGAAGTGTATTTTCGTCACAACGTAGGTCATGGTGTACATTACCATCTGGAACGGTACTATCATTGAAAAGATGAACAGGCTGCTTATTATCCTGCTGACCTTTGAGCGCTCCCGCTCCAGATACCATGCGGTCATGGAGGTGAAAAACACGATTGCAGCCACGCTCAGGACTGTGATGAACACCGAGCGGCCGAATGAACCGATTATGCCTGCGCTTTGTATGCCTGTGCGGTAGTTTTCAAGCCCTGCAAAGGTGTCGGCAGTAGGGAAGCTGAAAGGGCTTCCCATGATGCTGAATTTGGTCTTGAACGAATTTAGGAACACCACAAAGATAGGGAACAGGAAAACTGCGGAAAGAAATATCAGCAGAATGAACGTTCCCACCCTGCTCTTTTTCATGACTGCACCTCCCTTCGGCTTGTGATCTTAAGCTGCACAAAGGCGATAACGGCTGTGATAGCAAAGAAAATGACCGCCTTTGCCTGACCTGCGCCCTGCCAGCCCGTTCTGCCGTAAAATGTGTTGTAGATATCCAGCGCCAGCATTGCCGTTTCACGTCCGGGAGCGCCTGCGGTGAGGGCAAGGTTCTGGTCAAAAAGCTTGAAGGAGTTTGTCAGCGTGAGGAACGTGCATATGGTCACAGAGGGCATCACCATGGGAATGGTTATTTTCCGCAGTATCTGCCCGTGGGAAGCGCCGTCAATTTCAGCTGCTTCGTTCAGGTCACGGGGGATATTCTGCAGTCCTGCGATATAAATGACCATCATATAGCCGATAAGCTGCCAGTTCGTGAGTATAACCAGTCCCCAGAAGCCGTATTCGGCTTTGAATGTGATATCCACGCCGAATATTGCCAGCACGCCGTTTATGATAAGGTTCCAGATATATCCCAGCACTATGCCGCCGATGAGGTTCGGCATAAAAAATATTGTTCGGAAAATGTTTGTGCCTTTTATGCCCTTGGTCAGCAGCAGAGCCAGCAGGAACGCAAAGACATTTACGGTTATGACCGATACGACGGTGAATTTTACCGTGAACCACAGTGCGTTTGTGAAATCGCTGTTGGAAAATGCCCGCCTGTAGTTGTCAAGTCCGCTCCATTTTGCGTTGCTCACCGTGGTAAATTTGCAGAAAGACAGCCATATTCCCATGATAAAGGGGATAATGAACGCCATTACAAACGCCGCAAAGGTCGGCAGGACGAACAGGGGAAAATATCTCGGAAGATTTTTCTTCATTGCAAAATCTCCTTTCAGTAATGTCGATAAGTGTCAGCTCAGTGCCGAGCTTTCATTTTCCCACGAGGTTATCACAGTCTCACGGACATATTCCCAGTCCCTGCTTCCCTGAGCATACTGGAGAAGCGCAGAACCGAAGTCGTCCTTGAAGGTCTGGCTGGGGAACACGGTGAAGCTCCAGGGAATGCTGCGGATATTTTCCTTGTCCATCCACCTGAGCACCTCACGGCTGAGAGGGTCGGCAGGCTTTTCATCATCGGTGAATGTGTCAAAGGGAGCGATAAAGCCAAGCTTATTTACTGCAAAATCCTTGCCTGTTTTGCTGGAATAGAGCCAGAAAAGGAAATCCTTTGCCGCCTGCTGCTCCTCGGGCTTGGCTGTGGAATTGATGCAGAGGTAATTTTCGGTGCCGATGCAAAGACCCTGCTCTTCCTCGCCCTCGATGCCCATATAGATAGGCAGCATTTTGATGTTATCCTCCGAAACAACGTTGCCCTGAATGCCGCTTATCTGCGACCATGCCCAACTGCCGTTCTGCACCATTGCGCACTGACCAAGGGCAAATTCTGCCATGGATTCGTCGGTTATCTTTGAGCCGAGCATTTTTCTGTCCACGGTTGAGTTGTTGATATAAAGGTCAAAGATGTTTCTGAAATTATCGCTGTAGTCGAAGTTTATCTTGCCTATCCCGCTGCCTGTCAGGTCGATGTCGTTTTTCTCAAACTCATAGGCAATGGGTACATTTGCCAGATGAGTTGTCCAGCGCCAGTCATCGCCCGATTTAAGAGATGTTGCCGCAAACACGCCCTTTATTCCCAGAGCATCGGCATTTGCCTGCATATCCTCCACCAGCGCTTTGAGCTTATCAAAGGAGTTTACTTCGTCCATGGAAACAAAGTCGGTGGTTCGGCTGTCAAGGGCAAAATACCGTTCAATTATCTCGTCATTGTAGATTATGCCGTAACCCTCCACGGTGTAGGGGATACCGTATGCCATGCCGTTGGTTGAAACGGCTGCGGTCTTATCGGTAAGGTGCTTGTAGATGTCGCTGTCGGTCAGGTCAAGGCAGTAGTCACGCCAGTTTGCGTATCCTCTGGGGCCGTTTATCTGGAATATGGTGGGTGCTTCCGATGTGGACATTTTTGCGCTGAGGGTTTGCTCATAGGTATTGTTTGCAGCAGTTTCCACGATAAGAGTGTTGCCTGTTTCTTCCTTGTATTTTGCGGCTACCTCGTCATAAACTGAGGCGATCTCGGGCTTGAAGTTCAGAAATCTTATTGTGGTTTTCTTTGCGGTGTCGGACTGACCCACAGTATTGTTATCTGCGGCGTTGTCATTTTTCTGTCCGCAGGCTGTCAGTGTTGAGGAAAGCATTGACAAAGCTGTCACGCAAAGCAGTATTTTTCTTGTATTCATAAAAGCATATCCTTTCAATTTACTTTTATGAATAGTATAAATTTTGCAGGAAGTATTATTCATCAGGCAATTTTTTCATAAAAAAAGCGCCTGCACTGCATAGCAGCACAGACGCCTTGTTTTGTGTTATAAAATTACATTCCTATTACGGAAAGCTGATCGGGGAACAGTACGATGATAAACTGGGAAACCAGAACAACTGCGATAAGAGCGATGGGATATGCAGCTGCATATGCGGAAGCTACATCATCGGTCTTTGCAACATTGATAAGGGTTCCGAGTGCAGGGGTAGAAGTCATACCGCCTGTGATACCGCCCAGATTGTTGAAGAGGGGAAGCTTGATAACGTACTTTGCAATAATAAAGCCGACTACCATGGGAACGATAGTCATGAGCGCACCCTCCAAGAAGTAGATGGGCTGGAAGTACTTTACGAAGCTTGCACCGCCGGGGATACCTGCGCCGATAAGGAACGCCATAAGACCGAACTCACGGAAGATCTCAAGCATACGCTTTTCAGGCTTCATTGAGAGAGGGCCGAAGTGACCGAAGTGAGCGATAACAAGTGCGGAAAGCAGGCAGCCGCCTGTGGTTCCCAGAGAGAAGGTGGACTGACCCATAGGGATCTTGATGCCGCCTACGAAAATACCGATAACAACTGCGATAGCAAATGCTGCAAGACCGAAGTTGTCGATATCGAAAAGCTTCTTGCTTTCATTTCTGGACTTGCCTGTGCTTACAGATGCGATCTTTGCTCTTTCCTCGTCAATGTCAGCCTTGAGGAGCTTGGGAACGATCTGAACAAAGAGAACAACGCCTACAACGCCGAAGAGGTAAGCGATACCGTGACCTACTGTTACGATATCCTCAAAAGCGGATATTGCATCGGGAGTTTCGTTGTAAACCGAGCTGAGAGTATCCTTTGCGGCGGAGAATGCGGGTGTGGAGGTAAGTGCACCGGAAAGCAGACCTACTGCCATTGCAGTGCCGCAGCCAAGGACCTTGATGCAGAAAAGCGCTGTGAGACCGCCCAGTATGATGATTACGAGCGAGAGAAGCGCATAGGACTTGAAGTTCTTCTTTAAGCTTGAGAAGAAGTTGGGGCCTGCGATAAAGCCAACTGATGTAACAAACATGATAAGTCCGAGATTTTCGATGATCTTGAGGAAGTTCTTTGAGAACTCCGCAGGCTCTCCGTTATTGAGCGCAAATGTTGTTACCAGATTGCTTCCTTCACTTGCAAAGCAGAATGCGCCGATGAGAAGAGCTACGATGAATACACCTGCTGTTCCGAGAGAAACGCCCTTTATCGTTACACGGCCAAGAAGATAGCCCAGACCTGCGACGATAAAGATGATGAACATCAGGAATGTGATACCTGTAATGGATATCACGCCGCCGAATAAACTCATAGGGTTTGACCTCCAAACATAATATTGAGGACATTCCGATTAAAACACGATAGAAAAGCAGGAAATCATGCCTAAATCGGACTATCCCGAAAAAAAACACACAACACATTACAAACCCCCGCAAAAATTGCAGGGGTTTGAAAGTGCCTTTAAAATTATACTACAAATTTTCGGAAAATCATAGTCAAAAAACTATTTTTTAACAGAAAATTTACTTATCAGTTAGCTCTTCTTGCGTAGTCGGGGAGAAGCTTAGGAGAAACAACATCGGTAACGATGCCTGCTTCCTTCATTTCCTCAGCGAACTTGTTTACGTGGTCAAGTGTGAGCTTGCCAACTGTAACGTTCTTGTACTTAGCTGCAACGCTTCTACCTGCGTTTCTGCCGAATACGATAACGTCCAGGAGGGAGTTGCCCATAAGTCTGTTTCTGCCGTGGATACCGCCTACAGCCTCACCTGCAACGTAGAGGTTCTCAATGCCGCTCATGCCGTCATCGGTGATGTCGATACCGCCGTTCTGGTAGTGGAGGGTAGGATATACGATGATGGGTTCCTTACGGATATCAATGCCGTACTCCATGAACATTCTGAGCATTGCGGGGATTCTCTTTTCGATAGTGCCCTCGCCGTTCTTGAGTTCGATCATAGGAGTATCGAGCCATACGCCTTCACCGTCGCCTGTGCTGATGCCCTTGTGTCTTGCCTTGCACTCTCTGATGATAGAGGATGCGCAGATATCACGGGTCTCCAGGGGGTGCATGAATACTTCACCGTCAACGTTAACGAGCTTTGCACCGAGGGAACGAACCTTCTCAGTTACGAGAGCGCCGAAGATCTGCTCGGGGAATGCTGCGCCTGTGGGGTGGTACTGGAGAGAATCAGCGTAGAGGAGCTTAGCGCCTGCACGGTATGCAAGAACAAGTCCGTCTGCGGTTGCGCCGTAGTGGTTGGAGGTGGGGAAGCCCTGGTAATGGAGACGACCTGCACCGCCTGTTGCGATGATAACAGTCTTAGCCTTAGCTACCATGATCTCCTTGGTCTCCATGTTCATGAGAACAGCACCTGCTGCCTTGCCCTGATCGTCGAGGATTATCTCGATAGCAGCGGTAAAGTCAACAACGGGGATCTGTCTGTTGAGAACTTCGTCACGGAGAGTCTTCATGATCTCTGCGCCGGAGTAGTCCTTGCAGGCGTGCATTCTCTTTCTGGAGGTTCCGCCGCCGTGGGTGGTTATCATGGTTCCGTCGGGAGCCTTATCGAATTCAACGCCCAGCTCATTGAGCCACTTGATAGCGTCGGGAGCTTCATTAACGAGCTTGTAAACCAGCTCATGCTTGCCCTTGAAGTGACCTCCGCCGTAAGCGTCGATGTAGTGGATAGCAGGGGAATCGTTGGGCTTATCAGCAGCCTGGATACCGCCCTCAGCCATCATTGTGTTAGCATCGCCGATACGGAGCTTTGTAACGATCATTACGTTAGCGCCGCCGTTGTGAGCCTCGATAGCTGCGGAAGAACCTGCTCCGCCGCCGCCGATGATGAGAACGTCAACATCGTACTTGGGGTGCTCAAGGTCGATCTTGGAGGGATCGATACGGCTGTTAGCCTGGAGAAGAGCAGCCAGCTCGTGAGGAACCTTCTCGCCCTTGTTGGGGCCGATCTTAAGATCCTCGAACTGAGACTCAATGTAGTCGGGGTGGTAGGTCTTGAGGACCTCGTCCTTCTGCTCAGCGGTCATTCTTGCAGGCTCATATGCTGCGTTTGCAGCTCTGTTTGCTTCAACCTTCTTAATAGAGGCAAGCATTTCTTCATTAGTGTACATTTACGGCGCCTCCCTTACTTTTCAATATCTCTGTTATTGTAGCGTTCCTGAAGCTGCTCATCAGATTCAGCCATAAGAGTGTCAAGGAATTCCTTGAAATCACCGTTATGGATCTCCTTAACTCTGTCCTCAAGGTGCTGGGACTTGGGCATAAGGTACTTGCCGTTGATTCTTCTTGCAAGCATTCCGACCTGAGGATGAGAGATGCCTGCGGGGCATCTGGAGGAGCAAACGCCGCACATTACGCAGTCAAAGGACTCTTCTGCGCACTTAGCGAAATCGCCTCTCTGAGCGTATGCGATGTACTGCATAACGTTAAGCTTCTGAGTACAAGCCTTTGTGCAGGCATTGCAGCCTACGCAGCTGTAGATCTCAGGATAAAGCTGCATCATAACAGCCTGTGTGGTAGGGATATTGTTTATATCGTAGATCTGCTTTACGAGGGGGAAGAAAGGCAGGGTAGCGATGTACATATTTTCCTGAACCTGGGTCTGACATGCGAGACAGGTCTTGAGCTCGGGATCGCCCTTTACTCTGTAGATAGTTGCACAAGCGCCGCAGAAGCCGTTTCTGCATCCGCAGCCTCTGATAAGCTGATATCCGGCATATTCCATAGCCTTCATGATTGTAAGGCTTGCAGGAACTGTGTACTGCTTGCCGAACAGATAGATGTTTACCATTTTTTCCATCTTGA
This sequence comes from Huintestinicola butyrica, assembly GCF_025567215.1. Lineage (NCBI taxonomy): Bacteria > Bacillati > Bacillota > Clostridia > Eubacteriales > Oscillospiraceae > Huintestinicola > Huintestinicola butyrica. The sequence continues at coordinate 320,524 of NZ_JAOQKB010000001.1, forward strand.
AATTCACTCCTTAATCAATATTCGTTAGGCAGCTCGCTGAGCTGGTCAAATCTGAATACGGGGCCGTCCTTGCAGACATACTTGTTGCCGATGTTGCATCTGCCGCACTTGCCGATCGCACACTTCATTCTCAGCTCCATGGTAGTGAATACCTGGGTCTCGTTGAAGCCCAGTTCCTTCAGACCGCCGAGTGTGAACTTGATCATGATAGGAGGTCCGCACATTACAACAGTCTTTGTGATGTCGGGGTTAAGCTCCTTAACGTAGTTGGGAACGAATCCAACGTGGCCGTCCCAGCCTTCCTGCTCACGGTCGATGGTGAGGTTGACTTCGATGCCGTCGTCAGCCATCCACTCGTTGATGATCTCCTGATAATCTACCAGGTCGTCCTTGGAACGGGAACCGTAGATGATCTGAACGGTGCCGTAATTCTCACGCTTGTCACGTACATAGTTGATAACGGAGCGCAGAGGAGCAAGACCGATACCGCCTGCGATGAACAGAAGGTTCTTGCCCTTGAAGTCAGTCTCAACAGGGAAGCCGTTTCCGTATGGGCCTCTTACTGTGATCTGCTGGCCAACGTCCATCATGTGGAGCCATGATGTAAGGCAGCCGCACTTCTTGATGGAAAATTCCATATATTCTTCGTTGGTGGGGGAGGAGGTGATGGAGAACATACCCTCGCCTACACCGGGAACAGAGAGCATCGCACACTGACCGGGAATATGCTCAAAGAGCTTCTTTCCGTCTGTGCCGACAACTCTGAATGTCTTGACGTCGGGAGTATCCTGACGGATATCAGTAACAACGCCGATTCTGGGGATCAAAGTTTCATTCAGCATTATTTTATTACTCCTCTCCGAAATTCTTGATGACCTTAATGATATTCATGGAAATGGGGCATCTGGACAGGCAGCGTCCGCAGCCTACGCAGCCGAACTCGCCGTTGTTGTTGTCGGGGAAATAAACCAGCTTGTGCATGAAGCGCTGTCTGAAGCGCTGGAGCTGGGTATTTCTGGAGTTGGCGGCAGCCATCTTTGTGAAGTCGGAGTACATACAGCTGTCCCAGGTTCTGTAGCGCTTGATACCGTGGCCTGTGTCATAGTCCTTGATATCGTAGCACTGGCAGGTGGGGCAAACGAATGTGCAGGTTCCGCAGCCAAGGCAGGACTCGGAAAGCTTTGCCCACTTATCGGAATTGAAGATATCGAGAAGAGTGTTCTTTCTGAAATAATCGGTGGAAACATTTGCGAAGGGGAGCTTTTCGAGGATCTTCTTTGTCTCAGCCTTCTGAGCGTCAACAGCCTCGCTGCCGCACTCGGTAAGGAGGGACTTTACGGACTCGATGAACTTCTCGCCCTTTTCGGTGTTTGCCTGAATGTAAACAGCGTTCTCAGTGGTCCAGCAGGCAGCGTCTCCCTCGGGAGCAGCAGCGTCGATGCCAAACACGCCGCAGAAGCAGTTTTCCTCAGGCTCGGTGCAAGCCATTGTAACAATGGTTCCGTGCTCACGGCGGGTAGCATAGTAGCTGTCAACAGGGTCTGCAAGGAAAACCTTGTCCAGAATGGTGAAGCTTCTTGCATCGCAGGCACGAACGCCGAATACTACGAAATCCTCGCTCTCGGTTCTGTTGTCGATGATCTCGATGTTCTGACCCTTGACATTGAAGTCGCAGAGGTTCTGGGTCTGGGGGAAGAAGAAATCCTTGGCGCTTCTTACGGTGTTGAGAGCCTTGCTCATCTTTGTGTCCTCGGACCATTTCTTGTAGCTTGCCCTGCCGTCATTGCCGTCAACGGGGAGATAAAGTGTGCTTGCGGAAGCCACAGCCGCAAAAAGTGCGTCAAGTTTATCTATAGGAAGCTTGAACATTATTCGTTACCTCCTCTTTTATATACAATGTTGGGTTCGCAGTCGCCGAATGTGTAAGCGTTAAGAGGAGCACGGGTCTCAAGATCCGAACCTGCCTGATAATCGCCGTAGAATTCGTTGATATCCTTGATGTACTTGCGGTTGATGAGGTGCAGGGGAATGTTCTGAGGACAAACTCTTGTACATTCGCCGCAGTCTGTGCATCTGCCCGCAACGTGGAAGGAACGGATAAGGTGGAACATATTCTCCTCGAAGGAGTCGGTAGCGGCTCTCTGAGCGATACCGGAGTTGGGGTTATCGAATACGCAGTTTTCACAGGTGCAGGCAGGACATACATTTCTGCATGCGTTGCAGCGGATGCACTTGGAAAGCTCGCCTCTCCAGAAGTTGTAGCGCTCGTCGGGAGTCATTGCTTCCAGCTTTTCAACAAGCTCAAAGCGTGCGCCGTCGGTATTTACTTCGCCGTCGTTTCCGATCATCTCATCGAAAATAACGTGCTTCTTGCTCTTGCAGGTCTTGCACTTGTCGCCGAGAGTTTCGGTCTTGGGCATTGTCTTGTCGCCGTAAAGAGTGTGGATAGTAACGGTCTCGCCGTCGCTCTCCATGCCTGTGATACCCTTGATACCCTTGGACTTAACGGTATCAGCGTCAACCTTGCCTGTGCACTCAACGCCGATGATATAAACGTTGTCACGGAGGATCCTGTGCTCTTTAAGGAGCTGATTGAAGCTGTATGTATCGCAGGGCTTGAGGAATACCAGGAGCTTGCCCTCCTTGCGGGATTCCTTTACCAGGTACTTTGAAAGGTTAGGCGCACAGAAATCGTTGTAAATGAAGCCTGCGTCCAGCTCCTCAGCCGATGTGAAAACGGCAGGGGTGGTATCGTAAGCAAATTCGCCTGCTTTCCAGCCTACAACACGGTTAACAGTGCCGTCTGCCAGAAGCTCTTTAGCGCGCTTGATTACTGCTTCTTGCATCTCAGATCCTCCAATCTCTTGTTTTCGCCGAGCTTGGTAACAGTCTCAACGAACTCGTTCATTGTAGCGGCGAACTTTGCACCCTCTGCAGCGGATACCCATTCAACACGGGTTCTTTCCTTCTCGATGCCCATGAAGTCGAGCATGGAGAACAGCAGGGTCATTCTTCTTCTTGCAAAGTAGTTGCCGGAAGTGTAGTGGCAGTCTCCGGGGTGGCAGCCGCACATGATAACGCCGTCAGCGCCTCTCTGGAAGGCACGGAGGATAAACATGGGGTTTACACGGCAGGAGCAGGGAACACGTATGATCTTGACATCGGCAGGGTAGTTGAGTCTGTTGGTACCTGCGAGGTCAGCGCCCGCATATGAGCACCAGTTGCAGCAGAAAGCCACAATCAGAGGCTTGAATTCTTTGTTTTCATTTACTTGCATATTGCATCTACCTCCGCCATAATCTGTTTATTGGAGAAGCCCTTAAGATCCATAGCTCCGGACGGGCAGGCAACTGTACAAGCGCCGCAGCCCTGGCATACAGCCTCGTTTACGGAAGCTACACGGCGGATAGCCGTTGTTCTGTCAGGCTGTCTGAATTCCTTGTCGGAATATGTGATAGCACCGTAAGGACAAACCTTCTCGCAGGAAGAGCAGCCGTTGCACATAAGCTCGTCGGAGTGAGCAACGCAGGGATTGCCTGTGAGCTTGTCCTTTGCAAGGAGTCCGATTACCTTGGCAGCAGCAGCGCTGGCCTGAGAAACGGTCTCGGGGATATCCTTGGGGCCCTGGCATACGCCTGAGAGGAATACGCCTGCTGTGGGGCTCTCTACGGGACGAAGCTTTGCATGAGCCTCGGTGAAGAAGTCGTTGGTATCCATACTTGCTCTGAGCATTGTAGCTACGGAACGGGCGGACTTGTCAGGCTCGATAGCGGTTGCGAGAACTACCAGATCAGCGTTGATATGGAGCTGCTCGTTAGCGATAAGGTCAGATGCCTGAACATCAAGATTTCCGTCAGGTCTGGGGGAAACCTTTCCGACCATACCCTTTATGTAGTGAACGCCGTACTGTTCAACAGCTCTGCGGTAGAACTCATCGAAGAGCTTACCGGGAGTACGGACATCAATATAGAATACATATACGTTTGTATCGGGATATTTTTCTCTGATAAGCATTGCGTGCTTAGCGGTGTACATACAGCAGATCTTGGAGCAGTAGGGCTTTCCGCAGCCGTCGTCCGATCTGGAGCCTACGCACTGAACGAAAACGATGGTCTTGGGGTGAGCTCTGTGGTCGTCCTGCTTGTCGAGGTAGGAAGGTCTTACGAGAGTACCGTTGGAAGGACCTGCGGCATTCATAAGTCTTTCAAGCTCGAGAGAAGTGATAACGTCCTTGCTCTGGGAGTATGCGAACTCATCGTACTTGTCGATATTGATGGGGTTGTAACCGGTAGCGGCAACGATTGCGCCGTACTTTTCCTCAATGATCTCGTCCTTCTGAGTGTAGTCGATAGCGCCAGCGGAGCATACCTTGGAGCAAACGCCGCACTTGCCTGTCTTGAGCATTGTGCAGTAGTTGGGGTCAATGGTAGCGACCTTGGGAACTGCCTGAGCAAAAGGAATGTAGATGGCACGTCTGTTATTGAAGCCCATATTGAACTCGTTGGGTACCTTCTTCTGAGGGCACTTTTCTGTGCAGACGCCGCAGCCTGTGCACTTGGTAGCATCAACGAAACGAGCTTTCTTTCTGATTTTTGCGGTGAAGTTTCCTACGAAGCCTGAAACCTCAGCAACCTCGCTGTATGCGTAGATGTGGATCTTCTCATTCTGTGAGCAGTCAACCATCTTAGGAGTAAGGATACAGGATGCGCAGTCGAGGGTAGGGAAGGTCTTGTCGATCTGGGTCATCTTTCCGCCGATAGTGGGCTGCTTCTCAACGATATCAACATCGAAGCCTGCCTCAGCGATATCAAGAGCAGTCTGCATACCTGCGATACCGCCGCCGATAACGAGGGCACGCTTGGTAACGGGGCTTTCGCCTGCGATGAGGGGAGCGTTGAGCTGAACCTTTGCAACTGCTGTACGTGCAAGGATTATAGCCTTTTCTGTAGCGGACATGATATCCTTGTGTATCCAGGAGCACTGCTCACGGATATTGGCAATTTCTACCATGTAAGAGTTAAGACCTGCTTTAGCGGCAGCCTTTCTGAATGTAGCCTCGTGCATACGGGGTGAACATGAGCAGACAACAACGCCTGTGAGCTTCTGATCCCTGATAGTATCCTGGATCATTGTCTGACCGCCTTCGGAACACATATACTGATAATCTGTGGAGAAGACTACGCCGGGCTCCTGCTTCATGGCTTCAGCAACCTGCTTGACGTCAACGGTAGCAGCGATGTTGGTACCGCAGTGGCATACAAATACGCCTATTCTATGCATTGATTTTTCTCCTCCTTATTTACTGTATTTACGGAATGCGCTGACAAGGAGCTGCTGAGGAGTATCCTCGTCAATAAGTTCCGGAACCTGATTTGCCTTGAGATGGTTGCAGCCCTTCTGTCTGATAGCCGCAAGTCTTACAGCCTCTACTACCTTTGCGGGCTCAACGCCTCTGGGACATCTTTCGACACACGCAAAGCATGAAAGACACATATAAAGTGACTCGCTCTTGAGAAGAGGCTCGATATTGCCGGACTCAACCATATATACGAACTGGTGAGGATGATATTCCATCTTGTCGTAGGAGGGGCAGGTGCCTGAGCATTTGCCGCAGCGCATACATTTACGGACATTAACGCCGCTTATGCGGAGGATTTCTTCTTTTTTATCCATCGTTGTGCCTCCTTAGTCCTTTACGCCGAGAGCCTCAGCGAGAAGCTCGGTGAAATAGTAAACGGGAACGTTGCTGTCGTTCTTCTTAAGGTTGTACATACAAAGAGGACAAGCAGTTATCATCATCTCAGCCTCAAAGCCTGCTGCGCTTGCAGCAACGATGTTTCTTCTGCTTTCGGCAGCAGCCTTGTCCTCGATGGAAACGTAACCGCCGCAGCACTCATTTCTCATGGGGTAGATAACGGGTTCAGCACCCAGAGCACGGATAAAGTCCTCCATGATCTTGGGATTTTCGGGGTCGTCCATCTGAAGAACCTTGCCGGGGCGGAGGAGCAGGCAGCCGTAGTAAGCGCCTATCTTCTTGCCTGTAAGGGGATTTACCACCTTGGACTTCAGGGTATCGAAGCCTACAACATCACGGAGCATTTCAAGGTAATGAACTACCTTGGTCTCGCCGTGATATTCTTCATCGAGCTTCAGATAATTGTTTGCTCTTGTGCAGATGTCCTCATCGGTGAGCATATCATTGTTGACCTGCTTGAGAACGTTATGACAGGCAGAGCAGAGAGTTATTAAGTCTCTGCCGTGTGCTTTGGCGTCGGCAAGTGCTCTGACGGAGGAAAGCTTAGTAGCGATCTCGTCCTTTGCCATCGGATAAACGCCGCCGCAGCACTGCCAGTTTTCGATTTCCTCAAGCGTGATTCCCAGCGCCTGTGCGGAAAGACGGGCATATCTGTCAAGGTCCTGTGCCTTGTTTTTCAGAGTGCAGCCCGGATAGTAACTGTAAACCATAGCTTTTATCCTTTCGTTTTTTATATCATCTGTTCGGGGTGGAATACCTCGTCAAACTTTTCAGCGGTGAGGAAACCAAGCTCTACGCAGGCTTCCTTGAGGGAGATGTTGTCCTTGAATGCCTTCTTTGCGGTCTTAGCGGCGTTCTCATAGCCGATGTAGGGGTTGAGAGCTGTTACCAGCATAAGAGAGTTGTGAAGGTTGTGGTGCATCTTATCCTTGTTTGCCTTGATTCCGACAGCGCAGTTCTTGTTGAAGGAAGTGATGGACTCAGCAAGAAGTCTTGCGGACTGGAGGAAGTTGTAAGCGCATACGGGCATGAAAACATTCAGCTCGAAGTTGCCCTGGCTTGCTGCCATACCAACAGCTACGTCGTTGCCCATTACCTGAACTGCGACCATTGTTACCTGCTCGCACTGAGTGGGGTTGACCTTGCCGGGCATGATGGAGGAACCGGGCTCGTTCTCGGGGATAGTGATCTCGCCGAGACCGTCTCTGGGGCCGCTTGCCAGCCATCTTACATCGTTGGCGATCTTCATCATATCAGCTGCGAGAGCCTTGAGAGCGCCGTGAGCGAATACGATCTCGTCCTTGCTTGTAAGAGCGTGGAACTTGTTGGGAGCAGTCTTGAAATCCTTGCCTGTAAGCTCGGAAACAGCCTCTGCGACCTTTACATCAAAGCCCTTGGGGGTGTTAAGACCTGTACCAACGGCAGTACCGCCGAGAGCAAGCTCTTTAAGCTCGGGAAGAGCGATTTCAAGGAGCTTCTTATCCTTTTCGAGAGAGGAGCGCCAGCCGCTGATCTCCTGAGAGAAAGCGATGGGGGTAGCGTCCTGAAGATGAGTTCTGCCGCTCTTAACGATGCCCTCGTTTTCCTTTTCAAGTCTCTTGAAGGTTTCGATGAGAGTATCCACAGCAGGGATAACCTTATCCTCAATAGCAATAACAGCGGAAATGTGCATTGCAGTGGGGAAGGTATCGTTGGAGGACTGGCTCATGTTGATATCATCATTGGGGTGAAGAAGCTTCTTGCCTGCGATCTCGTTTCCACGGTTGGCAATAACTTCGTTAGCGTTCATGTTGGACTGAGTGCCGCTTCCTGTCTGCCATACAACGAGAGGGAAGTGGTCGTTCAGGCTTCCGCTGATAACTTCGTCGCAAGCCTCGGAAATAGCAGCAAGCTTTTCATCTGTCATTTTCTCAGGCTTGAGAGCGTGGTTTGCCATTGCAGCAGCCTTTTTGAGATAACCGAATGCCTTGGTGATCTCTCTGGGCATTGTCTCGATGCCAACGCCGATGAGGAAGTTCTCGTGGCTTCTCTCGGTCTGAGCAGCCCAGTACTTGTCTGCAGGAACCTTTACCTCGCCCATTGAATCGTGTTCAATACGGTATTCCATTGGGTATGTACTCCTTTATAAAGATTTTATAAATACTTAAATATGCACACATGACTATGGGCGGCAGTGAAAAAAACACTCTGCCGCCTGTCATGAATATGTCCTTTAAATTAAAGATTGATGTTGTGGATAACGTCCTTCAGGCAGTCGGCACTGTGTCTGAGCTTAACGATCTCATCATCGGTAAGGGGAACCATGAGCTTGCCCTCAACACCCTTGCGGCCAACTGTTGCCAGTGTGCTGAGGCATACATCGTTGATGCCGTACTCGCCGTTCATCATTGTGGAAACGGTAAGAGTGGTGTCGATGCCGCTGAACAGGCACTTGCAGATGTGGCATACGGAGATAGCGATTGCATAGAATGTTGCACCCTTGCTTGCGATGATCTTAGCGCCGGACTTTCTTGTGTATTCCTCGATCTCAGCGTAATCAACAACGGGACGCTTGCCCTCGGGGAGGCAGTTGATGTACTGGTTGATGGGGATACCGGAAATGTTTGCGATGGACCAGGGAACGAAAGAGGAATCGCCGTGCTCACCGAATACGTAAGCATGAACGTTCTGCTGGCTGATATTGAAGGTCTCGGAAAGACGGGAACGCAGACGAGCGGTATCGAGGGTTGTGCCGGAACCGATGATCTGGTTGGAGGGGAGACCCGAGTACTTGTGGAATACGTAGGTGAGGATATCGATAGGATTGCTTACTACGATATAAACAGCCTCAGGAGCGTACTTGACGATCTCGGGGATTATGGTCTTGGTGATGTCAACGTTTACCTGAGCAAGTTCAAGACGAGACTGACCTGCTTTTCTGGGCATACCTGATGTAAGGATAACGATGTCGGAACCCTTTGCATCGGCATATGTGCCTGCGTAGATGGATACGGGGGAACAGAAAGGAACACCCTGGAGGATATCCATTGCTTCGCCCTCAGCCTTTTTTGCGTTGATATCGATCAGAACGATCTCAGATGCGATACCGGTTACTACCATGTTATAAGCGATGGTAGATCCGACGCTGCCAGCGCCGATAATAGTGACTTTGTTGCTCATAAATCATTTCCCGCTTTCTGTAGATATTTTTCTCGGTAAAGCCGCCGTTTTCAGGCGTGCGATCATACAGTTGAAAACCGTGCCGACTGGGATATTTCACCCTCAAAACGACAGAATTTTCTCGTTGATATTATTCTAACATAACTTGAAATAAAAATCAAGAGAAAAAATTCATAAAAACCGAATTTGTCAAAAATTTAACAAACAGACTGGGATAGTGTAACATTTTTGACAGCCTGCTTAGCCTTTGCTAATCGTATTTTTGGCACAAAAGCATAATTTTTCAGCGATTTTTATGCTTCAAAAGGGATATATGCCGTCGGCATCGGATAAATATAACAATTCCTATTTGAATAAGATGGATTAAAATGTCTGAAAATGATATTCTTGTCTGCACAAAATTCACAAAAAGCGGCTTTAAAATTCGTTGACAATATATAATCGGTGTGTTATAATAAATAGTAATTGACCGCAGCCCCTGCCTGATGTCGGGCTGAGCGTCAGATAAATCCCCGATTTCAGAAAGGAACTATATGCTTTTTAACGAACTTAATTTACCCGAGGAAATTCTCAGAGCCGTTGAGGATATGGGATTTTCCGAAGCTACCGAGATCCAGTCAAAGGCTATCCCCGTAATGCTGGAGGGAAAGGATCTTGTAGGAAAGTCAAACACAGGTACGGGAAAGACTGCCGCTTTCGGTATCCCCGCCGCAGTCAGCGTTACCAGAGGCGGAAAGAACGGCGTTGAGGTGCTTATCCTCTGCCCCACAAGAGAGCTTGCTATGCAGGCGTGCAAGGAGATAGAAAAATTCTCCGCATATATGCCGTGGGTAAAGCCCTGCGCAGTTTACGGCGGCGCTGCTATGGACAAGCAGATCTCCGAGCTGAGACGTGGCGCAAACATCGTTGTGGGAACTCCCGGCCGTGTTATGGACCACATCGGCAGAAAGACCCTGAAGCTTGAAAACCTCTGTACCATCGTTCTTGACGAGGCGGACGAAATGCTCAATATGGGCTTCCGTGAGGATATCGAGACCATACTTTCCTTTGTCCCCGAGGAGCGCCAGACAGTGCTGTTCTCCGCAACCATGCCCCCTCCAATAATGGCTATCACCAAGGAATACCAGAATGACCCCGTTGTCATAAAGGTGGAGAGCAAGGCAAGAACTGTTGATACGATCGAGCAGAAATATTTTGAAGTGCCCATGGGCAGAAAGACCGATGCCTTAAAGCTTCTGCTCATCGCATATGAGCCTAAGCTTTCAATGGTGTTCTGCAACACTAAGAAAATGGTAGATGAGCTGACCGAGGCTCTCGTGTCAAAGGGCTTCAAGGCAGCAGGACTTCACGGTGATATGAAGCAGGCGAGCCGTACTCAGGTGCTGAGCGCATTCAAGTCGGGAAGCATCAACGTGCTTATCGCTACCGACGTTGCCGCAAGAGGAATTGACGTTGAGGGCGTTGACTGCGTTTTCAACTATGATCTTCCCCAGGATAACGAGTATTATATCCACCGTATCGGAAGAACAGGCCGTGCAGGCAAGAGCGGTGCTGCATATACCATTATAAGCGGCAGAAAACAGTTTTATGAGCTGAAAAATATCGCTTCCTTCATCAAGGCTGATATTGCCCGTGCAGAGCTTCCCGGCAGAGACGAGATAGTTGCCCGCAAGGCGGCTCATGTTAATGAAAAGATACTTTCCGCAGTGGAAAGCGGCAAATACGAAAGCTGCCGTGCAGATGTGCAGAAGCTTATGGAAAGCGGACTTTCCGCCGAGGATATCGCTGTTGCACTGCTGGGAATGAGGCTTTCAAAGGATACAAAGAACATTCCCGAAATAATCTCCGTTCCCCGTGACAACGGCGGCAAGGGCGGCAGATACCAGAAGGGCGGCAAGGTCAAGCTGGAGATATCCGCAGGACGTTCCAGCAGGCTTGCTCCGAACTTCGTTCTTGGCGCACTTGTTGACGCAACGGGAATGCCCGGAAAGTCTTTCGGCAAGATAGATATTTACGACAAGTTCACCACCGTTGAGGTGCCCGAGGCGGATACCGAGCACGTTCTCGATTCCATGACAGGTACAAAGATAAACGGTCAGAAAATAACCATCAAGCGCTATGAGGGCAGAGCCGAGCGCTTTGAGGACGACCGTGACCAGAGAAGAGGAAATTACCGTGACCAGCGCAGAAAATCCTCCTCCCGTCACGGCAAGGGCGGCAGACCTAAGTACGAGAATCGCCGCAAGGGTTGATAATATATATAATTATATATAACATAATAATTATATACAACAAAAGGAGCTGTTGCACACTGTGCAGCAGCTCTTGGTTTTTATATAGGCTTGTGAAATATCCGCATAAGTCTGACTTATACCATTCCATTCAGTTCACGGTAAAGCCTCTGTGCGTAGCTGTCGGTCATGCCGCAGATAAAATCAGTGGCAAGGAGCAGCCTGAGGTACAGCTTTTCGATGTCGTCCTTTCCCTCGGAATAATAGCGGTAAATTCTTATGTAGTTATCCGAAACAAGGGATATCATTCGCTTTTCAATGGCGGTAGCCGGTTCATCGCTGTCAAATTTTACGGCGGCATTCACGAACCTGTCAAGCAGAAATTCAAATATTACGCTGGCGGATATTTCAAGCTTGTAAATTGGTATGGACTTGAAAACATATCTGCACGCAATGTCGCCCAGTGCATATGCAAGAGCGTTTCCACGGGAGACTGCCAGTATCTCCTTGCCGAAAGTGCCGTTCATTATCATGTCATAGCTGCTGGTAAAGCCGAAAGCCGCACACCTGAGAAGCACGCCCTGAACGTAGATGACCCACCTCTGAACGGCGTTCTTTTCTGGGGAGGATATGCCGCCGTCTTTTGCATATGTAAGGTAGCTTTCCAGCTTGCCCACAGCTTTGTCATACTCGGCACGCTCGCCATCATCTGCGCATTTGCCGCAATAGCGCTCCGACTTTAACTCGTCAAGAAGCTGCTGATAAGTGATGAAGCCCTTTTTCGCAGCATCCTCGATGTCGGCAGTCTTGTAGGCAATGTCGTCCGCTGCCTCAAGGATAAATGCCAGCGGGTGGCGGCAGCCAACAGCTCCCGTGCTTTTGGTTATCTCTTTAAAAATATCATGCTCGGCGTAATAATAGCCCATCTTTTTTGTCCTGATATCTCCGCTGTCCTTGTCAATTTCCACCGATGAAACGGGGTATTTTATGATAGTGTTGAGCAGGGTGTAATTCAGGTTCATGCCGTTTTCATCAACAAGAAAGTGGAGCTTTGTAAGCAGCCTGAGAGCCTGTGCATTGCCCTCAAAATGGTAAAAGTCGCCTGCCATCTGCGGCGTAAGGAGCTTGTCTATCTCCTGACCCTTGAACTTTATCTTAGGCAGATTTGCTCTGAACCATTCACGGATATAATCCTCGCCGAAGTGACCGAACGGGGGATTGCCGATGTCATGGATAAGTCCCGCACATTCAAGCACACTGCAGGCGTTGCTCTCCACCTCGGAAGTGATGTCCTTTCTGCCGTGAGCCATAAGGTTCTGGAGGATCATATGTCCCAGTGATTTTGCAAATGATGATACCTCCAGAGAGTGGGTGAGACGGGTGCGCACAAAGTCGCTTTTGTCCAGCGGGAATACCTGTGTTTTATCCTGGAGCCGCCTGAAAGAAGCGCTCTGGATAATTCTGTGATAGTCCTTCTGAAATTCGCTGCGCAGGTCGGTGCTTTCCTTTGAAGAGTGTTCACGTCTGCGCTTTTCGCAGAGGAGAGTGTTCCAGTTCATTTTCATGTCATAGCCTCATTTCATGTCGTTATATGGTATTTTCAGTATAGCACAGGTCAGCGGTAATTGCAATACACTGCCGAATGTTGTAAGAGCAGACTAACTTTTCTTGACATTTTATCCCATTGGTCGTATAATAAGTTTATAAGGTTAGCGGGAGCTGACCTTAAAAGGAAGGAAGTCATATTATGGTAGAGATAACTGCAAAAATAAACGGAATGGCTTGCGGAATGTGCGAGACACATATAAATGACGCTGTTAGAAATAACTTTAGGGTAAAGAAAGTAACATCTTCCCACTCAAAGGCTCAGACTGTTATTGTTGCCGAGGAGGATATCCCCGACGACAAGCTGAAAGAGGTCGTTGAAAAGGCAGGCTATGAGTTTGCGGGAGCAGACAGAAAGCCTTATGTTAAGAAAGGACTTTTCGGCTTCGGAAAATAATGATGACATAAAAAAAATCGGTATGCAGTTTGCTGGATGCATACCGATTTGCTTTTTTATTACTTCTTTTCCTCGGTCTGAACAAATCCCTTTCTTACAAAAGGAATAAACATACCGCCCACTGCATTTCCCAGTGTCATCACCAGCAGATATACCACTGTGTTAAGTGACCATACCTTTGCAACGGTGAAATAGAACATATTTGCTATGCAGTGCTCGTATCCGCTGAGAATGAACACCACAACCGGGAGAAAGATGGCAAGCATCTGACCCGCAGGATTCTTTATCTGCTTGTAGCCGTCAGCCGCAATGAACATGAGCATTCCGCAGAAAATTGCCAGAATGAATATGCTCAGCAGGTTATCGTTGAATTTTACGGCGCATATCTCAGCCGCTTTTTCGCCGATACCCGAAATTCTTGTGCATAAAAGCATACCGCCCATTATCACAGTACCTGCCAGATTTCCCAGCCATATCACGATAAGGTCAAGTATGTACGAGGGCTTGTTTACTACAGCATATCCGACTTTTCCCGTAAAAAGGTTGAAGCCGAAGCTGAGTATCACGAAAAGGCCCGTTCCGAAAAGGAATGCTCCCAGATATTTATTATCGCAGGAAAGATAGACCGCTCCGCCTATGCCAATGGCAAAACCTGTCATAAGCGCACGGAGAAAAATGTCAGCATAACGTTTCATTACAATTACCCCTTCTTAAATTTATAACGACTTAAATATTATTATAACATAAAAGAAGTTCCTGCGGTAATATAAATCTGTAAATGAGCAATGCAGATGTTTATATATCAGTCAACGGGAGTTGTTTCCTTGAGAATACGTCCGTCACGGAGAAGCTGTCTCAGCCTGTCATGATCCTCGTTTGCGATAGCGTCACGGTACTCGGCGAGACGGGCCATGATGTAATCTATCTCAAAGCAAAGCGGTTCCTTGTTCATGATGAACAGGGGAGTCCACATATCCTCATTGAGCTTTGCAACACGGGTAAGATCCTGGAAAGAGCCTGCGGAAAATCCCAGCTGCTGCTGATGTGTGGGGCTTTTGATGTATGCGTTTGAAACAACGTGCGCAAGCTGGCTTGTGAAAGCGATTATGCGGTCATGCTCCTCGGGAGTGGTCTTTACAACTTTCTTGAAATGAATGGAGCGTGCCAGGTCTTCGATGAGGTTTATCTCCTCCTGAGGAGTGTTTTCGGTGGGGGTCATGATAAAGCTTGCGTTGTCGAAAAGGTCGTCCAGAGAATACTCAAAGCCGGAGAACTCACGGCCTGCCATGGGGTGAACGCCGATAAATGTAACGCCTCTTTCGGCAAGAATTGGTGTTACCTCGTCAACGATAGCTTTCTTGATACCGCCTGTATCAATAACAATGCTGCCCTCCTTGAAAAGGTCGGCATTTTCCTTAATGAAGCTGATTATTGTAGGGGGGAAGAGGGAAACAATAGTAACGTCCGCCTCGGAAACGTCCTTTGCCTCATAGTCGATAGCATTCTGGGAAAGAGCCATTTTAACGGTCTTTCTGTCTATATCAATACCGCCCACCAGATGATTGGTGTGCTTTTTTATTGCCTTGCACATTGATCCGCCGATAAGTCCAAGACCTACAGCAACTATTTTCATCTTAAAATCTTCCTTTCGCTGGTTTATATCATTCATTATATACTATATTATTGAACAATACATGAACGCAAAGTAATTTCTTTTCTGCGCATAAAAGCTGGAAAGCTTTAAATCAATGAAGTTTAGAATGCGATAAAAAAGGGACGTGTTGCCGTCCCTTTTGATATGAGTTATCAGCAGTCAACCTGAATTTCAAGTATAGGCTCTGCAACGGAAGCGCCTGCAGGAACCATGGGAAGAACGTTGATATCCTTGTCAATGTGGCAGTTGATGAGAACAGGCTTGCCGCAGGTAACGGCATACTCCAGCTTCTCACGGACTTCGCTCTTCTTGGAGATATCCACATGCTCAAGACCGAATGCCTTTGCCAGCATTTCAAAGTCAGTGGGCTTTTCGAGAGTTGTCTGGGAGAAATGGCAGTTGTAGAAAAGTCTCTGCCACTGTCTTACCATTCCAAGAACCGTGTTGTTGAATACCAGCTCGATGACGGGCATATTGTACTTTGCCAGTGTGGAAAGCTCTGCCATGTTCATATAGAAGCTTCCGTCGCCTGCAATGTTTACAACAGTCTTGTCGGGATTGCCTACCTTTGCGCCGATGGCAGCGCCCAGACCGTAGCCCATGGTGCCAAGTCCGCCTGAGGAAGCAAAGCTCTTGGGATTCTTAAAAGGGAAATACTCGGCGGTCCACATCTGGTGCTGACCGACCTCTGTAGTGATTATTGCGTTGGAATCGGTGATATCTGCCAGTGTTTCAAGCACATACTGGGGGAGAACTGCCTCGGGGTCATCGGATACCTGACGGAGAGGATATTCGCTCTTCCACTTTTCAATATCAGCCATCCACTGGGGGTGATCCTGCTTGGAAAGCTTCTTCATAATTTCGGTGAGAGCAAGCTTAACATCGCCCTGAACATGAACATCGACCTCAATATTCTTGTCAAACTCAGCAGGGTCAATCTCGATATGTACAATCTTTGCGTTCTTGATATTTTCCTTGAAGGACTTTGCGCTGCAGGTAACACGGTCGGAAAATCTGGAGCCGAGAACAACTATAACATCGCTGTTGACCAGCGCAAGGGAAGATGCCTTTGTGCCGTGCATACCGAGCATACCAAGATATCTTTCACTTGTGTTGTCGAATGCGGACATACCCATAAGTGAGAGGGAAACGGGAGCGTCTATCATCTCCGCAAATTCAGCCAGCTGCTTTTCAGCGCCTGAGAGGCATACTCCGCCGCCTGCGAAAATGAAAGGTCTCTCAGCGGAAGCGATGACCTTAGCTGCTTCCTCGATCTCACTGTTGTTTACAGTGTAGCTGTGAGCTGCGGGGACCTTGTGTTCAAACTCACACTTTGCAGCGGTGATGTCCTTGGGGATATCAATGAGAACAGGGCCCTTTCTGCCGTCGTTTGCGATAAAGAAAGCGCTGCGGACGGTCTCAGCCAGCTCACGAACGTCCTTTACGATAAAGTTGTGCTTGGTAACGGGCATGGTGATGCCTGTGATATCTACCTCCTGGAAGGAGTCAAGACCCAGCAGGCTTGTGCCGACATTTCCTGTGATAGCCACCATAGGAATGCTGTCCATGTTTGCGGTTGCGATAGCGGTAACAAGGTTTGTTGCGCCCGGGCCTGATGTGGCGATAACAACGCCTGTTTTGCCTGTGGTGCGGGCATATCCGTCAGCCGCATGGCCTGCGTTCTGCTCGTGGGAAGTGAGTATATGAGTTATCTTGTCGCTGTAATCATAAAGTGCGTCATAAATATTGAGAACGGCACCTCCGGGGTAGCCGAAGACTGTATCCACGCCCTGCTCAAGAAGGCATTCGAGAAGTATCTGAGAACCATTGAGAAGCATTGCAAAATCTCCCTTATAAAAACTTGTCGCATTATGCGCATATAGTAGTATTTTACCACACTGAAATGTTCTTGTCAATATTTTAGCGGAATTTTGCGCAATATTACAGGATAAATTATGATGATAAATAAAAATGGCTGCCATGCCATGCACAGCAGCCATATATTTATTTCAGCCTATTACTTGCCGAGAGTTACAACGATGTCGTTAACATCCTTGAGCTTGTCAGCAGGAATGTGGTTGGAGGGAAGCTTTTCGCCGTTGAGGACAATCTCCTTAACGCCGCTCTCTACGTGATCGGGATTGTTGAAGGTCATGTTGAGCTTCTTGCCTCTGAATGTCTTGGTAACAGTGTAGCTGCCCCAATCGGAGGAGATAGAAGGATCTACCTTAAGACCGGAAGCGTCGGGTCTCATACCCAGGATACCCTCAACAGTACCAACCATAACGGTGGAAGCTGTACCGGTGAGCCAATGTACGTGTGCACGGCCTGCATAAGGGCTGTCCTTGCCCTCTACGAACTGACCGTAAACGTAAGGCTCGAGGCATCTGTGCTCTGCATTGTCATTGTAGGTAGCGGGAGCTGCTTCCTTCCAGTACTTGTATGCACGGTTGCCGTGACCCAGGAGAGACTCGGCAAGGATCAGCCAGCCCTGAGGCTGAGAGAAGATACCTGCATTTTCCTTGGTGCACTTGTTGAAGCACTGCATAAGAGCGCCGTCAAATCCGTGTTCAACATAGGGAGGATACATAACCATTGCGCCGTAAGGAGTGTTAAGCTCTCTTTCAACGCTGTCCATAGCCTTTTCAGCCTGCTCCTTGCTTGCAAATCCGGAGATAACGGACCAAGACTGGGGATTGAGCCACATCTTAGCCTCGGGATCGGTTCTCTGACCGATAACGGTGCCGTCTTCCTTGTAGCCTCTGATCCATCTGTCCTCGTTCCAGCAAGCACTGAGGATAGTATCGAGCTTAGCCTTGACTTCGTCGAGGTACTTAACGTACTCAGCGTCGTTCTTGAGCTCTGCATAGCTTCTGAGGATCTTAACTGCGTAAACCAGCTGGAATGCAACGAATGTGGATTCGCCCTTCTTGCCGAGACGGAGGCAGTCGTTCCAGTCAGCGTGGAGACCTGCGGGCATACCGTGGTTTCCAAGGTTATTCATAGAGAACATGATAGCTCTCTTGAGGTGATCGTAAACAGTACCCTTTTCGCCATCGTTAGCGTAGAGGATCTCTTCATCCAGGAACTGGATATCGCCGCTTTCGGAGATGTACTTGTAAATAGTGGGGAAGAGCCAGAGAGCGTCATCTGCACGGTAGGAGGGATGACCTGTCTCCTTGGCATATGCGGTGTTGGGGTTATTCTCATCAGGGTGATTTTCCTGACCTGCCTTGTGGTCATACTTGACCAGAGGAAGACCTGCGCCGTTTGTTACCTGTGCGGAGAGCATGAACTCGATCTGCTTCTTAGCCATTTCGGGAGCAAGGTGAATGATACCCTGGATATCCTGAACGGTATCTCTGTAGCCGTAGCCGTTTCTCAGACCGCAGTACTGGAAGGAAGCAGCTCTGGACCAGATGAATGTGATGAAGCAGTTATATGCGTTCCAAACATTTATCATGTTGTTGAAGTCAGCATCGGGAGTATTTACGCTGAGGTTAGCAAGCTTGGAGTGCCAGAACTCCTTGAGCTCAGCGATCTCAGCCTCAACAACGCCGTCCTTCTCGTACTTGGCGATGATCTCAGCAGCAACTGCCTCAGGTCTCTGACCGAGAACGTAGATGATCTCCTTGGTCTCGCCGGGCTGGAGAACGATATCGCTCTGGAGAGCGCCGCAGGAGTTGGTGTTGTAGTTAAGGTCGCCCTTGAGACCCTCTTCAATGCCCTTGGGGTTAGCATAACCTCTGTAAGCGCCTACGAAGGAATCTCTGTCGCCGCAGTAAGCGGAAACTTCTGCCTTAGCAACGCCGAGGAAACGCTCATTGTTGGGGTTCTTGAAGATCTCGTTCTGCTTCTGGAGAATGAAATTCTTCTTGAAGTAGGTGCGAGTGATGAACAGGGTGTACTGAAGGTTTACCTGATCCTGCTCATAGTTGTTGTCGTTAACGAACTCGCAGTAGCCAGTTACGGAAAGCTTTCTGGGTTTGGTGTCGTTGTTGGTGATCTTGGAAGCCCATACCTCGTACAGAGCATTTCTGGGAACATAGTATGTAGTCTCAGTCTTGATGTTCTTGTACTCGGAGGTGATAACGGTGTAAGCAGTACCGTGACGGCACTCGCTCTTGTATTCGTCAAGAGGCTTACATACGGGAGACCAGGAAGCAGACCAGTAGTCGCCTGTTTCTCCGTCCTTCAGGTAGATGTATCTGCCGGGCTGGTCAACTGCAACGGAGTTGAAGCGGTAACGGATGATTCTTCCGTTTGCGCCGGACTTTACGAAGCTGTAGCCGCCTGCATTGTTGGAAATGATAGCGCCGTACTCAGGGTCGCCGAGGTAGTTGGCCCAGGGAGCGGGAGTATCGGGGCGTGTGATTACGTATTCCTTGTTTTCAAGATCGAAATGACCGTAATTCATTTGGTTTAAACACTCCTTATAAAATATAGTATTCATATGCCGTCCGCATTTAAGCGATACGGACAATTTGTGCATTGTGCATACATTGAGTAATATGCACACACATTTCATTTGTCATTATATCATTTTTATATAGTTTTGGCAAGGGGTTTGAGAAATTTATTTGTGAATTTTTTCAAATCGTGATTTTGATTATATCTTTGATGTTTTCAAACGTTTAGTATGTAAACGTTGCCAAAAATTATGACAATGGCTTCGAGACAGTCTTGATAGAAACGTGTTTTAACAAAAAATTTACAAATAAATTGAGAAAACCCTTGCAAAATTACTACGGATATGGTATAATCAATTTCGTTGTGATTATTCCATAGCACTACTGTCCGAGATAATGTGATGGGCTGCTATGTACATCATATTATACTTGAAAGTGAGGTGCCCCAGTAATGAAAGAAGGAATTCATCCCAACTACGTTGAGACCACTATCACCTGCGCATGCGGTAATGTGATCAAGACCCGTTCCACTAAGGAGAACATCAGAGTTGAAATCTGCTCCAAGTGCCATCCTTTCTACACCGGTAAGCAGAAGCTTGTTGATACAGGCGGACGTGTTGACCGCTTCAAGAAGCGTTTCGGTATGGACAAGTAATTTTGATTCCGCTTGTGCTTGAACTGCACAGGCGGAATTTTTTATCACATAATACTAATCTTCAATCAACCTATAGACAAATCCTCGGCTGAAATAAGCCCATTCTTCGTCAAGCTCCCTTGCCGGGCGACAAGCCCGCCTGCGGTCGCTTTCCTTGACTGGTCTTATTTCATCTGTCGGCTTTGCCTATAGAGCGATTGAAGATTAGTATAAAACCATACAAGAAAGGAATATTTTATATGAATACTCCCGACTATGATACCGTTGGCGGATATGCCGAAGCGTCGTTTATTGAAAAGAAGTCGGAGTTCATCGGCTACATCACCCATGCCGAGACCGATGAGGAAGCCGTGGCTTTTATCAACGAGATAAGGGGCAGGCACAGAAAGGCAACTCACAACGTATATGCCTATATCCTCCGAAACGGCAGCATAACACGGTACAGCGACGACGGCGAGCCACAGGGAACTGCTGGCGTGCCTGTTTTCGAGGTGCTGCGCAAGGAGGGGCTGACGGACGTTTGCTGCGTTGTCACCAGATATTTCGGCGGCATACTTCTTGGCGGCGGAGGACTGGTGAGGGCATATTCCCACAGTGCAAAGATCGCTGTTGACGCTGCCGAGCGCAAAAAAATGTGCTCCTGCTATCCTATGGAGATAACGTCGGATTACGGGCTTTACGGCAAGATAGTGAATATTCTTCCCGAATTTGAGGTGAAGATAACCGATACCGTCTTTGAGACCGATGTAACTGTCAAGCTCTTATGCCGCAGTGCTCTCACCGATGCTCTTACCGAAAAGCTTATCGACACGGCAAACGGAAAAATAACTGTACACAAAGGCGAAGAAAGCTTTGAGAATTTTGCTTGATTTGTGCAAAATGACAAAAATAAAAATATAAAAAAGTTTTTTCGCCATTTTGTGAGTATATACTATTATAAATAAAAGCGGGGGAGTGAGTATATGACGATTCGTGAAGAACTTGAAATAATCGAGCTGGGTACTCTCTGTGAGGACGCCTGCACGTCAAAGCATACAGGCAGACGTGTCCGCCCCGAGCCGCAGTGCCCTATCAGGACTGATTTTCAGCGTGACAGGGACAGGATACTTCACTGCAATGCTTTCCGCCGCCTTAAACATAAAACTCAGGTGTTCCTTGATCCCATAGGCGACCATTACAGAACACGCCTTACCCATTCGCTTGAGGTGGCTCAGATAGCACGTACAATTTCCCGTGCCCTGCGCCTTAACGAGGACCTTACCGAGGCTATTGCACTGGGTCACGACCTGGGTCATGCGCCTTTCGGCCATGCAGGGGAGTCGGTGCTCAACGAGATATGCTCCTGCGGCTTCAAGCACTATCTTCAGAGTGTTAGGGTCGTGGATTATATCGAGAAAAACGGTATGGGTCTCAACCTTACATATGAAGTGAAGAACGGCATCGCCTGCCACACCAACAAGGTAGCCGTTACAAAAGAGGGCTACGTGGTGCGGCTTTCCGATAAGATCGCATACATCAACCACGATATCGACGACGCCATAAGAGGCGGAGTGCTCACCGAGGATATGCTGCCCGCAAGCGCAACAGATGTGCTGGGTCATTCCAAGAGCGAGCGCATCACCACGCTGATAATGTCCATCGTAAAAAACGGCGTTTCCGATATCCATATGGACGACGATATACAGCAGGCATTCAACGAGCTGCGGAACTTTATGTTCGAGCACGTTTACAGCAACAGCATTGCCAAGGCTGAGGAATACAAGGCCAAAATGCTGGTGGAAAAGCTGTACAGATATTTCATCAAATACCCCGACAAAATGCCTGAGGAATACATCAATATAATGAACCGTTTTTCAAAGGAAAGGGCTGTGTGCGACTATGTGTCGGGCATGACCGACCTTTATGCGGTGAACCTTTACAATGAGCTTTTTATCCCCAAAAGCTGGAAGCTCACCTGATTCGCATTTAGAGGAATGAACCTATGCCACTGCCCGAAGATTTTGTATTGCAGCTCAAACAGAATAATCCCATTGAGTCGGTGATGGCGTCATATGTGCGCCTTAACCGAAGCAGCAGGGATTATGTCTGCCTGTGCCCATTTCATTCGGAGAAATCGCCCTCATGTCATGTAAACGTTGCGGGACAGTATTTTCACTGCTTCGGCTGCGGCGCAGGGGGTGATGTTATCACCTTTATAATGAAGGCGGAAAATCTTGAATACATAGAAGCTGTGCGCTTTCTGGCGGAGCGTGCGGGAATGTCAATGCCCGAAGATGCGAAAAACAACGATTTCAGCCGCCTGAAAGCCCGTATCCTTGAAATAAACCGAATGGCAGCCCGATACTTTAACCATGTGCTCATGAAAGAGCCGTACGGCGAAAAAGGACGGCTGTATTTCAGTTCAAGAAAGCTTTCGGTCAAGACCATCACTAAATACGGTCTGGGCTATGCTCCGGATGACTGGCGCAGGCTGACGGATCACCTTAAATCCCAGGGCTGCCGTGAAGATGAGATAGTTGCCGCAAACCTTGCAAGGCAGAGCCAGAAAGGCGGCGTTTATGACAGCTTCCGTGACAGGGTGATGTTCCCCATAATCGACCTGCGTGGAAATGTCATTGCTTTCGGCGGACGTATCATCGACGGAGAAGGCCCCAAGTACCTTAACTCCTCCGATACTCCCGTTTTCAAAAAGAGCCGCAACCTTTTCTCACTGAATTTTGCCAAGCGTTCCGAGGAGCGCAGGCTCATTCTGGCAGAGGGCTATATGGACGTTATCGCCGTAAATCAGGCGGGCTTTGAAAACGTGGTGGCAACGCTGGGAACGGCGCTTACACCCGAACAGGCACGGCTCATGTCCCAGTATGCGGACGAGGTGATAATCGCCTACGATTCGGACGGGCCGGGTCAGGCAGCGACCCAGAAAGCCATAAATCTTCTGGGCGAGGCAGGGATAAAGACTAAAATAATCAAAATGGAGGGAGCAAAGGACCCTGACGAATTTATAAAAAAATTCGGCGCTCTGCGGTTCAAGCAGCTCCTTGACAATTCCGACGGCGCAATAAATTTCCAGCTGGCAAAGTGCAAAAACGACCTTGATATCGAGTCTGATACGGGTCGTGTGGAATACCTCAAGCGGTGTGTGAACGTGCTTGCGGCAATAAACTCGCCTGTGGAAAGAAGCGTTTATGTATCAAAGGTCGCCAAGGAGCAGGGAATTTCCCGTGAAGCCCTTGACGCTCAGATAAATTCAGTCATAAGGAAGAAGATAAACAGCGGCAGGAAGCAGGAATGGACGGATATCCGCACATTCTCCGACAAGCGCCGTGCTGACCCTCAGGCAGCCGCATTTCCAAAGGAATATCGGGCGGAGCGTGGCATCATCGCATACCTTACTATCCACCCCGATGACCTTGAATATGTGGCGGACAGGCTGCCTGCTGACTTTTTTGCGACAGATTTCAACAAAAAGCTGTACGAAAAGCTCATAAGCGGCATGAGGATATCTTCGGATTTTAACATATTATCACTGCAAAGTGAATTTTCAGCCGATGAGATGGGCAAAATAACCGATATATTGTCGGAAGCCCGCCAGATAGACATTAACCGCAGTGCTGCGGAGGATTACATAACCACCCTAAGGAACAGTCATGAGAAAAGAGCTTCGGCTGCACCTGCCGCTGCGCTTTCCGACGATGAGTTTCTAAAGCGTCTGAACAGGCTGAAAAATGAAAAATAAGCTTTTAACGCTGCGATGAGCGACGATAAAATAGTAATATTCCCGAAAGGACGGTAAAAATATATGACCGGTAATGAAAAAGCTATGGAAACCCTTATGGAGCAGGGCCGTGCTCACGGAAAGCTCACCACTACCGAAATCAACGACGTAATGGAGAAGCTGGATCTTGATGTTGACCAGATAGATTCCTTCTATGACAACTGCCAGAGCATGAACATTGATATCATCGAGGACTTTGATGCGGAGTCCGAGCTTGCGCTCTCCGACCTGAATCTTCAGGACGACCTTGGAATGGCGCTTTCCACCGAGGGCATCGCAATAGATGACCCCGTAAAGATCTACCTCAAGGAAATAGGCAGAGTTCCTCTTCTTACCCCCGAGGAGGAGATACAGCTTGCCGAGCGTATGGCAAAGGGCGATGTAAAGGCAAAGCAGAGACTTGCGGAAGCAAACCTGCGACTTGTTGTATCCATCGCAAAGAGATATGTGGGCAGAGGAATGCAGTTCCTTGACCTTATCCAGGAGGGTAATCTGGGTCTTATCAAGGCTGTTGAGAAGTTCGACCATACCAAGGGCTTCAAGTTCTCCACATACGCAACATGGTGGATAAGACAGGCTATCACAAGAGCTATCGCCGACCAGGCAAGAACTATCCGTATCCCCGTTCATATGGTCGAGACCATCACAAAGGTAAAGAAGGCTTCCAGCCAGCTCCTCCACAAGAACGGTCACGATCCCTCACCCGAGGAGATCGCAGCAGAGCTTAATCTTCCCGTTGAGAGAGTACGTGAGATAATGCGTATCGCACAGGATCCCGTTTCTCTGGAAACACCTATCGGCGAGGAGGAGGACAGCCATCTGGGCGACTTTATCCCCGATGATGATGCTCCCGCACCTGCGGACGCAGCTTCCCTTATCCTGCTCAAGGAAAAGCTTGGCGAGGTGCTTTCCACCCTTACCGAGCGTGAGGAAAAGGTGCTCCGTCTCAGATTCGGTCTTGAGGACGGCCGTTCCCGTACTCTTGAAGAGGTGGGCAAGGAGTTTGACGTTACCAGAGAGCGTATCAGACAGATCGAGGCAAAGGCTCTCAGAAAGCTCCGTCACCCCAGCAGAAGCAAAAAGGTCAAGGATTTCCTTGATTGATATCCCGAAAGGAATGGTAAAAGAAAATGTGTCTTACTCTTGAGTCTGATTATGCAGTCAGAATAATCGGCTGTCTGTCGGCTGAAAACAAAAGGATCGACGCAAAAAATATATCAGAACGCACGGGAGTCAGTCTCAGATTTGCTCTGAAGATACTGAGAAAGCTTGTATCAGCAGGCCTTGTAAAATCCTACAAGGGAATGCAGGGCGGATATGAGCTGGCAAAAGCCCCTTCGGAAATAACCATGCTCGATGTTATCGAGACGGTTGAGGGCAGCTATTATCTCAATCGCTGCCACGAGGAGGAGTTTGTCTGTACCAGAGGCGCAAAGGGCTGCTGCTGTTATCAGAAGGTCTTTAACGAGATAACCGATATTGTCAGCAAAAAGCTTGCAGAGTACAATTTTGA
Organism: Huintestinicola butyrica; assembly: GCF_025567215.1. Lineage (NCBI taxonomy): Bacteria > Bacillati > Bacillota > Clostridia > Eubacteriales > Oscillospiraceae > Huintestinicola > Huintestinicola butyrica. The sequence goes on from NZ_JAOQKB010000001.1 coordinate 345,677, forward strand.
AGATCTGCTGAAATGATACATATCGCCTTCTGTTCTTTATTTATCCATTGACACGCCGATGAATACGTGATATAATGAAACGGTATGATATAAGGGCTGTTCGCTTGTGCCATCCAGCCGGTGTCTGATGCAAAAAGTGTCTGACACAAAACAAAACCAGGACATTTGTTTGCTTTTGCGGCGGACAGGTGTTTTATGCGCCTGTCCGCTTTTTTGCTGAAAGGGTGTTGATATGTATATTCTGAAAACCGAAGCCGCATTTGATTCGGCTCATTTTCTTCATGGCTATAACGGTAAATGCAGCAATATCCACGGTCACAGGTGGATAATCGAAGCTGAGATATGCTCCGAGAAGCTTATCGAAGAGGGTCAGACAAGGGGAATGATAGTTGATTTCGGAGACCTGAAGCGTGATCTTAAAGAGATCGCCGATAGCCTTGACCACCGCCTTATCTACGAAAAAGGCTCACTGAAAGAGAAAACTCTCGAAGCGCTGAGAGAGGAGAATTTTGCACTGACAGAGGTGGATTTCCGCCCCACTGCCGAGAATTTCTCCAAGTATATCTATGACCTGCTCAGTGACGACGGCTACAGGGTAAAGCGTGTGACAGTCTATGAGACCCCCAACAACTGCGCAGTTTACGAAGCTGGTGATGATAATGATATTTAAGGTCGCCGAGAAATTTGTAAGTATCAACGGCGAGGGCACAAAGGCAGGTCAGCCTGCGGTGTTCATCAGGCTGGCAGGCTGCAACCTGCGCTGCTCCTACTGCGATACTATGTGGGCAAACGGCTCCGATACGCCCTTTGAGCCTATGACCGAGGACGAGATAGCCGCATACATAGCCGACAGCGGCATAAAGAATGTCACCCTTACAGGCGGCGAGCCGCTTATGGCTGAAAACGTCCGTGTGCTTCTTGAAAGGCTTTCCCACGAGGATATCGCCGTGGAGATAGAGACCAACGGCAGCGCCGATATTTCCGTCTGTGACGGCATATCGCCCCGTCCCTCCGTTACGCTGGACTACAAGCTGCCCTCCAGCGGCATGGAGAAGCATATGCTTATGTCCAATTATGACAGGCTCACAAAGTATGATACTGTTAAATTCGTGGCAGGCAGTCACGATGATCTTGAAAAAGCACTTGAAGTCATAAAAAAGTATGACCTTACCAATAAATGTCACGTTTATTTCAGCCCCGTTTTCGGAAAGATAGAGCCTGTCGAAATGGTGGATTTTATTCTGAAGCATAAGCTCAACGGCGTGAATTTCCAGCTCCAGCTGCACAAATTCATCTGGGACCCCAACAAGAGAGGTGTGTAAAATGATAGATACAAAAGCCATAGAAGAGCATATCAGAGGAATACTCATTGCTCTGGGCGATGACCCCGACCGTGAGGGCTTAAAAGAAACTCCCCAGCGTGTGGCAAGAATGTACACCGAGGTATTCGAGGGAATGAACTACTCCAATGCCGAGATAGCTGAAATGTTCAACAAGTCCTTCGAGCAGCAGGGCGGCAGCGATGATTTTGTTCTGGTAAAGGATATTGAAGCATTTTCATACTGCGAGCACCATATGGCTCTTATGTACGATATGAAGATATCCGTGGCATATATCCCCAACGGCAGAGTGCTGGGGCTTTCAAAAATAGCCCGTATCGCCGATATGGCGTGCAAACGTCTCCAGCTCCAGGAGAGGATAGGCTCCGATATTGCCGAGATAATGGAGCTTGCCAGCGGCAGCAGCGATATTGCGGTATTTATTGAAGCAAACCACAGCTGCATGACCGCAAGAGGAATAAAGAAACCCGGGTCAAAGACCTCTACCGTGACCCTTAGAGGAAGATTTCAGAACGATACAGCTCTGCAGAACCGCTTGATGATGCAGCTGAGTATCGGCAAGTGATGAAAGGAGAACCGCAATGGATATAGTATCATGCTGCGGAATGATGTGCAGCGAGTGTCCCGTTTACATAGCTACCCAGAGGGACGACGAGACCATGAGAAAATACCTTGCCCATGAGTATTCCATGGGGGGAGCGGTATTCTATCCCAAGGATATCGTCTGTCACGGCTGCCGCACAGTATCCGCCGACCACAATAAGTTCGGCAAGGGCTGCGAGATAAGAAAGTGCTGCAAGGAAAAGCACGTTAACCTCTGCGCCGAGTGCAAGGAGTTTCCCTGCATTAAGACAGAGCAGTACATTCCTCAGGACAGCGAGCAGATGTTCCGCCTTTGCGAAATGCACAAGGCCTGCGAAAATCTCATAAATAAGGACGAATAAGCTCCGATGCCGTACCTTGTGTGCGGCATTTTTTTATGAGTTTATGCGCATTTATACTAATCACCAATAAAACTATAGACAAAAAATCATCGCATAATCCATATACGCAAGATTATGCTCAATTTTTTGTATAGTTTTTAATTGGTGCTTAGTATTAAAGCATAATATTTACTCAATCTTAACACTTTTATCCCCAAAATATGTTAAAATATCTTTATATCTATGCTTTTTCGTGCTTTTTACGGTAAAGCAATAAAAAATGAAAGGATTGGGATAATGGGATTTTTTGCAAATGCGGATCTGCCTGTTCTTCTGGCGTTTCTGCTTTATCTTGCCGTAATGCTCGGCATCGGGTTCTATTTTACAAACAAATCAAAGAAAATGAGCGACTATTTTCTTGCGGGAAGAGGTCTTAACAGCTGGGTAACGGCAATGTCGGCTCAGGCTTCCGATATGAGCGGCTGGCTGCTTATGGGTCTCCCCGGAGCTGCTTATGCAACAGGTATGGGCAACTACTGGATAGCTATAGGTCTTGCCATAGGTACTATCCTTAACTGGGCTTTCGTTGCAAAGCCACTCAGAAGATTTACCGAGGTATGCGGTGATTCCATCACCATTCCCCAGTATCTCCAGAACCGTTTCAAGACCGACAGCCCCGTGGTAAGAATGGTCTGCGCAGTGGTAATATTCATCTTCTTTCTTGTTTATACCACATCTGCATTCGTTTCGGGCGGTAAGCTTTTCCAGGTGGTATTCAATATTGACCCCACCAATGAGACATACACCAAGGCTGCCGTAATAATCTCAGCGCTTATTATCATCATATACACATTCCTCGGCGGCTTCAATGCCGTTGCATGGACTGACTTTGTTCAGGGTATGCTCATGGTAATAACCATCGTGGCACTTCCCATTGCACTTATCAGCAATACTCCCGGCTTTTCCTCCGAGATGCTCAACAGCATTCCCAAGATCGTTTCCGAGGGTGGAGACACAAGCGGATATATGTCCATGGTTTCGGGTATGCGCCCCGTTGATATCATCAGCAACCTTGCGTGGGCATTCGGATACTTCGGTATGCCCCATATTCTTGTAAGATTTATGGCTATCAAGGACACCAAGAGCGTTAAGAAGTCTGCTATCATCGCAGTTGTATGGGTGCTTATCTCCCTTACCGCAGCAGTCCTTATCGGTATCGTCGGAAGAGCTTACCTTGATTCTCAGGGCGTTGTTCTTTCTTCCTCCGAGATGGAGCTTATCTTCATCACTACCGTAAAGAAGCTCTTCCCCTCGTTCCTTGGCGGTATTTTCCTTTCGGCAGTTCTTGCATCTATCATGAGCACCGCCGACAGCCAGCTGCTTGTTACCGCATCTGCTGTTGTCAACGATTTCTATACCATCATCGTAAAGAAAGAGTCCTCCGAAAAGAAGCTTATGTGGATAAGCAGAATTTCCGTAATCATTATTTCTGTAATTGCCTGCATACTTGCCCTTAACCCCAACGATTCCATTATGGGAATAGTTTCAAACGCATGGGCAGGCTTCGGTGCAGCATTCGGCCCTGCGATCGTCCTTTCGCTTTACTGGAAGAGACTTACCCTCAAGGGAACCGTTGCAGGTATCATCGGCGGCGCAGGAACAGTAGTTATCTGGGAATATATCCTTCCCAACATTGTTCCCGCAGCAGACAGCCTTTACTCCATAATCCCCGGAGTTATCGTTTCCGTGATCCTCACCGTTTGCGTCTCTCTCGCAGACAAGGCTCCCTTCAAGGAAGTTACAGATATGTTTGAGCTTGCAAAGAGCGAAGAATAATTTTATATCAAATAATAAGGCGGAAGCTGTTCTTCTCGGCACACATCGGGAAGGGCAGCTTCCTTTTTTTTTGCAGGCGATTTTCTCTCTTGCAATTTTTGCCTTTTTCTGCTATAATATTTATATTCAATAAGCATTTATGCAGGAAAGGAAGATATCCGACTTGTCAAAAATGAAGAAATTTCTTATGGGCAACGAGGCCATCGCATGGGGCGCTGTTCATGCAGGTGTGAACGTGGTGGCAGGCTATCCCGGAACACCCTCCACAGAGGTGCTGGAGACAGTTGCCAAAAACAATGACGGCAGTGTTTATGTTGAGTGGTCTGTAAATGAAAAGGCAGCCCTTGAGGTTGCAGCAGGCGCTTCATATGCGGGTGCAAGAACTCTTGTTACCATGAAGCAGGTTGGCCTGAACGTTGCCTCTGACCCTCTTATGAGCCTTGCTTACGTGGGCGTAAAGGGCGGCATGGTAATACTCAGCGCCGATGACCCCGGCCCCATTTCCTCACAGACCGAGCAGGACACACGCACCTTTGCCAAGTTTGCAAAGATACCCGTGTTCGACCCATCATCTCCCGAAGAAGCCTATGACATGATGGAGGAAGCCTACAGAGTGTCCGAGAAATGGTCAACTCCCGTGCTGTTCCGTCCCACAACAAGAGTCTGTCACGGCTGTGCTTCCGTGCCCGTAAAGGCTGAGTATGATAAGCACGTTCCCGACGGATTTAAAAAGGATACCATGCGCTGGGTCATCTTCCCACGCACATCATATCTCAATCACTGCAAGATCGAGGAGAGAAATCCGCAGATAGGCGATTACTTTTCCGAAAGCCCCTTTAATAAGCTTACAGGCAGCGGAAAAAAGGGCATCTGCACATCAGGCATCAGCTATGCCTACACCACGGAAGCACTTTCAAGCGGAAAGCATGAGGAATGCAAGCTCCTGAAAATAGGTACATCGTTTCCATTTCCCGAAAAGCTGGCGCTGAAGTTCCTGGAGGGACTTGACGAGGTCATCTGCATAGAAGAGCTTGACCCGTTCCTTGAAAGAGAACTTACATACATCTGCGGAAAATATCACCTTAATGTAAATATCCACGGCAAGCTCGACGGTCATGTTCAGCCCGCAGGGGAGAACACCGTTGAGTCGGTAAAGTCTGTGCTTTCAAAGTTTATCGGTCTGGAAACAGGGGAGGAAAGCAAGCTTCCCGAAGCCCCCGCACTTCCCGTCCGACCTCCCGTTCTCTGCGCAGGCTGCCCTCACAGAGCGTCGTTCTACGCCGTAAAGCAGGCAATGAAAAGCAAAAAGGCAGTTTTCAGCGGAGATATCGGCTGCTATACTCTCGGTAATGCAGCTCCACTTGATATGGTGGATACCTGCCTTTGCATGGGCGCTGACGTTACCATTGCTCAGGGACTTCACCGTGTTGAGCCTGACGCAGTGAACTTCTCATTCATCGGCGACTCCACATTCTTTGCATCGGGAATAACAGGCGTTGTAAATGCGGTTTATAACGGAACTGACATTATCCTTATCGTCCTTGATAACTCCACCACCGCAATGACAGGTCATCAGCCTCACCCGGGAACAGGCGTGCGAATGATGGGCGATGTCTGCGAGAAGATAAGCATTGAAAAGATACTCCGTGCCATCGGTCTCACCTCCGTTGAGACTGTTGACCCTCTGGACAATAAGGCAGCAGTGGAAGCCGTAAAGCACGCTGCGGAGCTTCCCGGCGTGAAAGCAATAATCTTCAAATCGCCCTGCATAGCAGTTACCAAGCCCTCAAAGCGCTTTAAGATCGCCGACAGCTGTGTAAACTGCAAGAAGTGCATAAGAGAACTGGGCTGCCCTGCGATCGTTATGGAAAACGGCAGACCCGCCATAGAAAAGAGCCTTTGCTTCGGCTGCTCACTTTGTGCGCAGATATGCCCCTGCGGAGCCATTATTTCCGAGTGATGAAAGGATAACGCTATGAATAATAAAAATTGTCTTTTGTGCGGCGTAGGCGGTCAGGGAACAGTCCTTGCCTCCAAGCTCATCGCATTTGCCGCAATGGAAAAGGGCATGGACGTGCGCACCGCCGAAACCATCGGAATGGCTCAGCGAGGCGGCTGCGTCGTGAGCCATGTGCGTATCGGCGAAAATATAGCTTCGCCCCTTGTGCCCAAAGGCTCTGCCGATGTGATAATCGCCTTTGAGCCTGCGGAAGCAGTAAGGTGCATATCATATCTTAAAAAGGGTGGCACAGTCATCGTGAACAGTAAAGCAGTGAAGCCCGTGACTTCATCACTGGGCGGCACATATACCGACGGCAGAGAGATGACCGACTATCTCAGCTCACTTGACGCAGATATCCACGTTATCGACGGTGAGAAGATATGCGAGGAGATAGGCTCCCCCAAGGTGCTGAACATCGTGCTTCTTGCTGCGGCAGCAAAGTCTGGGGCACTGGGCATAACAGCCGACGAGCTGAAAAATGCCATTGAAAAAAGAGTTAATCCCAAATTCCTTGAAATGAATTTCAAGGCAGTGGATATAGCGTAAAATAATATAGTAAAACGGCGGCATCGATTTTTCGGTGCCGCCGTTCTGTTATTTAAAGCTTATATCAGTCAGCAATATAAACTCTCTTCATCTTCTGTTCCTTAACAGGTCTGTCGCTGTAATCAGTCTCAGTGTCAGCGATCTCATCAACAACGTCCATGCCCTCGATAACCTTTCCGAAAGCCGCATACTGACCGTCAAGGTAAGGTGCGTCCTCGTGCATGATAAAGAACTGAGAGCCTGCGCTGTCGGGCATCTGAGCACGTGCCATGGAGATAACGCCTCTTGTGTGCTTCAGGTCGTTCTTTACGCCGTTGGCTGCAAATTCGCCCTTGATATGCCAGCCTGGACCGCCCATGCCTGTGCCGTCGGGGCAGCCGCCCTGTATCATAAAGCCGCTGATAACTCTGTGGAAGATAAGTCCGTCATAAAAGCCCTGCTTAACGAGCTTTTCAAAGTTCTCAACAGTGATGGGTGCAACATCGGGATAAAGCTCAAGCTTGATCTGCTTGCCGTTTTCCATTTCAATAATAACCATTTCAGTTTTCCTTTCAGAATAGGCAGAAATTCTGCCTGAATTTGCTTAATTATACCATAGCGAGAGATTTTTGTCAAGTAACTGAGCTGTTGTCGGAGTGACTGTCGGAATGACTGTCCGACTGCTCATTTTCCGTGTTATCTTCTGCCTGAGGTGCTTCCTCTGCCTCGTGATCTTCTTCCGCAGCAGCCCGTTCACGTCTTCTCACATCGTTCTGTAAAAGCTTGTAAACGGTGGCAGCAGCGGGAACTCCAAAGAGCATTCCGGGGATACCTCCCAGTCCTCCGCCTACGGTAACAGCCGCCAGCACCCACATTCCCGGGAGACCTATCGACGAGCCTACTACCTTGGGGTAAATAACATTTCCCTCCACCTGCTGGAGAATAACAAGGAAAATAACGAACCACAGCGCCTTGATGGGGTCAACCACCAGTATCATAAGCGCTCCGACTATAGCGCCTATGTATGCGCCCACAATGGGGATAAGCGCTGTTGCGCCGATAAGCGTTCCTATGGTGCTGGCGTATGGTATCCTGAGTATCGCCATGCCCAGTGCGCAGAGAACTCCAAGTATGACAGCTTCCGTGCACTGACCAACTATAAAGCTTGAAAAGCACTTGTCCGCCGTTGAGCAAAAATAGGTGAGGCGGGCGGAATTTTCGGGCTTCATATAGCTTTTCATGAGCCTGCTCATCTGGCTTGCAAGCTTTTCCTTGTTGTAAAGAATGTATATGGCAAATATCAGCCCGATGAAGAAGTTGACCACTCCGCCAACTACCGATGCCACAACGCTTATGGTGGAGGTTAGAAGTCCGCCCACACCGTTCTTGGCAAATTCCACAGCCTTTGCAAGAATGGTGTTCCAGTCTATTCCGCCGTTTTGCAGATATTCCTCGATATAGTCGCCCACCACAGGCAGCTGGCTGTCATATTCCATCAGCAGCTTGCGTATCTTCTCACCGTAAACGGGGAGAGTTTCGCCCATTACAACGAAGATATTCACTATCTCGGGGACTATCAGACCCATTACCAGCCCCAGCAGGATAAATACGAGCAGCAGCGACAATACAAGGCATACAGGCCGCTTTGTGGCTTGTACTATCCTCTTTTCCGACTTGGGAAAATACAGCTTTTCAAGCTTGCGCATGATAAGATTCAGCACATATGCCATTGCGCAGCCAATGACCAGCGGCGAGAGAATGTTCCACAGTCCCGCCAGCACATTTATGAGCCATTTGATGTTGATTATTCCCAGCACTGCCAGCGCAGTGAGCGCCAGGTAAGGTATAAACGCCAGCAGACGTTTTTTGTTATTTCTTTCCATTTTATCCTTCTTTCCTATCATCCTATAATGTTACAGCAGAGGAGCGATAACTCTCAGCAGAGCGTCAAACATGGTGCCGTGATAATAGTCCCTGATATTGTCAAGGGTTATCTCTCTGCTCTGGTCCATTGTGGTTATGTGGTCTTTTTTCAGGGATTCCACAGCACTGCTGCCATACATAAGCGTGCCGCACTCAAAGTGCAGGAACAGACTTCTGTAGTCTAAGTTTATGGTTCCCACCACGCCTATCTTGTCGTCGCTGACAAAGCTTTTTGCGTGAATAAATCCGGGGGTGTATTCATATATCCTTACCCCCGCTTTAAGCAGAGGCTTGTAGTTTGCACGGGTCAGGCGGTAGATTAACTTTTTATCGGGTATTCCCGGGGTGACTATCCTTACGTCAACGCCACGCTTTGCGGCAAGGCAAAGGGCATTTTTCATGGTGTCGTCAAGGATAAGATAGGGGGTGAAGATATAAACATAGTCCTGAGCGCAGTTTACTATGTCCGCATAAACGTTGGCACTGATGGTCTCATCGTCCAGCGGAGAGTCGTAAAAAGGCTGGATAAATCCGTCCGAGTGATATTCGGGACCGTAAAGTGAGGGAGAGTATTTTTCCATATCCACCTTTGCGTCTGTGTCACGGAACGTGTGCCACATTTCCATGAACATCTCAGTCAGATTGATAACAGCGTCGCCTCTCAGGCGAACACCAGTGTCTTTCCATGTGCCGTAGGGCGATGTGACGTTGATGTACTCGTCCGACAGATTTATGCCGCCGTTAAAGCCGGTGTGACCGTCCACAACAAGGATTTTTCTGTGGTCACGGTTGTTCATCACCAGCGACAGGAACGGCACAACAGGGTTGAACGCCATGCACTTGATGTTGGGGCTGAGCTTTTCCAGCTGCTTGAAATATCCCGGAGGAAGCAGAGCCACGCAGCCCATATCATCGTAGATTATCTTTATCTCCACGCCCTCGTTTGCTTTCTGCACCAGAACCTCAAGCATACTGTTCCACATAACGCCCGGGCGGATAATGAAATACTCAATGAAAATGAAATGCTCCGCCTTTTTGATAGCTTTCATCATGTCCTCAAACATACGCTCGCCGAAAGGGTAATATGTGACTTCCGTGCCCGAATAAACGGGATATCCGCTTTTGCTGCGAACATAGCTGCATATGCCGCTGACACGCTTGTTCCTGCGTTCCAGCTCATCTGCGGCAGGGGAGTCCTCCAGCAGGGTGAGATATTTTTCCTTAGTGTTGTTTATCTGCATATTCATGTGCTTTGAGGGCTTTTTGTTGCCCGCAAAGATGTACAGTATGCCGCCAAAGAACGGCAGCAGCATTATAAGTATTATCCAGACTATCTTATAGGAGGAGTTGTCTTCCTTGCCGATAATGAAAAGCACCGCCACTAAGCTGATAATTCGCAGCAAAATGCTCATGGGCTGGGAATATTCCGCCAGAGCAAAAATGCTCACCACTATCCATGCAGCCTGAACTATAAGTGCCACCGCTGTTATGAGGATACGGTTGACTATCAGGCGGCGCCAGTTTATTTTGATACTGCTCATGCTCTGCTTCCTTTCATCACAGCGCAGCCGCAACCTGGTCACGCATTTTGTAAAGCTTGTTTATGAACGCCTCGTCATACTCGGAAATGCGGTATGAGGAGGGATATATCAGGATATCAGCATACTGCTTGATGCTTTCACGACATTTTTTCTGCACCAGATTAAAGCGTTTCAGCGTGTCCTCGGGCATGGGAGAGACCCACATAAAGGTGTTGTCCACATCAGTGAGCAGGTCAAACTGGCTTCCACGCTCATATACGTATATTCTCCTGTGAACAGCTCCGCTGTCATTTTTGCGGATATATCCCGATGAGATGTATGGTATCTCATAGTCGCCGTGGATTATCTCAATATATTCCGAAAGCTCACTTTCCGAAATATCATCGCTTTTTGCAAGGGGATTGTCCGCTGAGAGTATCAGGCGGTAGTTGAATTTGAGTATAATCTCATGGCGGAGATTTTTCTCGCTGAGCAGCGACATGAAATATTCCTCGTTATCCATATTGTAGCGGATAACGCTGAGGTTGCTGGTGCTGTCGCACACGTTGCTGATGGCGTCCATGGAATTTGTCTCACGGAAATCAATGGAGATCCTCTTTGCGGGGTCAAGCTCGTTGACAAATGAGGTGAAAGCGTGGGTGATATACGTAGCTCTGGGGACAGATATGCCGAAGCGTATAGTATCGGTAAGCTCTGGCTTGTAAAGTCCCTCGATCTTTTCCATCTGCACCAGTATAGTTTTGGCGTATTCCAGAAATTCAGCGCCCTTTTCAGTGGGAAAAACGCCCTTGGCGCTTCGCTTGAAAACGGTTATGCCAATCTCGTTTTCAACTTCCTTTATAGCCTTGCTGAGGTTGGGCTGACCCATAAAAAGATTGGCGGCAGCCTTGGTAATGGAGCCTACACGCTCCACCTCGACCATATATTTCAGATGCTGTAGATTCATCCTACCATTCCTTTCAGACCGTCACAGTGACAGGTATGCAAATTTTACAGGGTGACATATATTTTTGTGCATATTACATTATAACCTATTTTTTTACGTTTGTCTATAGTCACGGAAAAGTTGACAGAAAAAAAGGTCAGACCCGAAAGTCTGACCGCAAATGATCATTGCTGACAGCGGCACTGTATCATTTTTCCAGCAGCCCGCCTATAAGCTCCGCAATATAAAGCCTCGGCTTATATCCCTCCTCGGTGAGCAGCTCAATGTCCTCCTCGGTAAGCTCACCGCCGTATTTTTCCATAATCTCCTCATCGGTCATATCCACACCGGCACAGGGAACGCACAGGGGAGGGTACATAACGCACCACCAGTTGTGCCCCTTTCCCTCGCCTATGGTTATCCTGAGAGCGGTGTATCTGCCTGCGGGGACGGTATATTCCCCGTATTCACGTCTGTCGATGACCATAGAGGTTATCTCGCAGACTGTTCTGTCATCGCAGCCGTTTTCCGCAAGTGTGCTGTCGGCAATGGATTTTATCTTATCAAGCTGGCCGGACAGCGCCTCTTCTGCTTCCTCGGAAGATGAATATGGTTCAAACAGTTCATCTGACGATGCAAGAACGGCGTCCCTCACCCTGAGCTTTAGCTGCTGGTCAAGCTCGCTGTCAGAATTTGCAAGTATATGCAGTCGCACCAGGCTTTCTTCAATGTGCTTTTCCGATGAAACTGCGGTGAATATGCCGCTTATAAGAAGAGATATTGCCATTATCGCCGCAATAACAGCCGAGTCAGATGCTATGTAGTTCTTTTTCATAATACAGGGTCCTTTCCGTCATGTTTGATCTGTCAGTAATATTGGCTTATTTTGGAAAAATAATCACATCACAGGGAAATTTTTATTTTTTTTGAAAAAACACTTGACAAGTGAGAATAGAAGTGATATAATAATAAAGCTGAATAAAGCAATGCGTTGCTAGCTCAGCTGGATAGAGTGACTGGCTACGAACCAGTAGGTCAGGGGTTCGAGTCCCTTGCAGCGCACCATAAAAACCACGTAGAATTTTCTGCGTGGCTTTTATTTTTTATAATGTATTTTATAAAAATAACAGCCCGCTCTCAGATATCCGAGAGCGGGCTGTTTTATATCACATTCTCACTTCGCTGTCAAAAAATTTCTCCTGAAATCCCACTTGCCTGTAAATTTCCTCTTTGGTAAAGCTCATGCCCTCAGGAGCAGCCACCCACTTTTCTTCCATATCATCAAAGCGGTGGATAACGGCAATTATCCTGCCCGTGAACTCGTTGAGAGGCTTGTCTGCGCCCAGCACATATACGTCCTGATCTTCGCCGTCAGGGGCGATCATGCCATCGACATAGCCGTAGTTTACGGGATAAACATAACCGTGCTTCGGGTGACAGCTGCCCATGGGTCGGTCAATCTTCACGTTTACCGTCCTGCCGATGATGTCATATTTCAGGCTCTTGCGGTAAACCCTTGAAATTTCTCCCGAGACGGACTGCATTTCCTCAAAAAACTCATAGCCGTATTTTTCATACAGCCCCACATGGTCGGTGGAGATATAGACAAACTCCCTGTCCTCGCTCCGAGCTGCTTCCTCCGCATAGCTTAGCAGATAGCCTGCAAGCCGCTTTCCACGATACTTGGGGAATGTATATACAAAGCCTATCCACGGCGAAAGCTCCGTGGGCTGAATGTCGTCCTTGTCCGCAAGGGTGCAGAAAGCCATAAGTTTTCCACCCTCGGTAAGCATAAGCACCCGTGTGCTTTCACCGCAGAGAGCTTTCAGGCTGCCGTCACGGAGAAGCTCATACAGATATTGTCCCGCTCCCCAGTCCGACTGCTTTATTTGTGAAAGATAGCTGCCTTGGTCGCCGCAGCTGTAGTATTCGATGATCTTCATGCTGACTCCTTTAATATAGTTATAAGAGCTTTTCAAAGGAACATCGGAGGCCGGGCGTGTGTTCTTTACTTAGCGATCCACTCTTTTATAGCCGCCGAAAGCCGCTTGTCAATATCTTTTCTTGTTGCCTCGCACTCGTTGGGATATTCCTTTGCTGCCCTGAATACAAATTTGAGCACAAATTTAAGTCCTACGGGAAGAGCTGTTCTAAGCAGGGATTCGGGCAGGACAAAATGAGTTCCGTGCTCATAAACGATTGCCTCATAGTCGCAGCTGTGAGGGTGTTCCTGCAGTCTTTTATCCATACGGCGGATATATTTTCCCGTCTCCCAGAAGCTGTCGTCCTCTGCTCCGATAAGGATAAGCTTGCCCTTGATGTTCTCGATCTTTATCATCTCTTCTTCGGTGTGCTCTCTTGCCTTTTCCGAGTCGATAAACAGTTTTGTGCTGCGTGTTACATCGCCCGAACCCTTGGTTTCCTCTTCTATTATGCGATAATATTCGGGATGCTGATAAACGAAGGGCATATAAGCGATAGGCTTGCCTTCCCATGAAAGGGTGGACGCATTTGGAATGGGCCATTCCTTGCAGCTGTCCTTTTCGCCCTGTTCAAATCCCTGCCAGATGAAATCACTGGGAGTAAGCCCGAAAGTCAGTGTGATGTCGGGATAGTATGAAGCCGCAGCTATGGAATCCATTCCCGCAGTGCTCATTCCCATTATGCCTATCTTTTTGTTGCCGTTGCTTTTAAGCCATTTGATAGCAGTTCCTATCCTTTCCAGAGGATAGTTAACGTGGCTGTAGTTTTTTACGTCAGGTGACATACACATAACATTTACACCGTTTTTGTGCAGCCATTTAGCGCCGCATTTTGCCATGTAATCATTAGGGTCGTCACCGAACAGTCCTATCACCGCATTGTCCGCACCGTTGGGATTTATATAATATGTACCGTAAAATCCGTCATTGCTGTTTGAAAAAGTTATTTTCTTCATAATGCACTCCGATCTGAAAGTGATTATTAGCTAATGCTTACTACTTTCAGCGGATATTATAGCATAAAAAATTCTGCAAGTCAAATAAGTTTGACTGCTATTACAATTATACAGTCATCAGTACGGATAATCAAATATCTCGCACTCAGGGTCAAGCAGCTCACGGCGTTTCCTGAATGCGTCAAGAACAGGTCTGTCCATGTACTGGGCGATGCGCAGAACGTGATAGACCTCTTCGCCCTTTATGCGCAGCTTGATGTTAAAGCGCTGTACCGTCATGCCCGAGATATCATCGGTCTCAATGTAAGGCCCCACATAAATTATGTCGCTGTTTCTGAAAACAAACTGGTTTGCGCCCATATCGCAGTAGATAGTGAAAATATCTCCCACATTCAGCATACGCATATCGCCTCGGAATATCTCGCCCTTGTAATAATCTGCGTTGAACTCATCACGGGAGCAGCCGCATTTGTCTATAAGCGCTGTGAGCCTGTCAAGATGACCCGTTTTTCCGACTGTAAGAGCATTGGGAGCAAGCTCCTTTTCAATAAGCTGCTTGGGGTCATTTTCCCCACGGTGAAAGGCATATGCCTCACGAACCTTTTCTGCTGTATATCTGGTCAGTGGATAGCTTGGGCTGTAAAATGTCTTGTATAGGTTTTTGAACATAAATAACATACATATTCCCACTGCAGTGCAAAACAGACCGAAGCCGATGCCGATATACACCGCTTTGATATCCGCATCGCCTGATTCATATACGCATATGCCGATGAAAACGCCGATACCTCCGCAGAGTATCATCAGCGACAGGGCAAGTATTCCCTTGAAAAGCGATGGTCTGTCCTTTAAAAGCACCCTCAGTCCCACGATTGCCAAAAGTATCGTAAGTATCACGCCGCCCACAAGCAGCTCAGAATTGCCCGATGAAATGTACTTTGATATTGATATGATGAGCGACAGCACCGATGCCGTAAAGCAGCCTGTCGGAATGAGCTTGCTGTTCATTTAAAATGTCCTTTCATGGTCACAGTAACAAAAAGCTCCCGAAGCCGCAGGGATTCGGGAGCTGATTTTTCGGGTGTGTCAGGTCATCTGATGTCAACGAAGCCGACCTTGCGGTAAGCCTTGGACATAGTTTTCTGAGCAATTCTTGTTGCCTGCTCTGCGCCCTTGGTGTAGCACTCCTTGATGTATGCCTTGTCAGCGATAAGGCGTGCATATTCGGTGCGTACAGGCTCCAGATGGTCAGCCACAGCCTCGCCTACAGCGGTCTTGAAGTCGCCGTAGCCCTTGCCGTCAAATTCCTGCTCTATCTCGTCATAGTTCTTGCCAGTGACAACGGAATAGATGGTCATAAGATTGTTTATACCGTCCTTGCCCTCAGCGTATCTTACCTTGGAGTCGGAATCGGTGATAGCCTTTCTGAACTTTCTCACAATGGTGTCCTTATCATCAAGAATGTAGATGCAGCCGTTCTGATTTTCGTCGGACTTGGACATTTTCTTGGTGGGGTCCTGGAGGCTCATTACCCTTGCGCCCTTTTCGGGAATGTAAGGCTCGGGAATCTTGAACAGCTCGCCGTACTTCTGGTTGAAGCGCTGAGCAACGTTTCTTGAAAGCTCAAGGTGCTGCTTCTGGTCTGCGCCGATGGGAACCAGGTCAGTCTGATAAAGAAGAATATCGCCTGCCATGAGCACGGGATATGTGAACAGACCTGCGTTGATATCGTCAGGGTGCTTTTCGGACTTTGCCTTGAACTGTGTCATTCTGGAAAGCTCGCCGAACTGGGTGGAGCATGAGAGCACCCAGTTCATCTCAGCGTGGCACTTGTTGTGGCTCTGAATGAAAGCGATGGACTTCTGAGGGTCAACGCCGCAGGCCATGATGAGGGCATATGCCTCGATAGTATGCTTTCTCAGCTGAGCAGGGTCCTGCTTTACTGTTATAGCGTGCATGTCAACGATAGAGTAGATGCAGTTGTAGTCGTCCTGGAGCTTGCCCCAGTTGCGGATAGCGCCGATGTAGTTGCCGAGGGTGAATGTGCCTGTGGGCTGTATTCCGCTGAAAATTATCTTCTTTTCCTGTGTTTCCATGGTTATTTATCCTTTCAAATCAAGATTTATCAGTCAAACATCTCGTGGGTGAGAGCGCCCAGTATCTTGCAGCCCTCAACAAGCTGCTCGTCTGTGGGTGTGGAGAAGTTCATACGGAAGCTGGTGGTGGGCATTGTGTCATCGGTAAGGAATGCGTTGCCGGGAACTACAGCTACCTTTCTCATAACGGCTTCCTTGCAGAATTTCTGCATATCCGCACCATCGGGAAGAGTTCCCCAGATGAACAGACCGCCCTGAGGCTTGGTGACAGTTACCTTGGGGGAGAAATACTTCTCGATGCTTTCAGCCATGATCGTGTATTTTCTCTTGTATATCTCACGGAGCTTTGCAATGTGAGCGTCGAAGTCGTACTCGGTGAGTATTCTGTGGCATATCATCTGAGCAAGGATATTGGAGTGAACGTCCGATACCTGCTTGCATACTACTATCTTGGAGATTATCTCGGGAGCAGCTGCAACGAATCCAACTCTCATGCCGGGGGAGATCACCTTGGAGAAGCTTCCTGCGTAAATAACTCTGCCCTCAGTGTCAAGAGACTTGATCGAGGGAATATCCTCGCCTGCAAATCTCAGTTCGCCGTAGGGGTTGTCCTCAAGGATAATGAAGTCATACTTGCAGGCAAGGTCATAAACAGCCTTTCTGCGGGCAGCGGACATACATCTTCCCGAAGGGTTCTGGAAGTTGGGGATAACATAAAGGAGCTTAACGTTCTTGTTTTCCTTAACAGCATTTTCAAGGTCGTCTGCCTTGATGCCCTCATCGTCCATTTCGATTCCCACAAGCTTTGAGTTGTAGGACTTGAATGCGTTAAGGCAGCCTACAAAGCTGGGGCTTTCGCATAAAAGTGTGTCGCCCTCGTTGAGGAATACCTTGCAGGAAAGCTCGGAAGCCTGCTGACCTCCCGATGTGATGATAAGCTCGTCCTTTTCGGGAACGAAGGAGTGCTGTGAAGCAAGTCTTGCCTTTACTGCATCACGCAGGGGAGCATAGCCCTCGGTAACGCTGTACTGGAGAGCTGCGATGGGGTTCTTTTCCAGTATATCGGCAGTAATGCGGCGGATCTCCTCCACAGGGAAAGCATCGGGGGCGGGATTTCCTGCCGCAAATGAGATTATGTTGGGGTCAGATGTCATTTTAAGTATCTCTCTTATAGCAGAGGGTTTAAGGTTTGATATCTTATCGGAAAATGTGTATTTCATAGAATATCTCCTTTTATCAGTATATGTATAAACAGATTATACCACATATTCCCGAAAAACGCAACATATATTTTTATATGGACTTGCTGTAGGGGCAAATTTTTGATGTTGTGACGTTTCGGGAGTGATAAATTGAAAAAACAAGGCTTTCTTTACGGTTCTGCCGTGTTAATGGTCTCAGCGCTGATAGTGAAGATAATGGGCGCAGTTTTCAGGATACCGCTGGCAAATATGCTGGGCGGTACGGGCATGGGATATTTTTCGGCGGCATACGGCATTTTTATGCCCGTTTATGCTGTGTCGGTAACGGGGCTGCCGTCAGCTGCGGCAAAGGCTGTGGCAGCTGCTGAGGCATCTGGCAGGCACAGCGCAGGGGAGATAAAATCTGCGGCGCTGAGGCTTTTCGGAGCTGTGGGAGCTGTGGGTACACTTATAATAATTATAGGAGCATATCCCTTGTGCAGATTTGTTTCGGGGGATATAAAGGCATTGCCCGCCGTTATGGCAATAGCCCCCTCGGTGCTGGCAGGCTGCCTTGTTTCCGTTTACAGGGGATATTTCGAGGGCATGAGAAATATGTATCCCACCGCCGTTTCACAGGTCATAGAGGGTTTTGCAAAGACCATATTGGGACTAGTCCTCTGCGGCGGCTGCATTTGGTTTGCCAAAAGTTACCCCGAGGATTTCCTCAGGCTCACGGGCTGCACGGGCAGGGGAGTGACGGCTGAGGAAGCGGCTGTGCCATATGCGGCTGCGGCTGCCGTTATGGGCGTAACGCTGTCCTCATTTGCGGGGCTTATCTATATAATGATAAAGGGCAGGGGAAAAGCTGACGTCCGCCGACGCAGGGAGATAGACCGTGAGCTGCTTAGAACTGCCGTTCCCATGGCGGCAGGAGCACTGGTCATAAACCTTACCTCCCTTATTGACCTTGTGACCATTATGCGCTCCCTCAAAACGGTCATTGCAAAGACACCGTGGGTGTTCTCACACCTTCTCGGCTCGGGGATATCTTATAATGATATGCCAAATTTCATTTACGGCAGCTTTACGGGGCTGGCAGTGACGCTTTTCAATCTGATACCATCGCTTACAAATATGCTTGGAAAAAGCATGCTTCCTGCTGCTTCTGCGGCAAAGGCTGCGGGCGATGACAAGCGGCTGGGTGAATGCTCCGCAGGGGTGATATTTGCGGCGGCTGTCATATCCGTTCCCGCAGGTCTGGGCATTTCCGTCCTTGCGGAGGAGATACTTACGCTCCTTTTCTCAGGCCGCACGGTGGAGATAGCCGTGTGCGCAGATGCCATGAGGGTTCTGGGACTTGCCGTGCCCTTTGTCTGCATATCGTCAGCGGCGTTTTCGGTGCTCCAGGCGGCGGACAGGGCGGATATCCCCGTGAAGCTCATGGGCATAGGTGCGGCGGTTAAGCTTGCGGGAAATCTTATCCTCACATCTGTCCCGGGACTTAACGTTACGGGAGCGGCTATAGCAACACTCATCTGTTACATTGTTATCTGCGTCATGTCCCTTTGGGCGCTGGCTTCCCACGGCGGTCTCAGACTGCGGCGGACAATGGGGATTTGTGCAAAAATATTCGCCGCAGGAGCGCTTTGCGCAGCGGGAGCGTTCATCACCGCAAAACAGCTTCCCACAGGCTCTCATATAATGATAAAAACCGCCGTTTCATGCCTTACGGGAGCAATAATTTACATATTAAGCACATATTTTTCGGGCGTAATTACGAAAAGTACGTTAAAAATGCTGATTTCTTGAAAAAATTCAAAAACCCACTTGAATTATTCGGATTTATCGGTTAATATATTAAAAGGACGGTTTCAAGCCGTTTGGGGCTTGAACTTTTCCAATCCCGTGAGAGGAAGTCTTTTAAAAATGGATTTTGAATTCAAGGACAGATATGACATAAACGATCTGCTTAGGATAATGGAGATCCTCCGTTCCGAAAACGGCTGCCCATGGGACAGGGAGCAAGATCATAAGTCCATAAGAAAGGATTTTCTCGAGGAGACATATGAGGTCTGCGAGGCTATCGACCTTGAGGACAGCGAGCTTCTCAGGGAGGAGCTGGGCGATGTTCTGCTCCAGGTGGTATTCCACGCAAGAATTGAGGAGGAACAGGGCAGATTTACATTTGCAGACTCTGTAAATGATGTTTGCCGGAAGCTTATTGTCCGTCACCCCCACGTTTTCGGCGAGGTAAAGGTGAAGGACAGCGAGGACGTTCTCAGAAACTGGAACGACATCAAGCAGAAGACCAAGGGTCAGGAGACCTATACCGAAACTCTCAGGAGCGTTTGCGGCGCTCTTCCCGCTCTTATGAGGGCGCAGAAGATAGGCAAGCGTGCGGAGCGTGCAGGCATGGATTTCCCCGATGCCGAGGCAGCTTTGAAGTCCCTTGAAAGCGAGATAGAAGAGGTAAAGGCAGCATCGGCCGAGAATGAGGCTGAGGAGCTGGGCGATATGCTCTTTGCGGCTGTAAACGTTGTCCGCAAAAAGGGCTATGACGCTGAGGAGCTGCTTACCCGTGCCGCAGATAAATTCGTTGACAGATTTGAAAAGACGGAAAATATGGTTCGCTGTGAAGGGAAGGATATGCGTTCCCTTGACATAGATACGCTGGACGCTTACTGGCAGAAAGCGAAAAATCAATAAATAAGCGTTTTATGCGCTAAATTTTATGGAGGTAAAGACAATGACAAAGGCAGATCTTATCAACGCAATCGCAGAGAAGAGCGAGCTTTCCAAGAAGGATTCCGAGAAGGCTCTTAACGCAGCAGTAGCTTCCATCACAGAGGCTCTCACCAACGGCGATAAGGTACAGATCGTAGGCTTCGGTACTTTTGAGGTAAGAGACAAGAAGGAGAAGGAAGCAATCAACCCCAGAACCAAGGAAAAGGTTCTCGTTCCTGCAAGAAAGTCTCCCGCATTCAAGGCAGGCAAGGCTCTCAAGGACGCTGTTGACGTTAAGTAATTGCAAACATATGCTCTGCGCCGTCTGAATAAAGCGGCGCAATTTTTTTTATGCGGAGGACTAAATATGAGACTGGACAAATATCTGAAAGTGACACGGCTCATCAAGCGCAGAACTGTGGCAAACGAGGCGTGCGATGCCGATAAGGTGCTTGTGAACGGAAAGGCTGCCAGAGCGTCATATGACGTGAAGGTGGGGGACATCATCGAGATCTGCATGGGCTCAAAGCCCCTGAAGGTCGAGGTGCTGAACGTTTCCGAGTATGCCACGAAGGAAAATGCTTCCGATAACTACCGTGTGATCGAATAAAAAAGATGGCTGCCGAGGCAAAGGTTTCGGCAGCCGCCTTTTTATATTATTCACAAGTATGCAAAAAAGAGGGTAAAAGTGACAGTAATCTGCATAATATTTTTCGTAAACCGTTATGCTTTTTAGTGGGGAACGTCAGAAATTTATGACGGGTTTATACCTGATTGCGAAGAATTGTCTGTCACATTGCTATAAAATGAAAATGCTCTCTTGTGCAAAACAACTATTTTTTTCGTATCTTGAATAAAAACCATTGACTTTTTGGTGAAACGGTTGTATATTTAAATCACTGGAAGCGAAAACGTTTAAAGCGTGTTGCGCTTAGTCAAGGTGTTCAGAACCTGTAAGATATGTGTCAGTAATGTGTGCATATTTTACAAACGGCTTCCGGTCAGACTTATGAACCGGGGTATCCTTATTATGGTTTCAATCAAAGATATTGCAGCGGTCTGCGGCGTTTCGATTGCTACTGTCAGCAAAGCGCTCAATGACCACAAAGATGTGAGCGAAACCACAAAGCGGACTGTGCAGGAAACTGCAAAGAAGATGGGATATTTCCCCAATTCCCAGGCAAGGGCGCTGAAAACGAACCGTACATATAACATCGGTGTTCTTTTCACAGAACAGACGAACAGCGGTCTTACCCAGAACTATTTTGCTTCGGTGCTCGACAGCTTCAAGAAAGAAGCCGAGTCCGAGGGGTACGATATTACGTTTATCAGCGGAAATATCGGCGAACGGAAAATGACCCCGTATGAGCACTGCATGTACCGCAATGTGGACGGAGTGGTGGTAGTCAGCGTTGATGATTACGTTGACAAGAGCACTCTTGATGAGCTTTTTGCAAGCAATGTTCCCATTGTCAGCATCGACCATGTGCCTCAGAATCACCTTTCGGTGGTTTCCGACAATGAAACGGGAATGAGGCAGCTTGTGGAGTATATCGCAGGCAAGGGCCATACAAAAATTGCGTATATTTACGGCGATCCTTCAGACGTTACCTTGATAAGAGTAAAGGCTTTCAAGGAAACACTGGTTCGCCTGAATATAAATATCAGGAGCGAATTCCTTTTGCAGGGGCGCTACCATGATACCAAGTGTGCCGAGCTTCTTGTAAAAAAGGTCTTGTCTTGCAGCGACAGACCGACGTGCATCATTCTGCCGGACGATTTTGCAGCATTGGGAGCATTGAATGCATTGGAGGAGCTGGGGCTGTCTGTTCCGGAGGACATCTCCATAGCGGGATACGATGGTATCGTGCTGTCACAGGCTCTGAGGCCGAGGCTCACAACTATCAGGCAGGACACCGATAGATTGGGATCCGAAGCGGCGAAAAGACTTATCTCACTGATAAACAAGGAGATCTCCGCAAATGAGCCTCCGCTCATAATAAAAGGAAATCTGCTTGAAGGAGCATCGGTCAGAGATCTGAACCGATAAAAACCACGCTATTATATTTTAAATTTTAAAATATAATATATCATTAAGGAGGAAAAACCAAATGAAGAATTTAAAGAAGACTCTTGCAATGATTTCATCTGTTGTAATGGCTGGTTCCATGTTCGCTGCTTGCGGCAACGACACAACACCTGCTACCGATTCCGCAGCTGATACTACCACTGCTGCTGCAGATGCTGCTGCTGACGATACTGCAGCTGCTGACGATGCTGCTGCTGATGATACTGCAGCTGCTGATGACACCGCTGCTGCTGATACAGCTGCTGACGGCGACAAGCTCACAGTTCTCTGCTGGAACACCGATGATATCGACCCCATGCTCGCTCTCTTCTGCGAGAAGACAGGTCACTCCAAGGACGAGTTCAATGTAAAGAGCTTTGGTTGCGGCGGCGGCGAGGCTGCTGAGAACTACGATGCTTACCTTGCAGACGCATCCAACGATGCTGATATCATGTTCGTTGAAGCTGACTGGGCTCTCAAGTACATCAATGATGACGACGCTACCAAGCCCCTTTCCGATATCGGATTCACCGATGCTGACTACGCTGACCTCTACGATTATACTCTTGAGATCGGTAAGTCCACAAGCGGCGTTCAGAAGGGTCTTTCCTGGCAGGCTGCTGCAGGCGGATTCTGCTACAGAGAAGACCTCGCTGAGAAGTACCTGAACGTTACAACTCCTGACGATTTCCAGGCTCTCGTTTCTGACTGGGATAAGTTCGTTGATACTGCTGCTAAGGTTAAGGACGCTTCCAACGGCGGAACAGCTCTCACCTCCACAATGGGTGGTGTATGGCAGGTATTCTCCGCTGCAAGAAAGACTCCTTGGGTAGTTGATAACAAGCTTCAGCTCGATGACGAGTGCAAGAAGTTCATCGACCTCGCTAAGTCCATGTACGACAACGGCTACGTTGTTAAGGATCTTGCTCAGTGGAGCACAGACTGGTATGCAGCTGGTCAGACCGATTCCACAATGGGTTACTTCGTATCCACATGGGGCTTCGGTAACTCCATCCTTACTCAGGCTGCCGGCGGCGAAGGCGGAGCTACATACGGTAAGTGGAAGGTAGTAGTTGGACCTCAGCCTTTCTACTGGGGCGGTACTTGGGCAACTGTTGCTACAAGATGCAACAACCCCGAGCTTGCTAAGGAATTCATCTCTTTCTTCACTTCTGACGCTGATACTGCTCGTGCATATGCAGAGTCCAAGGGTGAGTTCGTATCCAACAAGAAGGCAATGGAGGGTATCCTTGCTGACGGTACTTACGCAGGTGAAGGTGTTCTCGGCGGTCAGAACCAGTTCGAAGTTCTCAACGACGTTGCTGCTCAGATCGATATGGCCGGTGGTATCACTGAATACGACTCCACTATCAAGCAGGCATTCAACGACGCTGTAACTCAGTACTGCCAGGGTGCTTACGATTCTGTTGATGCTACTATCGACGGCTTCGTTGACAAGGTTGCAGGTTCTCTCCCTGAACTCGATTACTCTGATTTTGAATAATCGAAAAGCAAACTGTACAACTGCTTAAATAACTTTTTACATCAATGGGGCAGGCAGATTTGTCTGCCCCATAAATGTAAAAAAAGCACTTTATTTTTTATTTTGAGGGGAGAATTTTTATGGTATCAGGCTCAAACATGAAAAGTCGCTCTATAAGTTATGCTAAGTATGGTTACTTGTTCATCCTTCCATTCTTTATAATTTATGCGTTTTTTCAGATATATCCACTGTTCAATACATTTTATCTTAGCACACAGAGCAACGGTTCAGTTATAACCGAGTCGGTAGGAACTGACAACTTCAGAGCTATCCTGACCGGTCAGGGTCAGAAGACTGATGATAACGGAAACGTTTATTATGCCGAAACAAGACAGGCTAAGGCTGTAAGAAATGACTTCTTCAGAGTTATGAAGAACACTCTTATCCTCTGGTTCGGTAACTTCATTCCGCAGATCATTATCTCACTTCTGCTTGCAGCCTGGTTCACAGATGCTTACTTGAAAATAAAAGGTAAGGGATTTTACAAGATCGTTATGTATATGCCGAATATTATAACTGCGGCATCAGTAGCGGCTCTCTTCGTAATGCTTTTCTCCGATTCACAGTTCGGTGCTATCAATAAGATGCTTATGAACTGGGGTGTTGACGGCGCACCTTATCCTTTCGTAACAGGAAAGACCCAGTCCCGTGTAATGATCATGATTATTCAGACATGGATGTGGTTCGGTAATACCACCATCATGCTTATGTCCGGTATCATGGGCATCAATCCTTCACTCTTTGAGGCAGCAAACATTGACGGAGCTTCTGCTTCCCAGCAGTTCTTCCTCATCACTATCCCTCTTCTTAAGCCTATCATGCTCTATACAATGGTTACATCCATGATCGGCGGACTTCAGATGTTCGATATGCCTTATCTGTACAATATGGGTACTTCCCAGAACCCCTATACAGAGACTATCGCAGTATTCATCTACAACCACTTCCACAGCCTCAAGCCAAACTACGGTTATTCGGCAGCGGCTTCGGTACTGTTGTTCATCGTAACTGCACTTCTTGGCTCTATCTGCTTTGCTGTTAACAGAGACAAGGACAATAAGGTAAAGGAGCGCAAGGGCTCCAAGGCATTAAAGTCTAAGTTGGGAGGTCTGTAATCCATGAGTACAACTATGGCAGGAACCAAGAGCAATACCAAGGCCATAAAGATCAGAACAGGTCTTGTAACAGCTGTAATGATCCTTCTTGCGATCATCAGCTTGCTCCCTATATATGTCCTTATCGTAAACGCAACAAGAGCTTCCGTTGATATCACAGGAAGCGGCGTTTCACTTATCCCTCATCTCAAGCTTTTTGAGAACATCGGTACCCTGAACGAATGGGCAAGCTCCAATAAGGTACAGTACAATGCCCTTATCGGTTATAAGAACAGTGGTATCATCGCATTCTCCACAACATTACTTACAGTTCTTTTCTCCTGCATGACAGCTTACGGTCTTGTGGTTTATGATTTCAAGCTCAAGAACGTAGCTTACACCATTATCCTTGCGGTAATGATGATCCCCGTACAGGTTACATCAGTTGGTTTCTATCAGTTCATGTCCAAGCTCGGACTTACCGACAGCTACCTTCCTCTGATCATTCCCGCTATCGCTGCTCCGGCAGTTGTATTCTTCATGAGACAGTCAATGAAGTCCAACTTCCCGCTGGAGATCGTTGAGGCTGCAAGAATCGACGGATGCAATGAGTACAGAACCTTCTTCACCATCGGTATCCCCATGATGAAGCCCGCTATCGCAGTTCAGGCAATCTTCGCTTTCGTTGCTAACTGGAACAACTACTATATGCCCTCTATGATCCTTATTTCAAGAGAGCAGAAGCAGCTCACACTTCCTATGATGGTAAACACCATCATTTCCAACGATAAGCTTGCTGACTACGGTGCTAAGTACGCAGCTATCATGCTTTCCATTATCCCCGTTGTAGTAGTTTACTTCATCTTTTCCAGATTTATCGTTGAAGGTGTTGCACTGGGCGGCGTTAAGGAATAATTCACACAATATATGATTTTATAAAGAGCAGTCAGCTTTGGCTGCTCTTTTTTATTGTGTAAAACTTAACAAAAATATAACGCTAAATTGGCGTACTTGTTTGAAATGCTGAAAGTCTTGCAGGGCTATTGACAAATCTGTACAATAATACTATAATAAATCTATAAAATAATTATGAACTACTGTGGGAATCAATATCATAAGAAGTTTTTAGGAGGAATAATGATGGCAAGGACAACTAAGAAGGCTGCTGTTGAGACTGTTGCTGAGACAGCTGCTCCTGCTGCAGCAGAGGTTCTTACATACGAGGAGATCGTTGATAAGTTCAAGGCAAAGGTTGCCAAGGCAAAGGCTCCTGTAGATGCCAGAGTAGCAGCTCAGGTAAAGCTTTTCGGTTCTGTTGACGGCATCCTTTATATTCTTATTGCAAACGGCATTGCAGTCGTTGAGCCTTTCGATTACCGTGGCGCTGATATCGAGATCGATGCTGATGCTGATGTTTTTGCAGGCGTTATTGCCGGCAAGAAGGCTATTGAGACCGCTATCGCAAACGGTGACATCAAGATGCAGGGTAATGCGGGTAAGGCAATTATCCTTGCAAAGGCTGTTTTTTGATCGGATAAAGCAAAAAGCGGGTACGATATGTGCCCGCTTTTTTTCTTATGTAGGAGGGTGCTGTGCTTTATTGTAAGAGAATAGATGACAGTCACGACCGCAGAGCTGTACAGCACAGCGAGGGGATCAGCCTGCTGATAAATGCAGTGCGCAGTGAATACGGCATTATGATAACCGAGAGCGATATTTCGTATGGCAAGCTTGGAAAGCCATATCTGCCCGAGTATCCTCGTATATTCTTCAGTATCGCCCATTGCAGCGGTCTGGCAGCGTGTTTGGTATCGGATAAGGTCTGCGGCGTTGATGCCGAAGCGCTGCGAAAGGTAAGTGCAGGAGCTGTAAAAAGAGTGTTTTCTCAGGCGGAGGAGAAGCTTATATCCTCTGCTCCCGAGAGCGACAGAGATATTATTTTCATCACCCTCTGGACGCTGAAAGAAGCCTACTCCAAGGCAGACGGCAGGGGACTTGCAGCAATGGGTGAGGCGCACTTTTCACTCAACGGGGATAATATCATTTCCGACACAGCCCTTTATTTCAGGCGATTCTTCCTTGACGGATATGTGATATCTGTCTGCTGTTCGGAGAATACGGATATTCGGCTTAAAATTGTATAACAAAAAAGCTTTACAGGTTTGAGATCTGTAAAGCTTTTTATATCAGTTTGATCTTCTGTTCAGGATCACAAAGCTTATAATGTTGATGATAATTATAAGGCAGGCAATGCTCAGCGCCACAAGCCACTGTAAGGGGTCAAGCGCCATATGAGGATAAATGATGCTGCATATCACTGTTACGATTATGCCAGCTGCAAGGGCTATCAAACCTGTTTTGTAATGTGCAAACGGAATAAATCCGCCCACCAGGTCGTCCTTGTCGGTCAGAGACGATGCCGAAACTATAGCCATCATAAATACTGTGATAAGGAAAAGTCCCGTAAGCAGGGGAGCCGATTCGGTCGCCGTATCAGGCACCGAAAATGCCTGTATTGTGGTATCAACTTCTTCATAATAATCGTACTGATTAACAGTGGAATAATTGCTGTAAACGCTCTGGATAGGGAAGCTGAAAATAAAGAAGAATCCTATTATCACGAACATTATGCTGTTTATGGCGCACATTGACTTGTGCTTTTTGTCCCAGAGGGAAAGCTTTTCTTCGGTGAAGCTCTTGCCGCTGGGGCAGGCTGTCATATCGGAGAGAACCGCCGTCAGCACATATATCACCGCCAGCTGAATGCAGCTGTAAGGCGAACCTGTGCCGCTGACAATACATATGACCGATATTGTTCCCACGGATAATGAGGTTGTGAGCCTGATGACTGCCATATTTCTCAGGTATTTCATAGCCTCCGTGCTGTGGGTCACACGACAGGCTTTTTTGATAAGCTCCTTGCCGCTTGCCTTGAAGGTGCGTCCCGCTATTATGTAAAGCGAAGCGGATATGCTTTCCTTTGATGTTATGCAGGCAAGAAGCGTGCCGATGGATATCGCCTTTGACGAAATGTTCAGCAGCGGTATGTAGAAATCACCTGAGGAGAATACGCCTCCGTCCCTGACATACAGATTTATGAAAGCGTATGCGATGCCTGCCACAGCAGCCACCGTGCTTCCTATTCCGCCGATGTCGCCAAGGCTGCCCATTAGACGTGAATCAAGAGCTTTTTCGTTCTTTATCATCATATCCAGCGAAATTTCTCTTTTTTTCAGAAATGAATACTTGGTGATCCCGAAAAATATCACGATGAGCGCCGCAGCGGTCACATCTATCATATATCCGAGATCTTCGGAACCCATAAAAACAGCCACAGCTGCGGGTATCACAGACACCACCGAAAGCCACGTGTATCTGCTGTAAAATGTACTTGTCAGCGGTGAAAAGCTTTGCTTTTCGCTTTCGCCGTTTGTAGTATTTTCAGGCATTAAAAACGTCCTTTCCTTGTAGAATAAATGCGCATAGAAAAAAGAATTGTCTGAAAAAACAGGCTGTTACCTTGATGCACAGCATATTTATCCAAACATACATAAAAGATTATTTAATTATTATAACGTATTTTTACACTAAAGTCAATGGATTTGGAATAAAATCATTGACAAGCAGGGTAAAAAAGTATATAATTTATCATAAAGATGTCATTTGTAAAATTTGCATTTACAGAAATTTATCAAAATGATATCCGACATAAAGCAAATTATAAGGAGCAGTCTTATGAGTTTCAAAGAGCGTCTGAAAAGTATATCGGAAAATTCAAAGGTATGCAATATTATACTTGCCGTTATAGTAGTCTTGCAGATAATGGTGGTTTCCTACTATTTTATATTTGAAAAGGAAGGCTATCACAGCGATGAGGTCTGGAGCTACGGCCTTGCCAATTCCTTTTATGAGCCTTTTATATACGGCGATACCCTTTCTCAGGACGTTTCCAAGTGCCACAAGTGGGTGGACGGCTCTGACTTTCTACATTATCTGACCGTCCAGAAGGGCGAGCAGTTCAGATACGATTCCGTGTGGTATAACCAGTCCATAGATATGCACCCGCCCCTTTATTTTACATTGCTCCATACCATTTCGTCGTTCTTCCCCGATACATTTTCCAAATGGTTCGGATATGTGATAAATATTGCAGCCATGGCTGTTGGTCAGGTGTTCCTTTATAAGCTTGGAAAAACAGCATCAAGGTCAAAGGTATTCGGGCTGCTCCTGTGCGTGATGTGGGGATTCAGCTGCGGATTTATCAACCTGAATGTGTTCGTAAGAATGTATTCTCTGGTAACAATGTTCGGCATACTTTATCTTTACTATCACTGTCGCCTTTATTACGGAGAAGGCACGGTAAAATCGAATCTTATTAAAATAGGAATATTCGCATTCCTGGGTGCGCTCACTCACCATTATTTCCTTGTGGCTGCTTTCGGAATAGCTGCCTGCTACTGCTTCTATTACCTCTTTAAAAAGCAGTTCAAGATGATGTTTGCGTATGCCCTTACAATGCTGGGCTCTATCGGACTTTCTATTGCGGTTTTCCCCGCAACGATACATCACCTTTTCTTTATGGAGAATACAGAGAGCCGACTTGCCACAAAAATGCCCCTTATCCACAGCTTCAGAAGCTGCGCTTCTATCGTACTCAATGCCATAACCGGCATTAGCATTTCTCCTTTTGCCACATCATGGTATTCTTATGTGGTGGTTGCTGTTGTACTTCTGGCAGCGGTATGTATCCCTCTCGGCTTCCTTTTCCGCAAGGAAGAGTGGTTCAAAAAAGCCATGGGCAAGGCAGGAGACGCATGGAAATATGTAAGAAAGAACTTTGACTTTTTCTTCCTCTTTGCACTTATGGGCACAGCCTTTGAAATGATAGTCGTTTCTTTGAGCGTTAATATCAATGTAATGCTCTTACACACCGACAGATACCTTTTTGTGGTAATGCCTTGGGCAGCATTCGTTATCCTCAGAGCGGTGTGGTACATTGTAACATGGATAAAGCCCATAAAGAAGTTTGTGGGACCGATCACTGCCGTTGCCGTATGCCTTGCCATAGTCAGCAGCAATCTCCTCTGCACAAAGCGCTACCTTTTTCCCAGCCAGATGATGGGCGAGGGTCTGCTGGAGGATACCTGCACGCCTAACAGCGAGTACATTCTCTGCCTTAATTCCGAGTGGGTCACCACCTGCTTCACCGATAAGCTTATGCACAGCAGCAGAGTTTTCCCCACTACCAACTATTCATATAGATTTAATTTTGACGAAATGGCAAAAATGGACCTTACCAAGGACTGCTATATTGTCATTGACGCATCTCAGCTCAAGGCGGCGGACGTTTTCGATGATAAGAACGATGAGGGCAAGGTCACTATCGGCAATGCAACCTTTAATCTTGATGAGGGTGCTTTTGAGGACAGAATTCTTGAGCAGGACGTTATTGACGATTTTGAGCAGAAGGTCTTTCCGGGATACAGGCTCCGGTTCTATTCATCTGAGCGTGTTATGGGTTCTATTATGCACACTTTCAAACTGGTTCCCGAGGACGAATATGTTGACGTGCCCATAATTGACGTTGAGATCGAAGAAGAGCAGAAGGAAAAGGCTGAGAAAAATTGATATTTAAAGAGGTCAATGCTATGGATCCTATACTATACATAATAATTCCCTGCTATAATGAGGAAGAGGTGCTTCCCATTACCTGCGAGATGTTTCTTGAAAAGCTCACTTCCCTTATCGGAAAGGGCAAGATAAGCGATGACAGCCGTATTCTTTTCGTAAATGACGGCAGCAAGGATAAGACATGGGACATTATCTGCGGTCTGGCTGAGCGGGACGTGCATTTCAAGGGCATTTCCCAGAGCCGCAACAGGGGACATCAGAATGCAGTGCTGGCAGGGCTTATGGACTCTATCGACAAGTGCGATATGACAATTTCTATCGACTGCGACGGTCAGGACGATATCAACGCTATGGACGATATGGTGGACGCTTATCTTGACGGCTGTGATGTGGTTTACGGCGTGCGCAGCAAGCGTGATACGGACACATTCTTCAAGCGTGTCACTGCCGAGGGCTTTTACAAGTTTATGTCCGCCATGGGCGTTGAGACCGTCTATAATCATGCGGATTACCGCCTGCTTTCCAACAGAGTCATGAAGGAGCTGAGCAAGTATCAAGAGGTAAACCTCTTCCTGAGAGGTCTTATCCCTCTGGTGGGCTTCAAGAGTACTTCCGTTTATTACGAGCGCAACGTGAGAATTGCGGGAACTACCCATTATCCCCTGAAAAAGATGCTGAACCTTGCCATTGACGGCATTACAAGCCTTAGTGTAAAGCCGCTGAGACTTATAGCTTCTATCGGAGTTATAGTTGCTATCATAAGCTTTATAGGCGTTATCTGGTCGGTAGTTATGGCTCTTATAGGTCATACCGTTGCGGGCTGGGCAAGTATGACCAGTATCATCTGCTTTATCGGCGGAATACAGCTTGTCTGCCTTGGAGTTATCGGCGAGTATGTGGGCAAGATATATATGGAGGTCAAGCACCGTCCCAGATATATCATCAGCGAGCGCACAGATGAAAAACGTTCTTGACACGCTTTAAATAGTGTGATATACTTTTATTGTAAGCCGAGGTCATCTTCGGCTTTACAAATAGTATGCGGTTAGCTCTTGCTAACTGATAACAGCTGAAAGGGGAACATAATATGACGGCAGAAATAATAAGAGGTATCCTGATACCGTTCCTGGGAACATCTCTGGGAGCGGCGTGTGTTTTTTTTATGAAAAATGAGTTCCATATCTCCGTGCGCAGAGCGCTTATAGGCTTTGCGGCAGGAGTAATGACGGCGGCTTCCGTGTGGAGCCTGCTTATCCCGTCCATGGAGCAGTCGGCGGATATGGGCAAGGCGGCGTGGATCCCTGCGGCTGCGGGCTTTATGCTGGGAATTGCGTTCCTGCTTATCCTTGATAACATTATCCCTCATCTGCACATAAATGCCGAGCAGGCGGAGGGGCCTCACAGCAAGCTCAAAAAGACCACCATGCTCGTTCTCGCAGTGACGCTGCACAACATTCCCGAGGGCATGGCTGTGGGCGTGGTTTATGCAGGCATGGCAGCAGGAAACGGAACCATAAGCGCAGCGGGAGCGCTGGCGCTGTCTCTGGGAATAGCCATACAGAATTTCCCCGAGGGAGCCATAATCTCACTGCCCCTTAAAAGTGAGGGAATGTCAAAGGGCAAGGCTTGCTTTTATGGTATCCTTTCGGGAGCGGTCGAGCCTGTGGGAGCGGTGATAACAATACTTGCGGCGGGGCTTATAGTTCCTGTGCTGCCATATCTGCTCAGCTTTGCGGCAGGAGCTATGATATATGTGGTCGTGGAGGAGCTTATCCCCGAGATGTCCGAAGAGCCTCATTCCAACATCGGCACCATATTCTTTGCCGTGGGATTTGTGATAATGATGATACTTGATGTGGCACTGGGATAATATCCATATGTACAAAGCCTGCAATGTGAGTTTGAAATAAGCTCCGTTGCAGGTTTTTTTATTGACATTATCTCCCGATATGATATAATAATGATAAGAACCCGTCTTCACAAGCATATGCGCACGTCTTTTCGGCAAATTTTGCCGCAGACTGCGTTAAAAATCCTTGCCGGGCGAAAGCCCGCCTGCGGATTTTTGCCTACTCTGCAACAAAATTATGCTCGAAAATCCGCACACTTTTCTTATGAAGACAGGTTCTAAAAGTAAACTTGCGGAGGTAAATAATATGTCATCTGAAAAAGCTCTTGTACTTTCAAGCGGAGGTGTTGACAGCACTACACTGCTGGCTATGGCGTGCCACAGATACGGCAAGGAAAATGTGGTGGCTTTGTCTATATATTACGGTCAGAAGCACAAAAAGGAAATGGAAGCTTCGGACGATGTTGCAAAATATTACGGTGTTGAACATATAAAGCTTGACCTTTCAACTATTTTCCGGTATTCCGACTGTTCGCTGCTGGCAAACTCCGATGTGGAGATACCCCACGAGTCATATGCTGACCAGCTCAAAAAGACCGATGGTTCTCCCGTTTCCACCTATGTTCCTTTCAGAAACGGACTTTTTCTTTCCACAGCCGCAAGTGTAGCGCTTTCCAAGGGCTGCACTCTGCTGATGTACGGCGCACATGCCGATGATGCCGCAGGCAACGCATATCCCGACTGCTCTATGGCATTTGTTGAGGCTATGAACACTGCCATTTATGAGGGCAGCGGAAAGCAGCTGAGAATTGAAGCTCCCTTTGCGGGAATGAACAAGGCGGCAGTTGTTGCCGAGGGCAAGAAGCTTGGTGTGCCTTATGAAATGACATGGAGCTGCTATGAGGGCGGCGACGAGCCATGCAAGGTATGCGGAACCTGCCGTGACCGCCGTGCGGCCTTTCTTGCAAACGGAATTGATCTGTACTGATAAAAGCAGGTGATGATATGAACACCGTCTGCATGATGATAAAAAAGCAGACTGTCCCCAATTTCATAAATCTTGAAACAATGCTCAGGACATATGACCGCAGCGCCCTTGTCTGCGGCGCTCCCGCATGGAGATATGCCTATCATATGATACATTCGGCGGATAAGTGGTTCATTGACCCCTTTGACTTCACCGAGCCGCAGTTTCACGAGGAGGGCATGGACAATCCCGATAACCCCTGCGAGGCGGAACTGAGCGATGAGCTGCTTCTGGATTATGCGGCTCATGTCCGTGACAAGACCCTTGCGTATCTGGACAGCCTTGATGATACCATGCTGAATGAGTGCCCGAAGAACTGTCCTTACACCCGTTTGGAGCTGATACTTATGCAGTTTCGGCATCTGTCAGTGCATATAGGCATGATAAACGGGCTTACTATAGAAAAAACAGACAGATTCCCCTTGTTTGTGGGTGCGGACGGCTTTGATAAGCTGGAAAAAGGGCTATTTGACGAATAAAGGAGAATTGCGATGAGCAAATTCAGAACTGTTGTATCAGTAATAATTATGATAATTGCAGGCTTCGTTGGCTTTATTGCAGGTGCTTTCCTTAATGACGCTATGGGCGGAGCAATACTTTTTTCAATGATATCGGGTATCGCCTGCATAATCTATACTTTGGATAATCCCCGAAAATAAACCTTGAAAGGACAGGATCATACAATGGAAAGAATAAACGTATTTGAAAACGGCATTTATATGACCCTTGAGATAACAGACAAAGATCAGCTGAAGCTTCTGCATTTCGGCGCAGAGCCTTTTGACGAAAGTAAGATAAAGGCAAAGGACTATGATAATGCCTTTAATCTTACCGAGATATCACTCTCGGGCTTTGACCGTCCCTATGAGCGCCACGGAATAAAGTACATAGTCACCGCTCCCGGCTATCGCATGAAATATCACGACAGGAAAGACTACAGAAACGACCTTGGCAGGGTGCTTGAATTTGTTACCCGTGACGAGGAGACGGACGTTTTTGTTACCGTGAAAATTCAGTTTTACGACGGCATTTCCGTTGCCCACTTTGTTACCGAGGTGGAGAACAGGGGAGCGGAGGAACAGACCTTGGAGTATGTTTCCCTTTTCAATTACACAGGCATTGAAAAGGAGGGACTTCTTCCCCGTGACGAAAAAATGCTGGTAAAGGTACCTCACAACTCATGGCAGCGTGAGATGGACTGGCAGACCTATACTCTCCCTCAGCTGGGTCTGGGTCAGTCTCAGAAAACCAGCGAGCAGCGCTCCTCAAAGGCTGCAAACTTCACCAACACGGGCAACTGGTCAACCAAGGAATACCTGCCTATGGGATATATCGAGAACACCGAGACGGGCACATCACTCTTTTTCCAGATAGAGCACAACGGCTCATGGCACTGGGAAATATCCGACCAGTCTGCACATATGTACCTTGCTCTCAGCGGCCCCAACGAGCAGCAGTCCCACTGGTTCAAGACACTTAAAACAGGGGACAGGTTCACCACCGTTCCTGCGGCTGTGGGCGTTTCCCACGGTTTTGACAGCAGCATGGCTGAGCTTACCCGCTACCGCCGAATGATACGTCGCAAAAACAAGGATAACGAAAGCCTTGCCATCATCTTCAACGACTATATGAACTGCCTTTGGGGCGACCCTACTGCGGAAAAGGAATATCCCCTTATTGACGCTGCTGCGGAGGCAGGCTGCGAGTATTTCTGCATTGACGCAGGTTGGTACAGCGCAGGCATATGGTGGGATAACGTGGGCGAGTGGCAGGAGTCCCGTGAGCGCTTCCCTGAGGGCATGAAAAAGGTTACGGACTATATCCGCTCCAAGGGGCTTATCCCGGGTGTGTGGCTTGAAATAGAGGTTATGGGCATCAACTGCCCCAAGGCAAAGAATGTTCCCGATGACTGGTTCTTTATGCGCCATGGCAAAAAGGTATATGACCGCTCACGCTATCAGCTGGATTTCAGAAATCCCGAGGTTGTCGCTCATGCCGACGAGGTTATCGACAGGCTGGTTCGTGACTACGGCGTGGGATATATCAAGATGGACTACAACATAGAGCCTGGCATCGGCACTGAGATAAACGCCGAAAGCGTGGGAGACGGACTTTTACAGCACGAGCGTGCATACCTCTCATGGCTTGACCGTGTATTTGAAAGATATCCCGATCTTATCATAGAAAACTGCTCCAGCGGCGGAATGAGAATTGACTATGCAATGCTCCAAAGGCATTCTATCCAGTCAACCTCCGACCAGGACGACTACAGAATGTATGCCACCATTGCCGCAAACTCTCCCACAGGACTTTGCCCCGAGCAGTCGGCGATATGGAGCTATCCTCTCACCGAGGGCGACAGGGAAGAGGTAGTGTTCAACATGGTAAACGCCATGCTGCTGAGAATACACCAGAGCGGACATCTTGTATATATCAGCGACGAGCGCAAGGCTCTTGTAAAGGAAGCACTGGACTGCTACAAGAATATCCGTGGGGATATAAGGACCGCCGTGCCTTTCTGGTGCCTTGGACTTTCGGAGTTCTCCGACCCATGGGTATCGCTGGGACTTAAATGCGAAAACAAGCTTTATCTTGCTCTCTGGAGACGAAACAGCGAAAAGAGCGGCATAGTCCTTGACCTGGCAAAATATACCGATGGCAGAGGTGGAGAAGCAAAGCTTATTTATCCCTCTTTCGGTGAGTGTGAGTTTGAGTACAACTCCGAGCTTTTCCGCCTTACAGTGAATATGCCCCGTGAATATTCCGCAAGGCTTTTTGAGATAGAGCTTGACTGAAAAGGTGTGACAATATGAGAAGATCAGACCGTGAAATAACTTTCATAGAGGAAAAGCTTGCCGTAATCGAAAAAAACAAGGTAATGCGCCTTGCCATGGTCGATAACGGCAGACCCTATGTTGTGCCACTGAACTATGGATATACCTATGAAAACGGCACACTTACCCTTTATTTCCACTGCGCCGCTGAGGGCAGGAAAATAGATATCCTGAAAACCAATTCAGATGTGTGCTTTGAGATGGATGGCGAGCATAAGCTTATTGAGGGAAAAATCGACTGCGCCTATGGATACAGCTTTGAAAGCGTCATAGGCAGCGGAAAGTGTGAGTTCATCACCGATGTCGGTGAAAAAATAAATGCTCTGACCCAGCTTATGAAGCACCAGACGGGTGTGGACAGAAAATATGAGTTTGCCGAAAGCATGGTCGAAAAAATATGCGTCTGCAAGATAACGGCGGACGAATTTACGGCAAAAGCAAGAAAATAAAAAAGTCGGACTGCTGCACACTGCAACAGTCCGATTTTTATATATTTACTCAGAACATAATTACGATTATGCTATAAGCGACATTATAATGCTGTCAATGGCGCTGTATTCATCTTCGGTAAGGTCATAGCTGAAAAGGCTGCCGTCGGTCAGCAAGAAGCAGATGTAGCTGCTGCCAATGTAGATACGCAGAGAATTTCCCTGATCGTCTGCCAGATCTACAATGTATCTGCTGTCGGACGGAACTGCTGTTACTGACGATGCTGTCTGGTCTTCGGTGTAGATGTAAAGCTCTTTTTCAAGGCTGTCCAGATCCTTTATGCCTCTTACCTTTCGGGAGGAGTAGGAGGTCACGCTGCCGTTTTCATCGTCATATCCGCTGACAGAGGGGATTATCACTGCGGAGGAAGATGCTGCCTTAAAGCCGCTTACTGCTTCCTTGGCGGAGAAGTTTTCTGCCCTTGAAAAATCGGATACCAAAGCTGCGCCCATATCGTCGCCGCTGCCGCTGACACCTTCGCCTGCTTCGGGAAGCGAGGGGGATAACTCACTGTCGTCTTCGGTCTCATCTTCGTTGTCGTGGATATCGGAACCTGTGTAGCTGCCTGCGGGGGGAGTGTATTCTGCGCTTTCCAGCTCAAGCTCTTCTTCGACAGCTTCTTCAGGCTCGGCTTCCTGAGCTACGGCATGTGTTTCAGCGGGTGGCTGAGGCACGGGTTCAGCCTTTTTGGCAGGTTCGGACACCTGTGCGTCATGGAACTCGCCGACAACACTTGCTGCTGTTGTAACGGGAGCTTCAAAAACAGCTATAGATGCTTCGGTAACTTCGGAAGCAGTCTCGTCATGTACGGGTTCGGTAAAATCGGGTATGGGAATGCTGTCTGCACTTGCGATGCTATATTCGTCAACTGATTCTGCCTCGGGAATGTCTGCCTCGGGAATGTCTGCTTCGGGTGCTTCCTGAACGGGAGCCTCTTCTGCGGGGATATCTGCGGTTGTTTCCAAAGCCTGAGTTTCTATTGTGTCTGTAACGATAACTGCGGGGTCTGAATCCTTGTCAAAAACACCTGTCCTGTTGAGCGAGAAAGCAACGGCTACGCAGGCTGCTGCGGCAGCTATTACCGATAAGCTTCTGTAAAGCCTGATATAACTGCGCTTCGGAGCATTTTCCGAGTCTCTCAGTTCTATCATCATTTTCTCGGTCCGCTCCTTGAAATCAGGGGAGATCTTCATTTCCTCCACAGCGGACTTGTATTTATTAGAAAAATCTGACATATTAAAAATCATCTCCCAGCTTTTTCTTTAAAAGCTCACGCCCTCGTGCCAGCTGAGTGCCCACGGTGGCTGAACTGATATGTTTTGTGGCGGCTATCTCCTGGATACTCAGTCCGCTGTAATAAAACAGGTGGATCACTGTGCGGTATTTTTCGGGAAGACTGTTCACAGCTTCCAGAACCGCACGCTTGGTATCATCGAGACCGCTGTCCTCCGTCTGTAATGCGGAGTCTGACAAATTATCCTCTAAAGGTACTGTTTTACTGACCCAGCCTGATTTCAGGTGATTTTTGCACTTGTTCACCGCCGTTCGCAGCAGCCAAGCCTTTTCGTGGTTATTGTCCGTAAAGGCGGGCTTTCGTCTGATAAGCTCAAGAAAAACGTCCTGAGCGATATCCTCGGCATCGTGCATAGTCTTCACATATGAATAACACAGCCTGATTATCAGGTCGGAGTAGGTATCAAGCACATATCGGATGTATTCGTCATCAAAGGTACCGTTTGAACCCGAATACATTGTTCCCGTTTTCCTCCTTATTCAGATTTTTGAGGTATGCAGATAGTCTGCACAAGTGCTTCTATATTATAAACAATTCAGAAGCACGATATTTTTCATTTCATACAAAAAATATTATATCAGATACAGGAAATTTTTGCAAGGGCTTGATTTTTTCCGATGGGTATAAAAGTGGGGCTGTTACAGCATGACGCTGCAACAGCCCGAGACTATATTACTTAACGGGAATTGTAAGGTCGCCTATCACCACTGCCGAAATATTGTCGGGGTCGATCACATCAAGACACAATATATCAAAATGCTGGCTGTAGTATCCTGCGTCGTTTTGGGCAGGAACTTTAGTGCTGTAGGACGAAACAGAGTCAGGCGATATGGTCTGCCCGTCCGTCATAACTATGGAGGTATCGGCTCCGAAAATAAAGTTATTGCTGTTATCCTTTGCAAGATAATTTACTCTTACAGTCAGTGCGGATATGCTCAGACTTTCGATTATTATATTCTTTTCGGCAGTATAAGGCTTGCTGCGGTCACGCAAAACAGCAGGACTGCCTATCTGTATTTCCTTTGTAAGCTTTGGCACATCTTCATTTACGGTCATATCCGCACTGCCTATTTCGGTATGGCTGTCAGAGCCTGAAAATGCAAGGATTATATTGTCCCCGGCGTTTATGCCAAGAGCGGTTGATATTATCATACAGTGTGTTCCGTCGGAAATAATGCTGTTTTTCGTACTGTATCCAAATCGGGTTGTATCGTCGTTTATCTTTGCGGAATGGTAGAACAGCCGTTCTGTTATCTCTTCATCAAACGTTCCCGAAAGCTCGTAGTTTATTATAAGCGACTGACCGTCAGATACCGCATCAAGCAGCCTGAAATCCATATCAGACGGCGCATTTTCGCCCTTGTTCAAATGAACATCTTTCATGCTTACATCGACCTGTGCAAAGGCATCTTCGGAATATGAGGCAGTACCCAACAGATCGTTCAGCCAGCCAAACTTTACCGCCGATACCACTGTTGTGCACATTACCGCAGCCGCACATATGGCAGCAATGACCGTGCCGTATCTGTGTGAGTGTTTTACGGTGCTTTCCGCACGTCTTTTGGCGGAAGCTGCGATATCCTTGTCTGTAGTAATGGTGTCCATTTCTGCTTTTATAATATCTTTCAGTTTATTCATAGTCATATTCTCCCTTCAAAAGCTCTTTCAGCGCCTTTCTGCCACGGGAAAGCCTTGTCGTCACTGTTGACTGCGGTATCTTCAGGAGACGGCTTATCTCACTGCTGCTCATATCGTCGTAATAGTAAAGCATTATTACCGTGCGCAGCTTTGTCGGCAGAGAGTGAACGGCTTTTATGATGTCCGAGCGGTCGCTGAAATCAAAATCCACTGCTGCCGCATCAAGCTCATTTTCGCTGTTGTCAGATATGAATTTGCGCCGCCTGAGCTGCTTCAGAGCTGCATTTACGGTAACTCGGATAAGCCATGCCCTTGCGTGTTCATCGCTTTCAAACTCGGGCTTTCGGCGGTAGAGCTGATAAATTGCTTCTTCGGCAGCGTCCTCCGCATCATGCTTTGAGCCGAGCAGCATAAAGGCGTTGGCATAAAGCCGCTGCATATTATCTTTTGCTATGCTGTCAAGATCACTGCACCCCATTTTTTCACCTCCGAGCGTGCATTTGAAAGTACTTTCATAATATAAATCCTTGAAGGGAGTGATTTGTCTCATTTTTTATAAAAAAACGGGAGCAATTTTTTTGATTGCTCCCGTTGGATATTATATTTGCAGAATTTACTTTACAGCCTCAAGAAGCTCAGCTGTCTTGTCAGTCTTTTCCCAGGCAACGCCCAGATCCTCACGGCCCATGTGACCGTATGCAGCCAGCTGTCTGTACTGAGGACGGCGGAGGTCAAGGGTCTTGATAATAGCAGCGGGACGAAGATCAAATACCTTGTGAACAGCCTCGCTGAGCTTGTCATCGGAAACCTTTCCTGTACCGAAGGTATCGACCATTACGGAAACAGGCTTTGCAACGCCTATAGCATATGCAAGCTCGACCTCGCACTTGTCGGCAAGACCTGCGGCAACGATGTTCTTTGCAACATATCTTGCAGCATAAGCGGCACTTCTGTCAACCTTTGTGGGGTCCTTTCCGGAGAAAGCTCCACCGCCGTGACGTGCATATCCGCCGTAGGTGTCAACGATTATCTTTCTTCCTGTCAGGCCGCTGTCGCCCTGAGGGCCGCCGATAACGAATCTGCCTGTGGGATTTACGAAATACTTAGTGTCAACAAGCAGCTCAGCGGGGATAATGGGCTTGATGACCTTTTCGATGATATCTTCTCTTATCTTGTCAAGAGATACCTCGGGAGCATGCTGAGAGGATACAACAACAGTATCAACTCTTACGGGCTTGCCGTCATCGTATTCAACTGTTACCTGAGTCTTTCCGTCTGGACGGAGATAGGGGAGAACGCCTGTCTTTCTTACCTCGGTCAGCTTCTTTGCAAGCTTGTGGGCAAGAGAGATGGGCATAGGCATAAGCTCGGGAGTTTCGTTGCACGCATAGCCGAACATCATGCCCTGATCGCCTGCGCCTGTCTCGTTGTCATCATGAACATTGCTGTCACGGTACTCGAGAGCCTCGTTAACGCCCATTGCGATATCGGGGGACTGCTCGTTTATGGAAGTGATAACGGAGCAGGTGTGACCGTCAAAGCCGTACTTTGCACGGTCGTAGCCGATGTCGATAACTACCTGTCTTACGATCTTGGGGATATCAACGTAGCAGCTTGTGGAGATCTCACCCATGCACATTACGAGACCTGTGGTGGTAGTGGTTTCGCAGGCAACTCTTCCCATTGGGTCCTCTGCCAGTATAGCGTCAAGAACAGCGTCAGAGATCTGGTCGCAGATCTTATCGGGATGTCCTTCTGTAACTGATTCTGATGTAAAAAGATACTTTGACATTTAAAATCCTCCTATTTTGGCTTTTATAATTTTCGGAAACTTCTTCCGCCTATTAACGTTAGCATTATTTTTCATCAAAAAAGCGCCTGTGAAAAGCTTCACAAGCGCCTTATCATTTCGATTCTGATTTTTTCAATGTGATGAAAAAAATCCTCATCTCTCGGAATTCTCCGCAGGAATTAGCACCTTTTTCGTTATATCCCGAAGGATAAACAATCAGGTTGCCGGGCTTCACAGGTCCAGTACCTCCGCCGCTCTTGATAAGGCATTATCATTATAGCATATAGTTCAGTCAATGTCAAGGGGTTACAGAAAATAACAATTATCAAATATGTTACGAAAAAATCCGCTCCTGAAATTATCAGAAGCGGATATAGCTTAGTGAGGGATAATGCTCAGGAGAACGCCCGCTGCAACTGCGGAGCCGATAACACCTGCAACATTTGGTCCCATAGCGTGCATGAGCAGGAAGTTTGTGGGGTCTGCTTCTGCGCCGACCTTCTGGGACTGCCTTGCAGCCATAGGAACGGCAGAAACGCCTGCGGAACCGATAAGGGGATTTACCTTGCCCTTTGTAACAAGGCACATGAGCTTTCCGAAGAGTACGCCGGAAGCAGTACCAACGCCGAATGCTACTACGCCAAGAAGGATTACCTTCAGGAATGCAACGGATATTACCTTTTCGGCAACGGTAGTTGCACCAACGGAAACGCCAAGGAAAATTGTGATGATGTTCATCAGCTCGTTCTGAGCAGTCTTTGTGATACGATCAACAACGCCGCTCTCCTTGAACAGGTTGCCCAGCATCAGCATACCTACCAGAGGAGCTGCGGAGGGAACCAGAAGCGCAATAATAATTGTAACTGCAATGGGGAAGATTATTTTTTCGGTCTTGGAGACCTGTCTGAGCTGGGTCATTCTTACAAGACGCTCTTTCTTAGTGGTGAGCAGTCTCATTATAGGAGGCTGGATAAGGGGAACCAGAGCCATATAGGTGTATGCCGCAAGGGCGATAGTTCCGACTTCTACCTGATAGCCGCCTGATTTCAGCAGAAGGCTGGATACGTAAATGGAAGTAGGACCGTCCGCACCGCCGATGATAGCGATGGAGCCTGCTTCGTTAGCATTGAAGCCCAGAGCAGCCGCACCTATAAAGGTGAGGAAGATACCTGCCTGAGCGGCAGCACCCAGAAGGAAGCTCTTGGGGTTTGCAATAAGGGGGGCAAAGTCGGTCATACATCCGATGCCGAGGAAAATAAGCGCAGGATATATCTGCAGCTTAACGCCCAGATACAGCATATCAAGCAATCCGCCGTTATGAAGTATATCGCCGAAATTCAGCTCGTGGCCTGCGTCGATATTCCACAACTCGGGGTGATAAAGACCTGTGTTGGGAAGGTTTGTAAGGAGCATACCGAATGCAATGGGGAGCAGCAGCAGAGGCTCGAACTTGTGCCTGATGGCAAGGTACATGAACACAAATGAAATAAGTATCATTACCACATTCTGCCAGCCAAGAACGGCAAGACCTGACTGTGCTGCCAGATCCTTTATGGTATCAATAAAAAGTGAAAACATACAGACATCCTTTCTTCAGAAGATCACGCTTAAAAAGCACGTGTACTTTCGCCTGCGGCAGCTCTTGCCCAGGCATTTGAACGCTTGGAGACAGCCGAGCGCTTTATGCTGTGTATTCTGAGAGGAGTACCGTATTCCTCACTCATGGCAGCCACTGCTGCGGCAATGACGGCGATAACTTCGCTTTCGTCATCAGCGGCGGGTGCAGCTGTTATATTGACGGGTGCGGGCTTGCTGCTTTCAGCGGCAGGAGCTTTCTTAGCATTTCCACCTGATTTTTTTGCGTTTAATTTGTCGAAGATCTTACCCATTATCCATACAAGGAAGATAAGAATGATAAGAGCAGCGAAAACTATTGCCAGACCTGAGATAACTACAGCTCCGACATAACTCCACTCCATCTGCATATTATTTCATCCTTTCTGTGAAAGCGAGAACACGCTTCCAAAATAAATACTTATCTTATTATAC
Organism: Huintestinicola butyrica; assembly: GCF_025567215.1. Lineage (NCBI taxonomy): Bacteria > Bacillati > Bacillota > Clostridia > Eubacteriales > Oscillospiraceae > Huintestinicola > Huintestinicola butyrica. The sequence goes on from NZ_JAOQKB010000001.1 coordinate 388,942, forward strand.
AATATTTGACTTAAAAATGCAAGAATTTTTTGGCTGATTTGATTTCATTATTTTTAACATATAAAAAATTTTTTGAAATCATCACCTGTTACCCAACTGCATAAAAGTGATATATATTGTAGTATGTGCATATTTATATCAAGGACGAAAATTTTCGGAGATATTTCAGAAGAAATTTCTGTACAGCTGTGTGCATGAGGAAGCGGCGACATGCCGAAACTCACGAAAAGGCTTAAACGAAATATGAGTTACCGAGCTGCAAACTAAAAATTTATTGCTGTATATTCCAGCGAGGTGGCAACAGCGACACGCTGCTTGACTTTTAGGGAGAAAAAAGGTAAAATATCAGTAGAAATAAAATATAAGCAAAGATCTTTTCGGAGGTAATTATTATGTCATTTAAAGAAGTATCGGTTTACGACCTTTCCTTTAATCCCTTTACCAAGATAGGCAAGGAGTGGATGCTCATTACATCGGGCGATGAAAATAAGTGGAATACCATGACAGCCTCATGGGGATTTGTGGGCGTTATGTGGAATAAAAACGTTATTGAGACGGTTATCCGCCCCACACGCTACACCATTGAATTTGTGGAGAAGAATGACCTTTTCACCGTAAGCTTTTTCGACGAGGAATACCGCAAGGCACTACAGTTCTGCGGCGCTCATTCGGGAAGAGACTGCGACAAGGCAAAGGAAACAGGTCTTACACCAATTTTCACCGACGGCACAACAGCCTTTGCCGAGGCTTCCATGTATTTTGTCTGCCGCAAGCTTTACGCACAGGATATGGATATCTCACTGCTTGACAAGGAGTGCCATAAGTGGTACGATAAGGACGCAGTGCATAAGGCGTTCATCGGCGAGATAGTTAAGGCATACGTAAAAGAGTAAACTTATGACCCTGTACAGCTGTGCAGGGTCATTTTGTCTGCAAAGAGCATTACGCTTCTGCGCATTTTACAAATTCACACTTCTCAGGGTCAAGATTTGGGTGTGTTTTCAGATACCGCCTTACATATGTCAGCGAGTAGAATTTTTTTGCCAGCCCCTTGTTTACCACCAGAAGCTTGCTGCTGTAAACAAATTTCTTTTCTCCGTCAACGTCCACCTGAATGATATAATACATATTATGTCTGCCTTTCTGAATATATTATGTAGATTATACCATTTTGCCGTCTGATTTGCAATGAAAAGCGTCCTATTGGCCGATTATTGGCACTAAAAGAGTTAAAGGGCGTTAATTTTTCATAAATTTCCTATAATATGAACATTTTAAAAATAAAAAAGAAAAGCCCCGATTAGCGTCGGGGCTTTGGCATATGCGGACAGGCCGCACAGCCTTAAATAAAACAAGGAAGATTACGAGTTGTTCTGCTGTCTGCATCAGCAAAACGAGGATATATCAAAATTCCAAAAGTGGAATATGATGTCTTAAACTTCGGGGAGACCAAATTCAAATCCCGCCGCACGGATATTGTCTATCACTTCTGGGAGAATCTGGCAGTTGGTCTCGGAAACGCTGTGGAGAAGATAAATTGCACCCTTGTGAGCTGCTCCCGATACCCTTTCAAGGCTCTGCGCCCTGTCAGGCTGGTCGTTTACGTTCCAGTCACAGTATGCAAAGCTCCAGACAAGCGTTTTGTATCCGCAGCTTTGTACCTGAGCCAGCGCTTTTTCCGAATACTCGCCGCAGGGCGGTCGGAAATACTTCATCTCATAGCCGTAGGTTTCCTTAACATAATCATGGAGCGACATTATCTCTTCCCGTGCCTCCTCATCGGAAAGCTTTGGGAGGGAAGCATGCTTCATGCCGTGGTTGCCGATGATGTGCCCCTCATTGATCATTCGCTGCACAAGCTCCTTGTTCCTCTTGGCGTAGTCACCAGTGAGGAAGAAAACCGCCTTGACGTTTTTCTCTTTCAGAGTGTCAAGTATTGGTGCTGTGAAGCCGTTTTCATAGCCCTGATCGAATGTCAGGCATATCTTGTCGCCGTCGGTAACGGCATATGCACTATAGCTGCCGAACTGTTCATTGAACATCATTGCACCAACGGGGCAGTTATTTTCATCTACCTCACGACCCTGACCGTATCCGCAAAGGGTATTGTCAGGCTCCTGAGCCGAAACAGCACTGCATGGCAAAAGCATCATTACCGCAGACATAAGGGCTGCTGTCGCCGAACGTATCTTCAATACGCATACCTCCTTTCAGGCAGGATATCTATCATAATAACGCATAAGCGTTTGATAGAAGTATTCCCGCAGGAGGGGACGGATAACCTCGGAGCATTTTGCTTTTACAAGATTATTATACCATCTTTAACGTAAAATACCACTACAATTCGGTTACATTTTGGAACAGATAATTTTGCCTGTTTTAATGCCGTTTTATGGTAAAAACAAAAACGGCGCATGAAAACCATGCGCCGCAAGCTTTCTTTTACGCCCCGAGATAGGACTTAACAAGCACCTGCAAAAGCTCATCTCTGTCAATATGACGGACAAGGCTTCTCGCATTGTTGTATGTAGTTATATAGGTAGGGTCTTCGGAAAGAATATAGCCTACGATCTGATTTATGGGATTGTAACCCTTTTCTTTAAGTGCATCGTAAATAAGCGTAAGCGTCTTTTTAAGCTCAGCCTCTTTATCCTCATACACGGAAAAAGTCATGGTCTGCTCATTATTCACAGGTCAGCACCCCTTTCTCAAATCTAAAAAATTTTATACTTGTATTATAACCTAAATTTCTGCAAAATACAAGAGCTTTTTATAAATTTCATATTTTTTTAATGCGCTTCTAATTCTTTCCGCATTACATTATATTCGCCTTGACGGCAGATATTCATATAACTTCTTTAAGAATAAGATATGCTACCGTTGCAAGGGAGTGAGCCTCAACATAATCACGGTCGATGATATAATTGCCTGTTTCAAGCATCTTTTTAAGCTCGGAAACTCTCTCAAAGCCCTCAAGAGCCTTCTGCTTGTCGGGGATAACGAAATAGGACTTCTGCATGATGTGGCGTATCTCTGTTCTGATGCCGTGGGGGATAGGCACTGCGTTGGGATCCTCACTGAATACGCAGGTCTCGGGCATATCGTCCTTTTCAAACTTCCTTGTGATATCCTCAGCGGCTCTGTGACCGAATACCAGCGCTTCAAGCAGGGAGTTGGAAGCAAGACGGTTGTTTCCGTGAACGCCTGTGTGAGAGCACTCGCCGACAGCGTAAAGACCGTTTACGGAGGTCTCCGCATTGATATTTACGTTTATGCCGCCCATAAGGTAGTGCTGGCAGGGGAAAATGGGGATAAGATCCTTAGACATATCAATACCCTGGGTCATAAGGAAATCGTATATCATGGGGAAGCGGTTGCTCAGGTATTCCTTGCCCTTGTATCTGATATCGAGATAGAACTCGTCGCTGTTTGTCTTTCTGCTTTCGAGAATAATGGAGCGGGAAACAACATCTCTGGGAGCAAGCTCAAGGCGTTCGTCATAATTGTGCATGAAGCGTTCCTTGTTGCAGTTGAGCAGATATGCGCCCTCGCCTCTTACGGACTCGGAAATAAGGAAGCACTCTCTTGACTCCTTGTTGTTGTATGCGGTGGGGTGGAACTGGATAAGGGAGAGATTCTTTATCTCAGCGCCCATTTCGTATGCAATAGCGATGCCGTCTCCTGTTGCGATGGCGGAGTTTGTGGTGTAGTCATATACTCTTCCGATGCCGCCTGTTGCGAACACTGCAAACTGACAGGTGTATTCGGTATGAACACCGTCCTTCAGGATATCAACCGCAAAACCGCCGTTTACCTTCTTTGCACGGCAGAGAAGAGCGTTGTCAAGAACGGTAACATTGCTGCGCTTCAGAACGGCAGCTCTTATCTTTGCAGTTACCTCTGCACCTGTGGAGTCCTTGTGGTGGAAGATCCTTCTGCGGCTGTGACCGCCCTCGAGGGTGCGGTTAAGCTCACCGTCAGCGTCCCTGTCGAAATCCACGCCGATGTCAAGAATGTGCTGTATCTCCTGAGCAGCCTCGGTAACAAGCACCTTTACGGAGTCGGGGTTGTTCTTGAAGCCGCCTGCAATGAGAGTGTCGTTTGTATGAAGAGTGATATTGTCGTCGTCCACGGGCTTGTAAACAGCAGCGACGCCGCCCTGTGCCAGTGCGGAATTGCACAGCTCAAGCTCACGCTTGCTTATAACAAGCACCCTGAGGCTTTCGGGCAGGCAAAGAGCGGTATAAAGTCCGCCTACACCTGTACCTGCGATAATTATGTCATAATTATTGGGAAGTTCCATGATCTTCATCTCGTTTTCAAGAGAAAACGATACTCCTTTCAATATGGTAAAAGCTGTAATACTGAGCACCGAAGTTTTATTGATGATCGGTATAAAACGACAGCTGCCTATAATTGTTGATATTATACCATATAAATAGATTTTTTTCAATTACATTTTACACGTACTTTTATTTCCATTTAACGGAACAAATATGCAATTTGCTGAATTATCCGGATAATATCTGTCAAAACTTCTGTAATACTAATCCTCAATCAACCTATAGAACGATCAAAGATTAGTATAATGACATTTTTGAAAGGAACGTGTACATCATGAGCGAAAATATTCTTCATTTTGAGGAGAACAGCAGGCTCGTTCCCTCTGCGTCGGGACAGCTGGATACAATGGGTGCGGCAGCGGCGGGAGCTGCCGTGGGAGCAGCCATGGGCGGAGAAAAGGGACGGATATGCGTTGCTCACAGTCCCTCGGCAGGAGCGGCGTCCCTTGCCATGGCTTTTGCTGCGGGAGCTGCGTCATCGGGCTGTGAATGTGTTTTCATGGGCAGCTGTGCCGCCACCTCTGCGGCGTATGCGGCAGGGATAACAGGCTGCAGTGGCGGCTGTTATGTTCATACGGAGATAACCGCTTCTCTGGGACTTTTTGCGGGGGACGGCCTTGACCTTTACCGCAGCACAGAGGAGCAGATAGAGCATGAGCTGACCGTTTCGCATTTGCTTCCCTACAGCCATTACGGCACTGTCACGAATTTTGACGGGGCTGACCTTATCTATGCCGCAGCAGTATCGGAGCAGGTCATGCCCTTTGAGGGCATTCGTGCGGATTTCTACAGTTCTTCCGAAAGGATACTTTCCGTCTGTGAAAAAATACTTGAGGGCAGAAACGACAAGAACGGCGAGCGGATAGCCTTTCGTATCAGCGGAGACGGCAGGCGCATTTCCGCCTATTCTGAGGAAACGGGCTATGTTTTCCGTGACAGGCTGGTCATGATATGCTGCATGGATATGTTCGACAGGGGAGAGGACTGCGCTGTCTGCGGTTCTGTGCCCAGAGCGCTGGAACAGCTGGCGGAAAGCTGCGGCAGGAAGATCATCAGCTGCGGGAAGAACGTCTGCGATGATGAAAGCTCGCCCTCGTCACAGTGCCTGGAAGCAAGGCAGCTTGCCTCAAAGCAGCTTTTCATGCACGACGGCATAGCTCTGGCATTCAATGTGCTGGAGGTGCTAAGGCGCAGGAAGATGACTCTTAAAGAAGCTGTCTCACAGCTGCCGAAGTTTGCGGGGGTCAACAGATATATCCCCGTGGATAAGCCCTCAGAGCTGCTGGAGAGGCTCAGCGTATCGACAGGGGGAGTGCTTACTGACGGCGACGGCGGCAGAGTTACCGTCCGCCCCGTAAGGACAGGCAAGGGCATTATGCTCAATGTGGAAAGCTACGCCCTTGAAGCCGCCTCCGAGCTGTGCGACTTCTACTCCGAGGTGATAAAGCGCAACGCATATTGAAACACCTTACAAATAAAAAGCGGCTCCTTTGTGCGGTATTGCCTATAGTTTTTTGCGGATATATGTGATATAATAATATGGGTTTGTTTCGATAAAAATAAGAGACCCGCAGAATATGTGTAACGCAAAGAGAGTGTATGCCATGGATTACAAGGTAAACTGGGACAGCGGCGGAGTTTTCGCCGTTCCCGATGCTGCCGCCGAAGCACTGAGACTTGCTTCTGGCAAGGCGCTGAAAGTTCTTATATATATGCTTAAATACCGCCGTCTCCCCGATGACCCCGACGAGATAGGAGTGACCGCCGAGGATATTGACGAGGCTCTTTCCTACTGGTCATCGGTGGGGGTAATTTACAGGAGCGGCAATGCTCCTCAGGCAAAAAGTCAGCCTGCGGCGCATGAGCCTGTCAGGGTGCTGGCTCCCAATCCCGAAACTGCTGTTCCTGCGGCTGCAATACCGGCTGCCGCTGTGCCTGCTGCGCCCGAAAAAGAGGTCATCAGACCGAGAAAATCACTGCTTCCCACTGAGATAGCGGAAAGAATAGCCGAATCTCAGGAGATAGCGCTGCTTTTCAAAAGCGCCGAGGGCAGCCTTAAAAGGGTGCTTACCTTTGACGATCAGCGGACTATCCTGTGGATATACGACCATCTGGGAATGTCTGCGGATATCATAATGATGCTCATAGCCTACTGCTGCTCTGTCGGCAGGACGAATATGGGCTACATAGAAAAAGCTGCCCTTGACTGGCATGAAAAGAACATTGCCACTCACGAGCAGGCGGAAAACGAGATACTGCTCATGCAGAGATCCTTTACCTTTGAGGCAAAGGTGCAGTCACGCCTAAAAATGCAGAACAAGCTCACCGCTTCCCAGAAAAAGTACATTGACGAGTGGGCACGCATGGATATGTCTGTTGACCTTGTGGAGCTGGCTTATGACAAGACCGTTGACGCAACGGGCAAGCCTGCGTTCCAGTACATGAACAAGATACTTGTGAAGTGGCATGACAATAACATTACCGATATGCAGTCGGCAATAGAGTTCGATGAACGCACCAAGCCGTCAAGATGTCAGGCACCCCGTCAGGCGGCGCAGGGAAGAAGCACGGCTGCGGAAAAATCAGCGCCATCCTTTGACCTGTCAGCCATAATGGAGCACGCCAGAAACAGCAAGCCTACTGTATAAATAAAGAGGAGTACACAAATGACACGTACAGAGATACGTCAGAAAGCCAACAGCGAAATGGAAAAGCGCCGTCTCAGGGCGGAAGCCGAGGCGGAGGCAAGGACTGCGGAGATATACAAAAAACTCCCGCAGGTGGCGGAGATACGCCGAATGCTGGCAGGAACAGCTTCCGAGCTTTCTCAGCTTATAATCAGGCGGGGCAATAACTATAAGGAAAGCTTTGAAAAGATAAAGCAGAGCAATCTTGAGGGCAGCCGAATGATAAAGTCCATTCTCAGGTCAAACGGCTATCCCGAGGATTATCTTGAAGTCCACTACAGGTGCAGCGCCTGCAATGACACGGGCTATACGGATATGGGAATGTGCGACTGTATGAAGCGCCTCATCAACAAAATAGCTTCCGAGGAGCTTAATCGCAGTGCAAATATGCCCGATGCGGATTTTGCCCATTTCAGCCTTGATTATTACAGGGGCATCACCGTTGACGGCGTGGACTGCTACGCCAAAATGGCGGATAACCTTGATTTCTGCATCAAATACGCCAACGGCTTTTCCCATAATTCCAAGAGCATTCTTATGCTGGGCAAAACAGGCGTGGGAAAGACACATCTTTCCATGTCCATTGCAAAAGAGGTCATAAAGGGCGGCAGCAGCGTTATTTACGGTTCAGTGCTGAACCTGCTCCGTGAGATAGAAAAAGAGCATTTCGGAAGAGCCGAGGGGGACAGTGACACACTTTCCGCTCTCTGCGGCTGCGACCTGCTCATTATGGACGACCTGGGAGCGGAGCCGAGAACGCCTTTTTACGAGTCTGCGGTTTACAATCTCATAAACAGCAGAATGAATATGGGACTGCCCACAATAGTCAGCTCCAACTACTCCGTGGAGGAGCTTTACGACCATTACAACGAGAGGATAATCTCACGGCTGTTCGGCTTCTACGAGGTGCTGATTTTTGTCGGAAAAGACATAAGACAGCTGAAAAGACTTGAAAAATAGGGCATTTGACGGAATGCGGCATATGGGGGCAAATGCACAGATGGGTCGAATACTTCTGCGCCTTTACGCATAAAATGGCGAATAACTTTGAGTTACCGAGAGACATCTTGAAATACATAAATTTATCTCAGAAATGCAAAATATCAGCCGAATATTTATGGATATAAAATGTCCGAAATGTATTGATTTTTGCCAAAAGACGTGGTAATATATTGAACAAGGACTTATTTCCGGTGTCAGGAAATAGCGAGACATATATATTAACACTATAATTGCAAAATGAAAGGATGACTCCACGATGAACGAAAAGATCAAGGTAATTATCGGAGACGAGAGCAAGGAATTTGGCTGTATGCTGGCAAACTCACTGAGAGGAAGAGGCTTTTTTGCCGTTACCCGTGACAATGACGGTCTGCTCCTGCTGGAAGCTATCAGAAGTGAGGAACCGGATGTTGTTATAGTTGACAGCATTATCCCAGGAATAGATGCAGCCGAGCTGATAAAGCGCTGCGACAGCTTTGTACATAAGCCCTTTTTCATCGTTACCTCCGCATACAGGAACGTTTTTGCGGAGCGCCAGATAATGTCCATGGAGAACGCATATTTCATGCTCAAGCCCTTTGACTGCGATATGCTGGTGAACGTTATCAGAAGTGCGGCGGCTATGGAAATGGCTCCCGGCGACCCACGCCTCAGCGAGGATATGGAGATGGTAGTTACCGAGATAATCCATCAGATAGGCATTCCCGCTCATATCAAGGGCTATCATTATCTCAGGCAGGCAATACTTCTGAGCTACGATGACCCCGATATGCTGGAGAGCGTTACAAAGCTGCTTTATCCCACAGTTGCAAGGCATTTTAATACCACTGCCTCCAGAGTGGAGAGAGCTATCCGTCATGCTATCGAGACCGCATGGGACAGGGGAGACCTGGATACTATCCAGAATCTTTTCGGCTACACCGTGAGTGTGGGTAAGGGAAAGCCCACAAACAGTGAGTTCATCGCACTTATCACCGATAATCTCAGGCTCAAATATAAGTCCGCTCAGGCAAGAAACAGCGCCGCTGCGGTGAAATAATGTTTATGAAAATTCAAGGGGCTGTTTCACACGATGCAGCAGCCCTTAGTTATATAAGCTTGTAAAAATATCCGCACAAATAAGCACAAAGGTAAAAAGTTTAGTCGCCGACAGGCGAAGGTACACACAAATCAGTAAAATTGATATGTAATTAAAGGGCTGCTGAAGCGTTAAACTTCGGCAGCCCTATTCTTATATTACCAGTATGTAAATGCAAAGCCCGCAAGTGGCGACAGAACTATCATTATCACCGAAAATGTGAAGGATTCAAGTGATGTGAGGGTCGCACGCTGTTCCGAGGGGAACATATCCTGCAAAAGCACATTCGTCCGCACCTGAAGAGCATCATCAGCCACAGCGGCAATAAATCCGCCCAGCGCCATTACTGCGTACATCGGCGAATGCTCCGCAACAATGCCTGCAAGCACCATAACAGATGATATGCAGAAAACGCACCTGTAGCTCAGCTTCGGAAGCTTTGTTATCAGCTTGGAGCCGATTATACCGCCAATTTCCATAAACAGCAGGGCTGCACCCAGCAGGCGGTGGGGGATACCCCTTTCGGGGAGCTTTGCCTGCAAAAAGAAAAGAAGCAGGGTATCAGCCGCACCAATAAGGGAATTTACTATCATAAGCTTCATTGCCCTTTTGGCGCTTTTCATAAATGTAAAGCTTTCTTTAAGGCATATTGCCAGCCTTGCGGCTATGCTTCCGCTTTGCTCAGGTGCGGGAGCATACATCTCACTGAGGGACATGAGGACGGCAATCTGTATCACGCCTGTGATAAGGTCTGTGCCGTATGCAAGCCTGTGACCGATGAAAAGGGCGAAGCCTGCGCACAGTGTGGATATTCCGCTGCAAAGCCTGTATATCACCAGCTGATCGGATTCAAACCGCTCAAAACGGCTCTCTGCATTTGCGGCTTTCAGTGAGTCATAAGCCAGAGCGTCCCCTGTGCCTGAGGAAAAATTGTAGCTCAGTGCGTGGAATGCAATGGACAGGCAAACGGTGAAAAGGTTATCCGAAAGTATCATAATTATGTTGCCTATCATTCGCATGATACTGCTTACGATAAGCATTTTCTTCCGCCCGAAAACGTCTGCCAGAACTCCCGAGGGTATCTCGAAAATAAGGCTTGTGATGTGGAACACTGTCTCGGCGATGCCGATATCCACAAGGTTGTAGCCCCTTGCCGCAAGTATTGCTACCCATGCTCCCGTAAGGGACAGATTTCCCAGCACAGATGAGGCGTAAAGCTTACGTATTTGTTTTTCGATATTAAGCATAAAAAAATCTCCTTAAACTGAATTTAGTGATAGTTTAAGAAGATAATGCGCACTATTTATTTGTAAAACTGCTCTGTTTTAAGTCAGATAAGAGCCTGTTTATGACAAATTTTCTTACAAAAGGGCGCACTATCCCCGTAAAAGGGAAAAACGGAACCTTTCTGAAGCTGTACATTTGTCATTTTCCAAAGCATGATACTGACCTCTTTTATCATTGGTGAATGGTTTACTTTTTTACTATATCACACCCGACTGCGTTTTGTCAAGGGGTGTATCCTTGGAATTATGCTCTTTTTCTCAAAAAAATTTCCCAAAAGTAGTGACAAATGCAGAAAAATGGTTTATAATATAAGTTATGAATATCATAATTGGAGGCTAATATCATGTCAAAGAAACCCTACTACATTACGACCCCTATCTATTATCCTTCGGGCAATCCTCATATCGGTCACTGCTATACCACAGTTGCCTGCGATTCCATTGCCCGTTACAGACGAATGCAGGGCTATGATGTGATGTTCCTTACCGGTACGGACGAGCACGGTCAGAAGATCGAGCAGAAGGCTGCTGAAAAGGGTGTTACTCCCAAGCAGTATGTTGACGAGATCGTTGAACATTTCAAGAAGCTTTGGTCCTACATGAACATCAGCTATGACCGCTATATCAGAACTACCGACGATTATCACGTAAAATCCGTTCAGGCTATCTTCAAGGCTCTTTATGACAAGGGTTATATCTATAAGGGCGAATACAAGGGCAAGTACTGTACTCCCTGCGAAAGCTTCTGGACCGAGTCCCAGCTGGACGAGGACGGCAAGTGCCCAGAGTGCCACAGAGATGTTGTTGAGGCCAAGGAAGAGGCTTACTTCTTCAAGATGTCTCCCTTTGCTGAAAGAATCGAGAAGCTGCTCCTTGAAACCGATTATCTCCAGCCCAAGACCCGTGCTACTGAGCTTGTAAACAACTTCATCAAGCCCGGTCTCGAGGATCTCTGCGTTTCACGTACCTCCTTTAAGTGGGGCATTCCCGTTCCCTTTGATGATAAGCACGTTATATATGTATGGGTAGATGCCCTTTCCAACTATATCACCGCTCTGGGATATGCAAACGACGCCTACAATGATTATGACAAGTTCTGGCCCGCAGATGTGCATATGGTAGCAAAGGATATTATGCGTTTCCACGCTATCATCTGGCCCGCTATCCTTATGGCTCTTGATCTTCCTCTGCCCAAGCACCTTGCTGTTCACGGCTGGATAACCTTCAACGGTCAGAAGATGAGCAAGTCCATCGGCAACGTTGTTGACCCAATGGTTCTTGGCGAGAGATATTCTCCCGATGCTATCAGATACCACATTCTCCGTGAAATGGCTCTCGGTGCTGACAGCTCATTCTCCAACGAGATAATGATAAACAGAATTAACTCCGACCTTGCAAATGACCTGGGCAACCTTGTTTCCAGAACCGTTGCAATGGTGGAGAAGTATTTCGGCGGCACTCTTCCTGCCGACAAGAAGTCCGACCCTATGGACGATGAGCTTATCTCCATGGCAACAGCTCTCCGTGCAAAGGTTGACGAGTGCATGGACAACACCACCCTGAACATCGCTCTTGCTGAGATATTCAAGGTAATTTCCCGTGCAAACAAGTACATTGACGAGACTGCTCCCTGGGTGCTTGCAAAGGACGAGGCCAACAAGCCCAGACTTGCAGCTGTTCTTTACAATCTCCTTGAAGCTATCAGAATTTCCACATCTCTGCTTTCCGCATTTATGCCTACCACCATGCCCAAGGTATGGGAGCAGATAGGTGCGTCCGCCGATGATGTTTCCTACGAAAATGCAGCTAAGTTCGGCGTTCTTCCTGCCGATGTCACCGTTCACAGAGGAGAAGTTCTCTTCCCCAGAATCGACGTTGACAAGGAGATAAGCGAGCTTAATGCTCTTATCGAAGCTCAGATGAAAAAGACTCAGGCTGAGCAGGATAAGGACGGCGCAAACCTTGAGCCTCTTTCCGAGACTATAAAGATCGACGATTTCTTCAAGTCCGACCTGCGTGTTGCAGAGGTCAAGTCCTGCGAGAAGATACCCAAGGCAAAGAAACTCCTGAAGCTCATGCTTGATGACGGCTTCGGCGAGAGACAGGTAGTATCGGGCATTGCCAAGTGGTATGCTCCCGAGGATCTTATCGGCAAAAAGGTAATTGTTGTTGCAAACCTTGCTCCCGCAAAGCTCTGCGGGGTTGAGTCCAACGGAATGATAGTTGCCGCAAGTGTCGGAGAAGATGCAAAGGTAATTTTCGTTGACAAGGATATCCCAAACGGCTCTAAGCTTTCATAAGTTTATACAGAAATAACAAAAGGGCATTGCCATTTTCGGCAATGCCCTTTTTTCATGGGTGCTGTTACAAATGCAGTTTTAACACCTGCAAGCGGGGGCAGCACATAGAAAAAGGGTGTACAGATCACTTTGTACACCCTATGGATATCAGCGTATAAATTACTTGAAGTAACGGTTGAGGAGACCCTGGAATGCCTTGCCGTGTCTTGCCTCGTCCTTTGCCATTTCATGGACAGTATCATGGATAGCGTCCAGGTTAAGCTTCTTTGCTCTGGAAGCAAGGTCAAGCTTGCCCTGAGTTGCGCCGTGCTCAGCCATAACTCTCATTTCGAGGTTCTTCTTGGTGGAGTCGGAAACAACGTCGCCCAGAAGCTCTGCAAACTTAGCTGCGTGCTCAGCCTCTTCGTAAGCGATTCTCTTGTAAGCCTCAGCGACTTCGGGGTAGCCCTCTCTGTCAGCAACTCTGGACATTGCAAGGTACATACCTACCTCTGTGCACTCGCCCATGAAGTTCTGGTTGAGGCCGTCGATGATCTCCTTGTCGTCAACTTCCTTAGCGATGCCGACAATGTGCTCGCAGGCAAACTTCAGTCCGTCATCGGAAGCAACCTCAGTGAACTTGGAAGCAGGAGCTCCGCACTGGGGACATTTTTCGGGTGCGGCCTCACCCTCATATACATAGCCGCAGATAGAACAGACAAACTTTTTCATATTTTTTACCTCCGTAATATTATTATCATTATTTTTATCCGATTTGGTATCGGGTTTCTTGCTGTGATATAAATATACCACATTGGTGTAGTTTTGTCAAGGCTTTTAGAAACTATTTTGCCGCTTTTATAAATTTTCAACGTATTGCACAATTTTAATACCTGCACAATAGTAAATGTGCTTAAATCAAATCCCTGCTTTCTTCATAAAATCCTCCGACTGCATAAGACCTGAGCGGTTGTATCGGTCAAGGATAATTAGCCTGTCGCCTGTGCCGCAGGGGATAGTGTTCCCACGCTCGCAGCAGGTAAGGACTATCCGATAGCCGTATTCTTTCAGCAGGTCATACCCCTCCGACGAGATGTAGCCGTAGGGATAGGCATATACAATGGGGTAGATGCCGCACTTTTCCGATATTTCATCACGGAACAGTGTCAGGTCATGGGAAAAGTTTACCTTGTATTCCTCCTCGGTCTCGCTGCTTTTTCGTGACGCACCGTTTCGGCAGCCCAGACTGTGCATATCATAGGTGTGGCAGCCGATATCAAAGTGTCCTTCCTTGTCAAGTTCAATGATATCATCGTGCGTCAGATAGGCATAATAAGGATTTGGGTCATTTTCTTTCTCGGCGTTTAATGTGTATGCCCCTACCACGCTTACTGTGGCATACATATCATATTTTTGCAGCAGCGGCAGAGCATAGGTCATATTATTCAGATGCCCGTCATCAAAGGTGAGCAGTATGGGGCCTTCTGGCAGGGGAGTGCCATTATCCACATAGTCGATTATCATATCGGGAGTAACGGTGTTCATGCCCTTGCTTTTGATGTAAATAAGGTCTTTTTCAAATTCATCGGGCGTGATAACGTAGTCGCCTGTCCGTGACGGGTCTGAAAGCACGCTGTGATACATTATCACGGGAAGAGACTGCTCCATTTGAACACTTCCCTCAGATGAAGCCGTTATTGCCCTGCTGCTGTGGTCTGATATGAAAAACACCGCCGCAGATAATACGACTGCCGCAGATATCACGGCAGCTGCGGATATTTTTACGCATTTGTACATACTAAAAAGCTCCTTGCGCATTAGAATCACAATAGGATTATATGCACAGGGAGCTTTAAATATCAGTTGGAAAACAAGTTACTTTGCAAGCAGTTTTTCAGCAGATGCAAGCTTTACGCAGATGCAGAAAAGCTCCATAGCCTTTGTAAGATCTTCCAAAGTGGGGAAAGAAGGAGAAAGACGGATGTTCTTGTCGTTGGGGTCCTTCTTGTAGGGGAAGGTTGCACCTGCTCCTGTGAGGACGACGCCGCCCTCCTTGCAGAGACGTGCAACTTCCTTTGCACAGCCGTCAAGGGTATTTACGGAAATGAAGTAGCCGCCCTTAGGCTCGTTCCATGTAAGGATATCAAGGTCGCCCATCTGCTCGGTGAGTATTCTGATAACGGTATCAAACTTGGGAGCAAGGATAGCCTTGTGCTTTTCCATGTACTTTCTGAGGCCGTCAGCATTGCCAAAATATCTTACGTGGCGGAGCTGATTTACCTTATCGTAGCTGATGTTCTGCATTCCCAGAAGCTTGGAGATATGCTTTACATTGTTCTCGGAAGCTGCGATAACTGCAACGCCTGCACCGGGGAAGGTTATCTTGGAAGTGGAAGCGAACTCGAAGATCATATCCTCGTTGCCGCACTTCTTTGCTTCATCAAAAATGTTAAGGAGACTGTCGTGGTCGTCCTTCAGGTGATGTACGCAGTAAGCGTTATCCCAGAAAATTCTGAAATCCTCGGCAGCGGGCTTGAGAGCTGCAAATCGCTTTACTGTTTCATCGGAATATGTGTATCCGTCGGGGTTGGAGTACATAGGTACGCACCAGATTCCCTTAACGGCGGGATCATTGTTTACAAGCTCCTCTACCATATCCATATCAGGACCCTGAGGAGTCATGGGAACATTTATCATTTCGATGCCGAAAGTCTCGGTGATGCCGAAATGTCTGTCATAGCCGGGAACAGGGCAAAGGAACTTTACCTTATCGCACTTGCCCCAGGGCTTTGTGCTGCCATATACGCCGAACTGCATTGCTCTTGCAACGGAATCATACATAAGAGTAAGGCTGGAGTTACCGCCTACGATTATCATGGAGGGGTCAACGCCCAGCAGGTCTGCAAAAAGCTTCTTAGCCTCGGTGATACCTGTAAGGAAGCCGTAATTGCGGACATCAACGCCGTCAGCGTCGATAAGAGAAGAGCTGCTGTTGAGAACGTCGAGCATTGGCATGCTCATATCAAGCTGCTCCTTGCAGGGCTTACCTCTTGACATATCAAGCTTAAGTCCCTGTGATTTGAAATCGTCGTACTGCTTCCGGCACTCGTCCCTGAATGCCTTGAGCTGCTCTGCAGTCATATCCTTCAAAGCCATAACTAAATCTCCCTTTCAATCTCTGTTGATCATCTGCGGCACACACCGCAGTCCACTATATATAATATAACATTTTTTCGGGTTTTGCAAGTGTTTTATAAAACTCCGTCAGATTGTTTTCAAAAAATACACAACTGTCCGTGTGTGACGGACAAAATCACTGCTTATACTAATAATCATTTGTTCTTAGGTTAAATGGTTATTAGTATTAGGAACGCAGTAAAGATTGGTCTCCCAGGCGGGAATATACATAAGATGACGTATGTACAGCTTCAGATCCGGGTTTATCTCATGCACTAGCAGCGGCAGATCAAAAATGTCCTCCGTCCTGTGATAAAGGGCACAGATAAGCTTTGAGCCGTTTTTCAGTGACTGGGCACAGCCCTCCAGCGCATGGCGTTCAGCGCCCTCCACGTCCATTTTTATAAATGTTGCATTTTCCGAAAGACTGTCGCCCCTGAGAGCCGCCACCTGCTTGAGCTTAACGCCTCCGCCCTCGGTGAGCTTGGAGTTCCTTCCCGAGCGGTCGGAAAATGTGAGAACTGTGTCATCGCTCCATGCGGCAGCGTTGAACAGGTCTATGCGCTCCATGCCGTCGGTGCTTTTGGTAAGCTTGCGGAAGTTCCTTGTATCAGGCTCCATGGCGAATATCCTGCGGTATTTTCCCCCTGTGATATCGGCAAATTCCAGCACGGTGTCGCCGTTGTAAGCGCCCATGTCGATGTATTCCTCGTCATCGCCAAGCCTGATAATATCGGTGAAAATCCTTTCACGGGGGAATGTGCAGGCGTTAAGATATTCTATCTTGCCGCTTATCCTGAAATTAACCACATCGGAAAAGGTCTGCTTTGATATGTCGTCCGCCAGCAGGTCATACACCTTTTGAAGCTTGTCGGCATTTTCCATGCAGTAGCTGTAGGTGAACAAACCGTCCCCCACAACGGGAACATCGGGCGCAAGGAGAGTGTGGCGCTTTGCCATATCGTTTATCCTGTTGTACAGGCTTTCGTAGCCCGCACCGAAAGCAAGCACTATTATAAAATCATCAATGAGTGCCTCTATCTGAGAGAGGGAGTGAACAAGATGCCCTTTGAAATAATGTCCTCTCACAAATTCATCGCTGGCAAAAAATCCTGCTGTGGGGATATTGTACATATCGAAAACACGGAGTATCTTTTCCGCACCGTCGCCCATGCCATAGATGAAGATAGGCAGCTCGGTGGAGCGCAGAAATTCCCAGCAGTCGGTCTTTTCTTTAATAAAATCAAGCATTGCCGTCATCTCCCATGATATCATCATGGTGACAGAGCACGTCGTTCATGTCACGACCCCTGATGCCGTAAGCGTCACGCATCTTATCCACTTGAGCGTCCAGCAGCTCCATCATCTTTCTGGGAGCCTTGACAGATTTTACTGTCTTTACTGGAGTATCCACGTCTTTCACGTTGATGACCACAGTGCCGCAGCCGAAAAGCCGCTGACCGAGGGGAAGCATGAGCTTCTTGTCTATCACACGGTAAAGGTCGAACTCGTCCTCTACTATATTTAAAAAGCCTGTTCGGGTGATGAGTTTTTTCTCAGTGAGATAATATCTTGTAAAGGAAAGGGGCAGACCGAATATCGTACGCTTCTTGTCAGTCCAGAGATAATCAAAATCAGCTTTCATAGCAGTTGTTCCTTTCATATTTATTACAGTAATTATAACACAGTTATTATGCTTTTGCAAGAAAATTCTTGTCGGGGCATATCATACTGATCACCAATAAAACTATAGACAAAAAATCTTCACATAACCCATACACGCAAGATTATGCTCGATTTTTTGTATAGTTTTTAATTGATGCTTAGTATCAGATGTTTTTTAAGAATGACATATATATTTTACCGCATATGAAAGT